>JADLFO010000310.1 GCA_020845455.1 Caldilineaceae bacterium
CCTTCTTGGCGCAGGTCGGGGAGCATGGCGGCCAGGAAGGGCAGCAGCGCCGCGCCTGCGACCAGACCCAATGCCGCTATCCCCCAAGCTGCCGGCGCAAGGGCGCGGCGCAGCGGTGGGCGTATCCCTGCCGCCAGCCACCACAGCCCAAAGAGCGCCGTCCAGATCAGCAGAAACGAGGCATAGGTCAGTTCGGCCCAGGCTTGAAAGCCGAGAAACAGCCCTGCCGCCAGACCGTTGCGCAGCGCGGCGCGGCGGGTGGCGCTGCGGCCCAGCCGCCAGAGATAGAGCGCATAGAAGGGGATCCACTGGCTGCCGGCGATGTTGAACTGGCCGAGCGCGGCGTAAAAAAGCTTGGACGAGGCAAAGGCATAGACGATCCCTGCCAGCCCCGCGGCGAGGTGATGGCGCAGCGTGCGCGGCGCGCCGAGGGACATGACCTCCAGCGCCAGCAGATAGGCCCCATAGCCGCCCAGCACAAAACTGGAGAGCAGCACCAGGTTGCTCGCCAGCACCAGGTTGAATGCACTTTGCAGGGGGACGCTGAGCAGCCCGTTGAGCGGCGTCAGCGTGTAGAAGGCCAGATTGATCCCGATGGGGTGGAACATCCAGCCGCTGTGAAAGATGTCGGGCTGGGTTTGGTCGACGAGCCGCGCCTTGATCCACCAGAGGTTCCAGGCCAGCGCCGGGTCGTCGATGCCGTCGCCTGGCACATGGGTCATCAGGTGACGGGCCAGCGGCCAGGTCAGCGCCAGGCTGAGCAGCCCCAGGATCAGCAGCACAGCGCCCTGTCGCCAGATGCTGTGAGGCCGGCGGGCGCGCAGGCCGGGAGGGGCGGGCATCAAGGGGTAGGTGTGGGAGAGGCGGTAGGCGTCGCGGCCGGCGAGGTAAACGCGTCAGGCCGCTGCAACAGGTTGCCCATCCGCACCCTGGCGATGACGTTAAGCTGGGCGTTGTCGTCGCCCGCTAGATCCGATGTCTTTTGAAACAGCTCGATAGCGCGTGGGATATCGCCGCGCGCTTCGGCGATGCCGCCCTGCAGGAAGGTGACCATTGGCTCGTCCGGTGCGAGGGCCGCAGCCTGTTGGGCGGCGGCATCGGCGCCGTCCAGGTCGCCGACCATCATGCGGTCATTGCCCAGGGTGATCCAAAGCTGGACGGGATTCTCGCCGAACAGCGCTTTGGCCTCCTCCAGCGCGGCTGCGGCCCCTTCGGCGTTGCCCAGCCGCTCATACAGCACTGCTTCCCACACGGCCAGTTCCGGTTCGTCGGGCAGTTGTTGGCGTGCCTGCTGCACCACCGTCAGCGCCTCATCCCAGCGCTGTTCGGCGGTCAGCCGGTCGATCTGATTGGTGGCCTCGACCATGGCGACGGCCTGCGGGTCGGGGGGAAAGAAGAAATTGATGCCCCACAGCATAAGGGCCACGGCGATGACCAGCCCGCCCAGCGTGATCACGCCGCGTTTGATGGCGCGCTTGCGCCGGTCGACGACAATGCCGTCTAGCTGCCACCAAAAGGAATCGGCGGGCGGGTGGCGGCGGCGCAGTTCCGCCAGCCCACCGGCGGCGGCGCTGACGATCCGCTCTGGTTTGGAATCAAGGCGGTTGAGCAGGCTCTGCCAGCGCACTTCTTCGGGCCGCAGGTCGATGCCGTCGTTGCTCAATTGGTCAAACCTCTGCTCGATTTGGTCGAGCAGCAGCAGCAGTTCCTCGACATTTTGACCGCTGACCTGAACAACCAGCCGCTCGGCCTTGTCCAATGCGTCGCGCAGTTGGTTGGCGGGGGTATTCGTTTGCGACTCCACGGTGTATGCCATGGGGCATCCACGACCTTTCTACTCCAGTTTAGCCATTTGTGCGTGCCACAGGCGGCGCCGAAAACCGCACCTACAAGGCAGTGTGGTTAGCCGGCGTCGTCGTCTTCCTCGTCCTCGAGATCACCCTCTTGCTGTTCTTCTTCTCGCTGAATCTCGCGGAAGACGCGGTTGAGGCCCGATTTGATCTGGCTTTCGATCTTGGCCTTGCGTTCAGGGGGAACTGGGAACCATTCGAGCATTTCGCCGACCAGTCCGCTTTTGGTTTCGTTTTTGTTTTTGCCTTCCATGTAGTAGTCGCGCACGCGGCGGCGCATGAATTCGATATATTCGCCGACACGATAGGTGGCGTCGGGGCTGCAGACCGGGCCGTGGCCGGGGACCAGATATTCGGCCCCCAACTGGCGGATCAACTCCAGCGCGTTGAGCCATTCGAGGGTGTTTCCCTGGGCCATGTAGGGGTGTTGGTCGACCCACAGAATGTCGCCCACGAAACAGACTTTTTCGCTGGGCAGCCAGACAATGCTGGTGGCGGGCGTATGGCCGCCGACAAAGATCAACTCGATCTCGCGCGTGCCGAAGAGCAGCTTGGCGCGGTTGGTAAAAGTGACATGCGGCGGAATGATTTCGATGTCGTTGAGCTGGGCCTGGATCTCCGGCTCGCGCTTGAAGCTGTTGCGCACGCGCTCTTTGAAGTTGTCCGTATAGCCCGACATTTCCTTGTGGGCACGCTCGTGGGCGATGACCGTCACGGGCATCATGTATTGGTTGCCCAGCGCATGGCCGCGATGGTGGTCGGTGTTGATCAGGTAGAGAAAGAGTTCGCCCGGATATTCGTCCTCGATCTGTTCGCGCCAGTCGAGCGCCTGTTTGGGGATGAGGGGGGTGTCGACCAGGACGATCCCTTCTTCGGTGTGGATAAAACCGGGGGTACAGCCGCGATAGTGGTTGTTGATAAAAACGCCAGGAACGAGTTCCTCGCGTTCGCCCAGCCCCGTGACCCCGATACGGACTGTGCTTCTGCGCCGAGCCATAGTTTTCTCCTATCCAACGCCGGCAGCGCAACCTCAGCCCGGGCGCGCCGCGCCAATTGCATGGCCGCAGTATAGGCGGGAGGGTTTAGGTTGTCAAAAGATGATGTTTTATGTAAATCTTGCCTGTGGCGCGACGGTCAACACAGCCGTAACTGCCGGGATATAGGATGATGTTGGTAGCGGTGTATGCTAAACACTAATATGCCGCCTCACGGTGTTCATGCGCGGGTAAGCGTGCATGCTATAATAGTTCAATAGGGATCAAAAACGTTATGAGCGCAAATGCTGTGGCTGAAACGATTGTGACCGAAACCGTTGCCAGAGTTCTGATAACGCCTAAACGGCTGGGGGTATTGACCAGCGGCGGGGATGCGCCGGGCATGAACGCCGCGGTGCGCGCCGTGGTGCGCGCCGGCATCAACCGCGGGGCCGAAGTGTTTGCCATTTATGAAGGCTACCAGGGCATGATCGACGGCGGCGACCGCATCCGCCCCATGGGCTGGAACGATGTCGGCGGCATTCTGCAGAGAGGCGGCACGGTCATCGGTACGGCGCGTTGCCAGGAGTTTCGCACGCG
The DNA here is from genome assembly GCA_020845455.1 of Caldilineaceae bacterium. GTDB lineage: Bacteria > Chloroflexota > Anaerolineae > Caldilineales > Caldilineaceae > QEUY01. The sequence goes on from JADLFO010000310.1 coordinate 3,425, forward strand.
CGATGGCCGCCGCGTGGCGGTGCGCAACCTGGTGATGCGCGGCATCGACTGTCTGATCGCGATCGGCGGCGACGGCAGCCTGACCGGCGCGGACTTGCTGCGCCGAGAATGGCCGGAACTGCTGCAAGAACTGGTCGAGCGCGGCGAGATCAGCCCTGAGCAGGCGGCGCGCCATGGTTTTCTGGCGCTGGCCGGGCTGGTGGGGTCTATCGACAACGACATGCTGGGCACGGATATGACGATCGGCGCGGATACGGCGCTGCACCGCATCACCAATGCGGTGGACGCGTTGACCAGCACTGCGGCCAGCCATCAGCGTGCCTTTGTGGTGGAGGTGATGGGGCGGCGCTGCGGCTATTTGGCGGTGATGAGCGCCCTAGCGACCGGCGCTGAATGGGTGTTGATCCCCGAAAGCCCGCCGGAGCGGGACGACTGGGAAAGCGAGATGGCGGAAGTCCTGCGTGAAGGGCTGCGTATGGGCCGCCGCGACAATATTGTGATCGTGGCCGAAGGCGCGCAAGACCGCCACGGCAACCCGATCACATGCACCTATGTGCGCCAGGTGTTGGAGGATCGACTGGGTGAGGATGTGCGTATCACCGTGCTCGGCCATGTGCAGCGCGGCGGTTCGCCCAGCGCTTATGACCGCATCCTGAGTACGATCATGGGCGTAGAGGCGGTGGACGCAGTGCTGACGGCGCGCCCAGAAATCGAACCCTATATGATCGGCATTCAGGACAACAGGCTGATCCGGCAGCCTTTGATTACCTGTGTCGCCAAGACGCTGGAGATCAACCGGGCGATCCAGAGCGGCGACTTCGTCAAGGCGATGCAGATGCGGGGCCGCGGTTTTCAAGAGGCGTTTCGCATCTTGCGCAAGCTGGTAGGCGCGATGCCGCAGCCGGCTAGACCGGGGCAGAGGCGGCTGCGGCTGGCGATTTTGCACGGAGGCGGGCCGGCGCCGGGGATGAACGCGACCGTGCGCGCTGCCGTGCGTCTTGCCGTGGATAAAGGATATCAGCCCTTGGGCGTGATGCGCGGGTTTCGGGGGCTGATCAACAACGACATCCGCGAACTGGGATGGATGAGCGTGACCGGCTGGGCCCCCATGGGCGGGGCAGAGTTGGGCACGAGCCGCAAAGTGCCCGCCGACCGCGACCTCTACGCCATCGCGCGTGCGCTGGAAGAAAACCAGATCGATGCGCTGCTGATGGTCGGCGGCTGGTCGGGCTATACGGCGGCGCACGCGCTGGTTCAGGCGCGGCGTACCTTCCCCTCGTTCAATATTCCGATCGTCTGCATCCCGGCGACGATCAACAACAATGTCCCCGCGGCCGATTTCAGCATCGGCGCGGACACGGCGCTCAACAGTATCACCGAAGTAGTCGATAAGATCAAACAGTCGGCGGTGGCTTCGAACCGGGTCTTTGTGGTCGAGGTGATGGGGCGCTACTGCGGCTATCTGGCGTTGTTGAGCGCGCTGGCGACCGGGGCCGAGCGCGCCTATCTGCATGAAGAAGGCGTGCGGCTGCATGATCTGGAGCAGGATATTGAGCTGTTAACCGACGGGTTTCAGCATGGCAAGCGGTTGGGGCTGATGATCCGCAATGAGAACGCCAACCCGCTCTATACAACGCAGTTTTTGGCGGCGCTGTTTGAAGAAGAAGGGGGCGACCTGTTCGACGTGCGGATCTCCGTGCTGGGGCACTTGCAGCAGGGCGGCGATCCACAGCCCTTTGACCGTATCTTGGCGACGCGCATGGCGTCGCGTGCGGTCGAATTTATCGACCAGGTGTGCAGCCAGCCGGAGGCAGAAGCGCCCGCAGTCTGTATTGGTCATGTCGGCGGCGAACTGCGCTTTACACCCCTGGACGATGTCATCCGCATGTCGGATGAACGCTTCCAGCGGCCCAAACAGCAGTGGTGGATGAATCTGCGGCCTATCGCGCGCATGATGGCGCGGCAGGAGGTCGCGGCGCAAGCCGCCGTAGAAGTCGCCGAAGAAGTGTCGGAAGATGTCGATAGCGTGGTTTAGCCCTGCATCCGGCGGGCGATTGCCATTTTGATAGCGCCGGCATGGAGTTGGTGATATAGTGTATACAATTGATACAGGCCGGGAAATTCGGCTTGGCTCAAACAAAAAAGGGTAAGGAGTCTTCACGATGAGGATTGGTATTCTGACCGGGGGCGGTGATGTGCCCGGTCTTAACCCATGTATCAAAGCAGTGGTCTATCGCGCGGTGGAGGAGGGGCATGAGGTCGTCGGTATTCGCCGCGGCTGGGGCGGCCTGCTCGAGCTGAATACCGAGGACCAGGAAAGCATCACACATAATACGATCCGGCTGGACAAAAATGTGGTACGCACGATTGACCGCACCGGCGGTACGTTTTTACATACCAGCCGCACAAACCCCGGCAAGGTTCGCCCCAAGGATGTGCCCGATTTTCTGAAAGACCCGGAACATCCCGACGCCGAGGCGAACGACCCGCGCCCGCGCGATTTTACCCCGCACATACTCAAAAATCTGGAGTACCTGGGCATTGAACGGCTGATCCCGATCGGCGGCGACGACACGTTGAGCTATGGCGAACGGCTGCACAGCGAGGGCTTCCCGGTCATCGCCATCCCCAAGACGATGGACAACGACGTCTATGGCACCGATTACTGCATCGGCTTTAGCACGGCGGTGACGCGCAGTGTGCAGTTTATTCACCAACTGCGCACCAGCACCGGCTCGCATGAGCGCATCGCGGTGGTCGAGCTGTTTGGCCGCAACAGCGGGGAGACGAGCCTGATCAGTTCCTATCTGGCGGGCGTTGACCGCGCCATCATCTCCGAAGTGCCCTACGACCCGGAGTTGCTGGCCGAGTTGGTGATGAAGGACAAGCGCGCCAACCCCAGCAACTACGCGATGGTCACCATCAGCGAAGGCGCGCACATGGTGGGCGGCAAGGTGGTGCAATATGGCGAGCAGGATGCCTATGGGCACCAGAAGCTGGGCGGGATCGGGCAGATCTGCGGCGAGGCGCTCAAGAAGATCACGGGCGAGGACATCATCTATCAGCAGGTTTCGTATTTGATGCGCTCCGGCGCACCCGACGCGCTCGACCTGATGGTGGCGGTCAACTACGCTCACTTGGCGATGGACCTGATCACGACCGGGGTGAGCGGACGCATGGTGGCGCTGCGCGATGGGACTTATACCCATATCCCGATGAGCACCGTGACCAGCGGGAGCAAGCGGGTGGACGTGGACGAACTCTACGACGTGAAACAGTATCGGCCCAAGGTGCGCAACGTGCTGGGCAAGCCGATGTTCCTGTACTAGCCAGTGATGGCCGTCCGCTGAGGCGGGCCGGCCTGACCGCCTTTTGAATAAAGGGAAATGACTCATGATTCACGAATCCGTTTACGAACTGCGCAAGAACATGGTGGGCAGCCTGGGGGTCGCCCACGGCAAGGTTGAGGTATTAGACGCCGAAAAGCTGCGCCGCCAGGATATCGACACGCTGGTGCGCGACGCGGTCTTTGGCAGCGAGCCGGTGAAGTCCTATGCGCGCTGGTTGATCTGGGAGGCGGGGCAGGCGCTGAACGCACGTCCCGGCAGCATCCACGATTTCTACATTGCGCGCAGCCGCGACGCTTGGCGGGACCGCACCGTCCCGGCCATGAATCTGCGTTTCACGACCTATGACACGGCGCGGGCGGCGTTCCGGGCGGCGCGCGCTACCGACGCGGGCGCGTTCATCTTTGAGATCGCACGCAGTGAGATGAGCTATACCGAGCAGAAGCCCGCCGAGTTCAGCGCGTGTCTGATCGCCGCGGCCATCAAGGAAGGCTTCCAAGGGCCGATCTTTATCCAGGGCGACCATTTCCAGGTGAAGGCCTCGACCTATAAGAAGAACCCCGAAGCCGCCATCCAGGAGGTCAAGGACCTGATCGCCGAGGCGATCCCCGGGGGCTTCTGGAATATCGACATCGACACCAGCACGCTGGTGACGCTCGACCCGGAATCGCTCGACGAGCAGCAGTATCACAACTACACGCGCTCGGCGGAGATCACGCAGTTTGTACGCAGCTTGGAGCCGGCGGGCGTGACCGTCAGCCTGGGCGGCGAGATCGGTGAAGTGGGCGAGAAGAACTCCACGCCGGAGGAACTCGACGCCTATATCGAAGGCTATAAGAAGACATTGGCTGCCTATGGCGGCGACTTGGCGGGTCTGAGCAAGATCAGCGTGCAGACGGGGACGAGCCACGGCGGTGTAGTGCTGCCCGACGGCACGATCGCCAAGGTAGCGGTAGACTTCGATACGCTCAAGGTCTTGGGCGAACGCGCCCGCCAACACGGTGCGGGCGGCGCGGTGCAGCACGGCGCCAGCACGCTTCCGGAAGAACTGTTCAACAAGTTCCCGGAGGTGCAGACGCTGGAGATCCATCTGGCGACCGGCTTCCAGAACCTGTATATGGATCACACTGCCTTCCCGCAGGACTTGAAGCAGCAGATCTATCGCTTCCTGGACAAGGCCAGCGCCGACGAGCGCAAGCCTACCCAAACCGATGCCCAGTTCTATTACAGCACGCGCAAGAAGGCGATTGGCCCCTTCAAGTCGGAACTGTGGAGCATGGAGCAGGATCAGAAGGCCGCGCTCTATGACGCACTCGAGGCGCAGTTCAAGTTCTTCTACGAAAAGCTCAACGTGGTCAACACATGCAGCCTGGTCGAGAAGATCGTCAGGCCGGTGGAGTATCACCAGCCGATGCCGGCCTCGGCGCGGCGGGCGGGCGACGACCTGGGCCTGGCCGATTGACGGTATTTAGTAGGACGACGCATAGGGCCGGGGGCATGTGCCCCCGGCCCTGTCATTGGGGAGGAAAGCGCCCTCGCCAAACGAAAGCTTAGACCGCTGCCGCTGCAAAGAGGGCCTTGAGATACCCAATCGAATAGGCCCACCCTGCCAGCTTGGTCGGTGTGTCACCGGGAACAGAGGGGATGTGATCCGGGTTGATATAGCCGCTAAAGCCAACCTTCTTCAGTTCCATGAGGACCTTAAACATGTTGAGGTCGCCATCGTCGAGCAGGGTTTCTTCATAACCGCCCGCTGTGGCAAGGCTGCCGCGCACATTGCGCATATGGCACATCAACAGCTTGCCCTTGCGGCCAAACTGGTTGATCTCGTCCAGCACGAGCGATGACCCGCCCGCTTCGGCGCGCGTGCCGATACAGTAGACAAAGCCTACCTGCGGGCTGGGGAAAGCATCCACCACGCGATGTAAGTGGGGGCCGCCAAAGGGTGTGTCGACATTGGGCGTGTCGGACGGATGGATCGCCAGCTTGATCTCATATTCCTCGGCAATGGGCACAAGGCGTTCGAAGGCATAGACAAAGCGTTCCCACCAGTGGTCATATTGATCTTTGGTCAACGATGGGCCGGGGTTTTGGGTATAGCCCATGCTCTCGCCGCGCGCTTGCATCCCGCCGCGGTGGACAGCACGGTAGCGGGTCATGACATCTGGGTAGACATCCCCCGCCACACGCTGGCGCGCAATCGGCAACTTGGCCTGCCCATAGATGCGCAGCGCTTCACCGGCTCGGCGAAGTTCCTCCTCGGCCCCTTCCCCTCCGCTGATAAAGGTCTCGGTGAGGTCGGGGAGGGTGACCCGGTTGATCTCTAGGCCAAAGGAACGAATGCGTTTGCGTAGCGCCTTCACTTGTTCTAAGTCAGGCACACCTGTTTCTTTGACGCCCGGCATCTCTTGCCAGCCGCCAAAGTCCAGCGCATCGGCCCCAAATGCCGACATACCTTGCAGATAAATGTCAGAAAGCTCTGCATGGTGGGTAAAGACAGAGACACGAAACATAGTTCCTCCTGGGGAAATGCGTGCGTGGATGATGGGGTCCCGCCGATTGTCTACAGCTTGCGCTGATCCGATGGGGGTGAACCCACGAAGACAAAGACCAGGTCATTGACATTGGTCTGGGTGGGGCCGGTGCGCAGCAGGTCGTGGGTGGCAAGCAGGAACGGGTAGGCGTCGTGGCGGCGCAGATGCGCTTCGGCGTCCAGCCCTTGGCTGCGCCCGCGGTGCACTGTGCCGCCGTCGGCCATGCCGCCCGCGCTGTCGGTGGGGCCATCGCTGCCGTCGGTGGCAAGCGAGACGACGATGATCGCATCCGTGATCGCATCGGCGCTGCTGTCGAGCGTCACGGCTGCGGACAGCGCCAACTCTTGATTGCGCCCCCCCTTACCGCCGCTCTGGTTTAGCGTGACCGTGGTTTCGCCGCCCAGGATCAGACAGGCGGGCGGGGCGACCGGCGCGGCGTGGGCCAGGACTTCGCGGCCCAAGGCCACGGCGACCTTGGCGACCTGGGCGGCTTCGCCCTCTAAATAGGTGGTCAGCAGCAGCGGGTGATAGCCCAACTCGGCGGCGCAGACGGCCGCAGCTTGGGCGGCGACACGGTTATCAGCCACCAGTACAGTCTGGCTGCGCGCAAAGACCGGGTCGTCTGGCTTGGGGGTGTCGGGCAGCCGGCCGTCGCGACCGAGTTGGAGGCGCGCGCGGATGGTGTGGGGAAGGCGGTTTTCGAGGTCATAGCGCCGCACAATCGTCCACGCATCTTCCCAGGTCGTGGCGTCGGACACGGTCGGCCCGCTGGCGATCACGTCGAGCGGGCTGCCGACGACATCGCTGAGCGCCAAGGTCAGCAGGGTGGCGGGGGCCGCAGCGCGCGCCAGTTGGCCGCCCTTTAGGCTGTCGCAGTGTTTGCGCAGGCAGTTGATCTCATGGATGGTCGCGCCGGAGGCGAGCAGGGCATCGGTCAGGGCCTGCATATCGGCCAGGCTGATCCCCGGCGCGGGCGCAACCAGCAGCGCCGATCCACCTCCGGAAAGCAGCGCGATCACCAGGTCATCCGGTCCGGCGTCCTGAGCCAGCGCCAGGATGTGCCGTCCGGCCTCTACCCCGGCGGCGTCGGGGCGTGGGTGCGACGCCTCGGCGATCTCGACGTGCTGGGTGGGCGCGCCGTGTCCCGTCTTGACCACCACCAGGCCTGCGGCGATACGGTCGCCCAGAACCGACTCGACCGCCTGCGCCATCGGCGCGCCCGCCTTGCCCGCGCCGATCACCAAGACGCGGTGAAAGCGGGTCAGATCATAGCGCCGGCTGCCGGCGATCAGGGTGTCGCCTTCGCGGCGCAGAAAGGCACGCGTGGCGTGATAGGGGTCCACCGCGGCCAGCGCCGCCTCCAGCACCGCCACGATGGGCCGGCGCACGTCTGGGGCCGGCGTCAGGATATCGGGCAGAAAGGCCATTAGGTCAAGAGGACGCAGTTTTCGCTGCCGTGTTCGCTGGATTCATAGGTGTCGGCGGCCTCGTCGTTGAACCACTGGTCGTCGGCGCTGTAGTAGCGGAAGCGATAACGCTGTCCGGCGTCGAGCGTCACAGACGCGCTGCGCGTGTTGTTGGCGCGTTTGACCAGCGGCGTTGCGCCGGGGTCCCAGTTGTTGAAATCGCCCACTACCGAGACGCGCGCTTGTTCGGCGCTGTGGGGGATGACAAAGGTCACTTTTACCTGCCGGCTGTTTTTGATCGGTTCGCGTTTGAGCATGATCCCTCCTAATGAAACCCGCTAGACCGGGATAGGTTCTCTAGTGGACGGCATACCGGCGGTACACCGTGCTTCGGATGATAGCAGAAAGCACACGAGACGTAAATGCGGTTGTGCTCAAACCTTTGTACACCGGCATTGTTACTATTGCATAATCGGGCCCAGGCCAGAGAAATGATTGACCCTATGTTTTGGACGCGGGCAGATCGCTATAATAGCGGTCATAGTCGCCGACCAGCAGATAGGCGGGCGCTTCATCCTCTTCGATCTGGGGGAAGCGGCCCACCGCTTCGAAAAAGCGGTTGTCGGCGCTGTCGTCGTTGACGGTGCTGACTTCGCCCACCAGGACGCGGGCCTCGGCCCCCCAGAACTTGTGATAGCAGTAGGGGGGCAGCGTGATGCTTTCACCCGGCACAAGCGCGATCACCCCGCCCGCCGGCACGGTGCGCACTACGCCGTCGGTGCTGACCGTGACCGGCGTGTCGTCCAACTGTTCGTCGGGGGTGGCATTGTACAGTTCGATCATCAGTTTGCCGCCGCCACGGTTGATGATGTCCTCGGTCTTGACCCAGTGGAAATGCAGCGGGGTGATCTGGTTCACATCCACGATCAGCAGCTTTTCGGCATAGAGCTTGCCGCGCCCGGTCTGGAGGCCGGCGAGGTCGCCGTTGCGGATGGTAAAGAGGAAGAGACCGATCTGGGCATAGTCGCCCGACCCGAAGTCGGTGATGTCCCATCCCAGGCGTTTGTCAACGATCTCGGCCACGTCTTCGCCCTTGGTGCGCCACTCGCCGGGGGTCCAATAGGCAAAGGGCGGCAGGTGAAAACCATGCTCGCGGATAAAGTCATCGGCCTGGCGCAGGATTTGGTTGATTTCCGAGCGCTTCATCGGATTCGCTCCTCTAGGGTGTGTTCTAGGTGTATCGCAGGCGGCCTGCAGCGGTCAGGGCTGCATGGCCTGCGGCGCATCGCGCCGCGCCTGGGGCTGCGTATCGTGCGGCCCGGCCCACAGCCCGGCGCGCTGCTCTGTCCATCCGTCGAGCGCAACATGCAGCGGCAGGCGCGGCCAGCCTGCCGCAATGCGCGCCTGGAGGTCATCCCAGGTGGGCACGCCGCTGATGGCGTCGGCGGCCTCGACATTGCACGCGCCCGCGCCGACGGCCGCGGTGAGCGTGTCTTCGGGGCCGCGGCCGCGCAGCAGCGACGCCAGAAAACCGGCGATAGCGCAATCGCCCGCGCCGGTGGTGCCGACTACCTGCACCTGGAAGGTGGGGGCCAGCAGCTCGCGCCCACGCCAGGCGGCCGCCAGGCCCAGGCGGGCCAGGCGCGCGGCGTCGGCGGTGGTGCGCAGATAGATGCCTTGGTCGCCCAGCTTGAGGCCGACCACCGCCGCGCCCATCTCCAGCAGGCGTGCGGCCATCTCGCTTAACAGGGCGCTGCCGCCCTGGGCGACTAATCCGCGCGCGTCCATGGCGGCGCAGGCAGCCTGGTAGCGCGCCCGGTCGAGCATAGAAAAGACTTCGTCCAGGCTGGGCAAGAAGAAATCGACATGGGGCAGCGTGCGCCGGAGCAGGTCCGCCCAATCGACGCGGCCCGCGGGCGCGTCGACGTCGACATGCGCCATATCCAGCGAGGTGATCACCCCCGCTCCCTGGACGCGGCGGAACAGTTCGACCAGCTCTGCGCCGCCGCCGGCGTGCATGCGCGCCATGATGGGCGGATAGCCGAAGTGGAAGACTGTTGCGTCCGCCACCTGGTCTGGGGCGACATCGGCGGCCCCAAAGGTATCGTTCGCCCCTGGGCAGTGGAGAAAACTGCGGTCGACGCCGGGCGGGCTGATGACTATCGTGTAGGAACTGGGGCTGTCGGAAACGATCATGCCCGCGGCCAGGGCCGGGTCGCGGCGGCGCAGCACGTCGAGAATGGCCCGGCCAAAGAGATCGTCGCCGATCTTGCCCATCAGCCGCGTGCGGATGCCCAAGCGGTGCAGCGCCAGCCCGGTGTTCGAGACGGCCCCTCCGGTGGAAAGCGCTGCGGGTCCGACGCTGACCAACTGGCCGGGAGCGGGCATACCGCTGCGCGGCTGGCGGGGGTCAAAGGTGGGAATGATGTCGAGACAGATGTGCCCCGCGACGACGGCGACCGGCGAGGGCGGGTATTGGCGGATCGTGGCGTGCATAGGTCCTCAGTCGGGCTGGATGCGCGGCGCGTGGCCGGGACGCACAAGAGGATGGCTCCTCTCCAGTATACCATGCCGCGGCTTGCTCACCCCAGCTAGCGACCGGCTACCTGGCTGCGCCGTTCGAGCAGGAGAACGTCGCGCCATTCGCTGGCGTGTGGGCCATACTCCATTTTGCCCAACCGTTGGCGCAGCCCTACTTGGCGGAATCCATGTTTGGCGTGTAGGCGCAGGCTGGCGTGGTTTTCGGGGAAGATGCCGGCCTGCAGCGTCCAAATGCCCTGCGCTTCGGAGCGGGCGATCAGCGCCGCCAACAGCCGGTCGCCGACGCCTTGGCCCTGCTGCGCCGCGGCGATGTAGACGCTGACTTCGGCGACTCCGGCATAGATGGGCCGCGTCGAGGTGGGGCTGAGCGCGGCCCAGCCTGCCACGCGCTGCCGCAGCCCCGCGTCTGCGCGCTGCTCCACAAGGGCAACCAGGCTGCAGGCGTTGAGCTTGCCCGCACACCAGGCCTCCCAAGACGCGGGCGGCGCGGTGGCAAAGGTGGCGTTGCCGGTGGCGATGCCCTGGCGATAGATGTCCGCCACGGCGGGCCAATGATCCGCTGCCATCGATATAATGTGGGTTACGATCTGGATCGACATGGTTTGAGGCGGCAATCACACCTGATCCAACAACTCCGCAAGGACCAGCGCCACGCCGTCTTCGTCGTTGGAGCGCGTCACACAGTTGGCGACGGCCTTGACGGCAGGAACGGCGTTATCCACGGCCACGCCCAGGCCGGCAGTACGCACCATTTCGACGTCGTTGACGTCGTCGCCAAAGGCGGCGACCTGGCTCATGTCAAGCTGCCAGCGCTCGACCACAAAGCGCAGCGCCTCGGCCTTGTCCGCCGAGGCGGCGAGGATTTGCACGAGGCTGTATTTGTCGGAGAGCAGGGCGCGCGCGCCGGCGGGCAGACCGCTCAGGAGCGGGTCGAGCGCGGCAAAGTCGTTATGCCAGAAGAGTACCTTGGCCGAAGGCGCGCTGGCGATCTCAATCAGGTTCGCCAGTTGATAGGCGATGGGGCGCTTGGCGGCCTGGTTGAGATAGAGAATGTCGTCGATCTCCAGCCCCAGCGTGCAGCTTGGCAGCGAATCCTGCACCAGCGAGACAATCTGCCGGGTATCTTCCACCGACATCAGGTTTTCATAGATCTTGACGCCGTTTTCAAAGACGAGCGCGCCGTTATAGGTAATCCACGGCGCCTGGTGGAAGTCGTCGGGCAGCGCCTCGGCGATGTTGCGCGGAGGCCGGCCCGTGGCGATGACGACGTAGTTGCCGGCGGCGCGCCAGGCGCGCAGCAGATCGACGGTGCGCGGCGAGATCGTGCCGTCGCTGCGCAGCAGGGTATCGTCCAGGTCGAGCGCGACCACGCGCATAGGATGATGCATGGGGCGCCCTGGGCGTTCAGGGCGATGTGAGGTCATGGGTCTACTATTCACGTCCTGTTTGATTCTCTGTTTCAAGCTGTTTCCAAAAGCGGTCGATGGTTTGGGTGGTGGCGTCGATCTGCTCAAAGTGCGGCAGCCCCAGGGTCGGGGCGATGCGCTCGGCGCGCCAGGCCGGGTGCTGGCGCAGCAGGTCGGGGAGCAGGTCGAACTTGACATAAGCATCTTGGTCATAGATCACCAGGGTGGGCGTCGCGACCTGGCTGTAGAGCGTGCGCGCGGCGTCCAGCGTAAAGAGCTTGCCGCTGATAAAGGTCAGCGGCGCATACTCTGCGCCGGGCTGGTGCGCCGTGGCATAGGCGTAATCGGCCAGCCCTGGGTCGACAGGGCCTGCAAAGCTCTTTTTGAGGTAATAGTTGATGCCGCGCCGCGTGGTCAACAGGTCAAAGAGCGGCCGCGCCCAGAGCCGGATGCGGAGCAGACGGTGTATCCTTTGCACGCGCTGTTGGTCGTCCGGCATCTCCTGGGGCCGCTGGCCGAGGCCGCTGGGCGAGAGCAAAGTCAGGCTGTGGACCAGGTCGGGCCGCTGCCGTGCGGCGTGGGCGGCGAATTCGCTGCCCAGCGAGAGCGCGATGATGTCGGCGGGCGCGCCGTCGAACTGCTGCAGCCCGGCCAAGACGGCCTGCGCAAAGAGTTCGGGGGTATAGTCGACATCGGGCCGGGTCGAGAAGCCAAAGCCTGGCAGGTCCAGGGCCAAGACCGGGCGGCTACCCCGGTAGTGCTGAAAGAGGGGGCGCATCTCATAGGCGCTGGCCGCGGCGTTGACGCTGTGGATCAGCAGCAAAGGTCGCCCGCTGCCCTGACGGCCGATATAGCCGTTGAGCGTGCCGCTCGGGGCAAAGGGGATGCGTATCTGTTCGGCAGGGATCGCCTTGAGCAGCGGCAGTCGATGGTCGATCTTCCAATGGCTGTAGGCGATCCAGCCGCCGGCGGCCCACAAGGCAGCGCGGAACAGTCCGCCGACCGAGCCGCCCAGACAGCTTCGGCGTTTGCTCGGCTGTTGTTTGCGCGCCGGTTGTGTAGACGATCTGCGCTTTCTCATGGGGTTGCTCCTATCCGCGCCTCGGCGATCAGCGGGAGGTCATGGTTGGTATACCAGCTCTTGCGCAGCAGCACGACGAGGGGGATCTGCTGCTCGCTCCATTCAGCCACGGCCGCCTGCAGGACAGCGCGCGCCGTCTGCCAGGCAGCGGGCTGCGCCGCGGCAAAGTGGTAGGCATCCTCATAGAGGATGACATAGCCGCGCGCCGGCGCCCAGCTCAGGTCGTTCACCAATTCCTCAAAGGCATCCCAGTTGTGACCGGCATAGGCCGGGAAGTCCAGAGCTTGCCCGGCCGCGCGCAGAAACGACGCTTTATCCCGGATCATCTTACCGTCGATCACAAAGACGCGCCAGCCCTGCGCCCGCAAGGCTGCGGCCAAAGGAGCCGGGCGGATGGCGGTGGCGATGCGGTAGATGCCGGGCGCAATGTCACCCTGCACCAGCTTGTCGGCCAACGAGTGGGCCAAGGGGTGTGCGGCCATCAGCGGCTGCCCTCACGCGGGTTCTGGCGGATGATCTCGAAGAAACTGTCGTAATGGTCGTCGGTGTAATACATCTCGCCGTCCTCGCCGGTCACGATGCGCCGCGCTCCGCGATCATCCTCGCCGGGGGTGATGACCGTGTATTCGCGGTAGTACCCCTCTGGTTTGCGCGGCAGGATGCGCTCGCGGTTCTGGAAGGTCACGCCATCCCTGCGGAAGGGGAACGGCCCGCCGGCGTCGATCAGGGCGATGGTGTCGTGGGCTTCCGGCGGCAGGTTGGCATAGGCGATGGGGGGCAGGTCGCCGGCGTGCGGCGCGGTCTGCGCGGTGGCGGTAGGCCGGGCTGTGGGTTTGGCTGTCGGCTTGGTTGTTGCCGTAGGCTTTACAGTTGCCCTAGGCTTGGGGGTAGCCGTGGCCTTGGCTTTGGCCGTGGCGCTGGGCGGCGCGTTGGCGGCTGTGGTCGGGGTGCGGGTCGCGCGCGCCTTGCGCGTGGCGGTCGGGCTGGGTTTCGGTTTGGCCGTGGCGGTCGGCTCCTCGCGATCCGGCGCACCGGCGATGATGCCGGTGGGCGCAGGGTTCGCCGGCGGCGCACCGTTTAGCAGATCCAGCCCACCCCATTGGGCCAGCGCGTAGATCACCAGCGCAACCAACAGTAACCCCACCGAGACGGTAGGCTTGGAGGTATTCGTTTTCGGCGGACGTCGTGACATAGATAGATCGATGCCTGGGTAGATCGATGCTTAGATCGAGATTAGCGCCACTCGCGACCCCAGTCGCGGGTGTGATATTGGCTGCGGATCCGCCACTCACGCAGTTGGTCGAGCAGCTCTTGACGCTTGGAGGCGTGGGCGGCGACGCCCCACAGGTTGCGCGTTTCGCCGGGGTCGTCGACTAGATCGAACAACTGCCCAAAGGGTTCGTCTAGGAAATGGACGAGCTTCCACCGGCGCGTGCGTACCATACTCATGTAATCGGTGGCTTGCAGGATGCCATCGCGCGGGTGTTCGGCGAAGACCGTATCTCGCCCGCTCCAGGCCTCGCCGCGCAGGGCAGGCAGCAGTGATTGCGCCTCAAATGAGGCAGGCGGCGTGATACCGGCCAACTCTAGAATGGTGGGGCCGAGGTCCATGAGTTGGCAAAGACCGTCCAACTTGCGGCCTCCTGTAAAGCGACCCGGCGACCAGACAAGCGCGGGCACACGCGTAATGATGTCGTACATTGTCCACTTTTGGCTGTGGCCGTGGTCGCCCAGCGCGTCGCCGTGGTCGGATGTAAAGATGACCACGGCATCGTCGAGATAGCCCTGATCCTCCAATGCCTGCAAAATCTGGCCGATCTTGGCGTCGATCATGCTGACGTTCGCCAGATAGTAGGCGCGCCGGCGCTGAAGCTGGGCGCGCGTCGGGTTGAGCTGATGGACCACCGAGTCATGGTCCACCTCGCAGTTGTGGGCGCGCATGGCATGGAAGGGTGGCGGTTGGCCCGCCAACTCAGCCTCGCTCACACTAGGCAGTGGTAGCTCCTTCTCCAGGTAAGGAGCGGCGTAGGCGGGCGTCGGATCATAGGGCGGATGCGGGCCGGGGAAGCCGATCTGCAGAAAGAGCGGGCGGTTGGGTTTCGGCTTGGCGCGCAGCCACCAGATCGCCATATCGCCTACAAACATATCGGAATGGGTATGTTCGGGCAGTTCCCATTCAAACGCGCCCAACCGCGTGCGATAGTCGGGGTGCTTACGGTAAAGCTCGCGCTGCTGCTTGACAAGCCCTTGAGCGGCGAGGGCCTTGTCCCATTCGTCGAAGTAGTACCGATTTTCCAGATAGCGGTCTTTGTTCTCCACCACATAGCGTTCGTGGAAACCCAACGGCGTATCATAGGGCCAGGTGTGCATTTTGCCGATATTGACGCAGGTATAACCCGCGGCGTTGAGCTGCTCGACCCACGAGCGCGTCCAGCGGTCGGCATTCTTGAGAATGCCGGTGGTGTGCGGGTAATAGCCGGTAAAGAGGCTGGCCCGCGACGGCGCGCAGGAGGGCGCGGTGATATGGCAGTTGGTGAAGGCGACCCCCTCGTTGACCAGCCGGTCGAGATGCGGCGTCTCCATGTAGGGGAAGCCGAGCGCGGCGATGGTGTCAAAGCGTTGTTGATCCGTCATCATCAGGATAATATGCGGGCGGTCGCCGGGCATGGCTGGGATCCTTTGGGTGGGCCGCGCTATTCGGCGTAGTAGTCTTGGGCGAGCAGGGCAAAGAGGCGCATATCGTGAAACTGCCCTTTGAAAAAGTCTTGCTGGCGCAGGATGCCCTCCTCCTGAAAGCCCAGGCGGCGCAGCAGGCGGCTTGACGCGCCGTTTTCGACCATGACCAGCGCTTCGACGCGGTTAAGGCCCAGTTCGCTAAAGCCAAAATCCACGATCGCATCCAGCGCTTCCTGCATATAGCCCTGTTTCCAATAGTCGGGGTGAAGATTGTAACTGACCTCGCCGCGGTAGGTGCGCAGCCAAACATAGCCGCAGGTACCGATCAGCGCGCCATCCTCCTGGCGGGTAATGCCCCAGAAGATCGCGCGCTCCAGTTCAAAGCTCTCGTCAAAGAAGTCGATCAACTCTTCAGCCTGGCGTGGATCGGTATAGGTGACCAGGTCATGGTAGCGCGTGACCTGGTCATTAGAAAAGATGCGGTAGATGGCCGGGGTGTCTTCGGGCATGATCTCGCGCAGCAGCAGCCGGTCGGTTTCGATTTCAGGAAAGGCAGCAAAGACGTTGTCCA
>JADLFO010000311.1 GCA_020845455.1 Caldilineaceae bacterium
ATCTCCGGCTCGCGCACGCTGAGGTCGCTGATGCGATAGCGGGCCGACAGCCGGCCAATCAACTCCGAGGCGCTGATGGCGTCGCGTTCGAACTGGAGGGTGGCGCGCAGCCCGTCGAAGGCAACTACCTCGGCCTCGTCGATTGCGATCTGATCATAGGGTTCGGCCAGATCCACCACTAGCTCGCGTTTGCCGCCAAAGCGGGCGAGCAGATGCGCCAGCGCGCCGTCGAAGAGCAGCCGGCCGTGGTCGATGATCAGCACGCGCTCACACAGCTTTTCCACATCCTGCAGGTCATGCGTGGTGAGCAGGACGGTGGCGCCGCGTGCCCGGTTGATGTGGCTGATGAACTGGCGGATGCGCTCTTTGGCGACCACGTCCAGCCCGATGGTCGGCTCGTCCAGGAAGAGGATCGCCGGGTCGTGCAGCATGGCGGCGCAGAGGTCGGCGCGCATCCGCTGGCCCAGGGAGAGCGAGCGCACCGGCGATTCGATAAATTCGTCCAGTTCGAGCAGGCGGCGAAATTCGCTCAGGTTGGCATGAAAACGCTCCGCCGGGATGCCGTAGACATGGCGGAGCAGGTTGAGCGAGTCGACCACGGGTAGGTCCCACCAGAGGGTGGTGCGCTGGCCGAAGACCGCGCCGATGTGGGCGACATAGGCTTCGCGCTGACGCCAGGGGACATAGCCGTTGACTTCGACCCGCCCGCCGCTGGGGACGAGCAGGCCGGTGAGCATCTTGATCGTGGTCGACTTGCCCGCGCCGTTGGGGCCTAGATAGCCGACCAGTTCGCCGGGGGCGATGCTGAAGCTGATGTCGTCCACGGCGCGCACGACGCGGCGGTCGGCAGAGGCGAGACCGGCCAGCGCGCCGAAGAAGCCGTGGCGGCGGCGGCTGACGGTGAAGTGTTTGCGAAGCTGTTCGACCCGGATGATGGAGTGCGGCATGGACGGGTCCTAAGTGCCTGTGCTTTGGTAGTGGCGGATGCCAAAGCGCCAGAAACGCAGCGCGGCGAGCAGCACGGCGAGGCCGGCGACGGGCGCGGCGAAGCGCATGGCGTAGGGCAGGCCGAACGGGTCGGGCCGGTCAAGAAAATAGAGGGCCGGGTAGTAGTTGAGAAAGGCGGCGGGCAGCAGATAGGTAAAGAAGCGGCGCAGCCCGTCGGGGTAGATGTGCATGGGGTAGGAGATCAATTCGTTGCCGCCATAGGTGAAGATGTTGACCAGTTCGATCGATTCGACTGTCCAGAAGGTGATGGTGGCGCCGACGATGAACAGCCCGCCAAAAAAGGCCACTTGCCCCAGGATCACCAAGGGGAGATAGACGGCCTTGCCCCACGTCCAGTCGATTTCGGCCAGCCCCAGCGCCACCGCAAAGATGGCGGCCCCTTGGGCGATGCGTCCTAGGCGGCGCAGCAGAAACTCGTCACCCAAGACCTGGACGGTGAGGTTGACGGGGCGCAGCAGAAGCTGGTCGAGGGTGCCGCGGCGCACGCGCCGGCCAAAGCTGCCGGGGTCAAAGCCGCTGAAGACTAGGTCCATGATGCCAAAGCTGGTCTCGGCCAGGGCAAAGAGCAGGGCGACTTCGCCCAGCCGCCAGCCTGCCAGGTCGCCAAAGCGCTGCATGATCAGCGCCAGCGAGGCAAAGAAGAAGCCCAGCGAGATGGCTGTGCCGATGAAGTCCAGCACAAACGCCGCGCGATACTGCATCTGCGAGCGGATTTGAACATCGAGCAGCCGCCGGTAGATCGAGAGATGGAAGCGCAGGCCGCGGCGGGTCTGCGCCAGGTGGCTCATGGGCATGGTGCGGTCGATGGACATGGCGCGTTCAGCCGCCTTGGATCACAAGGCGGCGCACGCCTTGGCTTAGGATGAGATGGGCAAGGGCGAGCAGCGCCACGGCCCACGCCGCTTGATGGAGCAGGGCCATCCACAAGGTCTGGCCTTCGAGCAAGCCGAGAAACACTTCGACGGGCGTGTTGACCAGAGCCGGGAAGGGGGTGGCCTGGCAGATGGCCTGAAACCACGCCGGATAGAGGCGCAGCGGCATAAAGAAACCGGAAAACACCCAGACTATGCCAAAGGCAAAGCGGCCTACGCCGCGCGCGTTGGGAGTCCAGAAAGCAGCCAGGTTGACCACAAAGCGCCAGCCAAAGCTGACCAGCCAGCTCAGAAAGATAGTCAGCCCAAGCGCCAACCACTGGGCCGAGGAGCCGGGCAGCGCGATATCGACAAAGAGGGCGTAGATCAGCATAATGGTCACCCCGCGCAGCAGCAGATTGACGGCAGCGCGGCCCAGGTCGATTGCCAGCCAGTAGCGGATGTAGCTCATGGGGCGCAGCAGGTCGGCGGAGATCTCACCGCTGTGGACCGAGTCCATCACCTCGTACCAGCCAAAGATGCTGAGATAGGCAATGACTGCCTGGGTAAAGCCGGTATAGGTAACGGCATCTTGCAGGGTCATGCCCGCGACTTGCGCACGCGCGCCGAAGAGGGCGATCATCACCATGGCGCGCAGCAGCCCAAAGAAGATATTGGTGGCAAGCCCCGCCCAGGCCGCAGCGCGGTAGGTCAATTGGCGGCGGAAGGCGAGCCGTGTGATCTCCCAGAAGAGACGCATGGACCTGCTCCGCGGTGACGGCAAGCGAGCCGCAAGGCAGCGGCAAGAGGATAGCGAAACCTTGGCATGATAGCACATGGGCCAAGGGCGCGCAATTCAGGTATGATAATGGGGTCACCCAAAACATTTTGATACACGCTCCGAGGGAGAAGACGATGAATATCCGACAGGTGGTAGTCACGGGTCAGAATGAGGTAGAACTCCAGCAGGCCACGCTCGACGCAGACGCGCTCAAACCGGGTGACCTGTTGATCGAGACTGAAGCCACCTTTATCAGCGCAGGCACGGAACTGGCGAACTACACCGGGCGCGAGCCACGGGTCTTTCAGCCGGGCCAGTGGTGTACCTATCCATGGCGTTCGGGCTATGCCAATGTGGGGATCGTCCGGGCCGTGGGGCCGGAGGTAAAGCGCGCCGCGGTGGGTGACCGTGTCTTTACCTATGCCAACCATGCGTCCCATGTGGTCTATAACGAGAAGCGGCTAGTCGTGCCGGCGCCGGAGGGGATGGACCCGGTTGTGGCGGCGGCGTCGCGCATGGCGGGGGTGGCGTTCACCGTGCTGGTGGTCAGCGAGATCC
>JADLFO010000312.1 GCA_020845455.1 Caldilineaceae bacterium
CGCCACGTCATGCCGTCGGGCCTGCTCGTCTAGGCCCATTCCGGGTCGATGGGGGCATAGCGCATATGCACATCCAGCCGGCCCAGCTTCAACCCCATGTCTTGTTCGATCAGGTCACGCGTCACTTCCACCACCTCGTCGGTCTTCATCGGCACATCCACATCGGGCGCGGCTTCGATCTCCAGCTTGATGTCGACCGAGCCGCCCTTGGACTTGACGATCGGCACCACACTGATGATCTCGGCCAGTTGATCCAACTGCCAACTGAGGCGGCGGCCGATACTCACCGTATCCAGTTCGGCAGAGCCGCCCTGTGCTGTGCGGATGCGCACCCCGCGGCGCCGGCCGATCCAGATCTCCACCCCGATCAAAATGCCGAAGACCAATACGGCGCTGACGCCCGCGGCGATCTGGCCGATCAGGAAGTTGCTGGGGTTGGCCGCTTGGGCCGCGGCCAAGCTCGTCTGCGCCGCGCCGAGCCAGGCTTGTAGTTGAACAAGCGCTTGAAACGGGATCACCGCCGCCACGCCGATCAGGGCCATAAGCAGCAGCCAGAGCAGAATGGCGATGATACGGTTAAAAGTCGTCATAGGTCAGGATCATCATAGATCGGCTAAATCCCGCGCCGGCAACCCGCGCTCCTTGCTGATTATACACGATGCAGCGGCACGGCACGAACAGGTCTTGCCCGCAGCCAAGGCGCGGCCCAGCAGAGCAGCAGCAACACCCCGCCCGCCGCGCTGAACAGCAGCCCCTGCCTCCACGAAGCCGGCGCATAGCGAAAGACCACCTCATGCTCGCCCGCGGGGACGGGCACGCCGCGCAACAAGACGTTGGTGCGGTAGATGGGCGCGGGGTCGCCGTCCACCGTGGCCTGCCAGCCCGGGTAGAAGGTGTCGGCCAAGATCAGCAGCGCCGGAGCCGGGCTGCGCGTGCGGATCGCCACACGTTCGGGCGCATAGCTTACCATCTGCGCCTCGCCCGCCGGCTCCGCCTGCGCTGCGGGCAGCGGGGCGGTCTTCGGCCAGCCCTCCACCACCGCCGCGCCGCGCAGGTCGACGGCTCGGTCGCGGATCAGGTCGAGCGCCGCCGCCGCATCCGCCGCGGCCACCGTCTGCTGCGCTAGATAGGCGCGCGGCAGCACGTCGAGGTTCTCATAGACCTTGACATCGCCGCTGTGGACCAGGCGAAAATGGCCGCGGTCGCTGGGCAGCAGCGCGGCAAACTGTCCGGTGCGCGCATCCACCAGCGTGGCGGCCTGGACGACGAGCGGCGCGGGCGCGCCCTGCCAGGCGACGGTGATGGTTGTAGGGCGCATGGCCGTGGGCAGGGGCAACTTGACCAGATATTCCTGCCGCCCGCCCTCTACATCGCGATAGGCGACCTGCGCGCCTGCCGCCGCTGCCGGCGGGCTGTCCAGCGCCGGGTCGGCCAACTGTGCGCCGGGCCGGTCGCCCGCGGTCAGGTCAAAGTCAGCCTGGCCCGCACCCTCCGCCGTGACCCCCTCGACGCGCACCCGCCCCACCGTGCGCGCGCCGCCCGCCAGGGCTGCCGCCGGGCCATCCACATAGCCGATCAGGTGCAGGTGCGTGGCGGGGAAGCCGATAGGAATGTCCAGGCGGGTCTGCGGATAGGCGGCGTCCAGCCGCGCGCCGATCTGCCGGTCGTAATAGATATCTTCAAACCAGAGGTCGCGCACCTTGTCGGTGATCACATACTGCACGTTGAGCAGCGCCAGCAGGTCGGCAGGCGGCACGCTGCGCAGTTGCTCGCGCAGCCGGCCATCCGGCACGATCGCGGTGGGCGGCACAAAGAGCGTCACCAAGTCCAGATAGCGCTGCAGCGGCAGCACGCCGCCGTCGAACCCGTCCACGCTGGGCACACGCCACAGCAGCGCCAGGTTGGGGGCCAGGATCTCCTGAGACTTGAGCGCCGTGATCAACTCGGCAAACTCAGGCTGATCCAGCAGCGGGCGCGCGCCTTCTCGCAGAATGCGCCGGTAATCGGCCATGTCGCCGGGGTCAAAGGTGAGGGTGCTCATGCTCACAAAACGGCCTGCGGCGGCAGGGTGCAGCGCCGCGCGCATGGGGTCGCTGCGCAGATGGGCCGGGGCCGTGCGTACATCGTAGACGGCCTGGGGCGCGGTCGGGTGCGTGTGCGGCAGGGCCTGCGCCGCGGCGATCAACTCCGCGCCGACCAGCGCCACGCCCAGCGGCAGCAGCCAGGCGGTCAGGGTGCGGGCACGCAGCCCGCCGCGCCCGCGCACCCAGCCACGCCCGGCATCTACCCCCACCCCTGCCAGGATCGCCATGCCCAGTGTGTAGAGCATCATCCAGCGCGCCGGAACGCGGAAAAGGTCAAACCCCGGCACGACCCAATAGAGCAGATAGTAGACCGGATTCCAGCGCCCCAGGGCCAGGAACAGCCCCAGCCCGGCCAGCAGCAGCCCGGCGTTACGCGCCGCGCCGCGACCGCGCCATGCGCCCCACGCCGCCAGCCCCAGCCCAGCCGGCCCGACATAGGCCACAAACTCGCTGTAGCCCATCGTCGCAAAGACGACGCTCAGGTCGGCCAGCCCATAGGAGGGCAGCAGCGTCCAAAACAGTTTCAACGGCTTGAGGCTAAAGCTGCTGGCCTCGGCATAGGAAAGGCCGCTGCCGCGCAGCCCCAAGCGGCTCAGTTCCAACGTCGGCAGCAGTTGCGCGCCGCTCGCCGGCAGCCCCAGCGCGACGCCCAGCGCATAGACCCCCAGCCGGGGCAGCACAACGTCGAGCCGGTCGCGCCACAGGTCGCGCTGCCGCCAAATCGGGGGCCAGAGCAGCGGCCAGACAACCCACGCGCCCAGCCCGGCCAGGTTGATAAAGAGCGTCTGCGTGTGTCCGGCCAAAAACATCAACGCCACCAGCAGCCCAAACTCGGCGGCGCGGCGCAGCCAGGCACGCCAGTGCCCAATGCCCGACGCGTCCACCCCGGCCAGCACCCACAGCGCCCAGGGCAGCCAGGCCGCGCCGTTCATCTGATTGATGTGGCCGACCAGCCCGCCATAGAAACCGCTGCCCGCCAGCACCAGCCCCCCGACCAGCGCCGCCCATGCACTCTGCCCCCAGCGGCGCAGCAGCGCATAGCCGCCCATCCCCAAAATCCAGGTGTGTAGCGCCGCGCTCCACGCGATCTGGCGCGTCACCGGCAGCCAAGAAAGCGGCCAGTGCAGCGGATAGAGCGCCGCCGCCTGCGGGTTCGCCAGCAAGGGCACGCCCAAAAAGCTGTAGGGGTTCCAGAGCGGGATCCGCCCCTCGCGCAGCGCGGAGGCGGCCGCGTCGCGATAGGGGTAGAAATAGAGCAGGATATCACCGCTGGCATAGACCCGGTTGGTCCACAGCAGCGGGGCATAGAGCAGCAGCACAAAGATCGCCAGCACGCCCCCGGCGATCACGGCCCGGCGCGCGGCGGGCGGCGCAAGGGATTTCATGGCCGCAACATCTCTGCAGGCGCGGCGGCCCACGGCCAGGCGGGCGCAGGCGGGGTGGGCGCCGGCGAAACCGATCGACACCAGCCGCAGGCCGCTTGGGGCCGGTGGACGAGCGTATAGACCGTGAATCGCCCGGCGCGCAGTTCACGGCGCAGCGCCAGCCCGCGCAGCGCCAGATGCAGCGCCAGGTCCGGCGGGGTGTCCCAGTCAGGCACGATCAAGACCGCGGGCGGATAAGGCAGTTTGGCGGCGTTATCTGCCAGATAGACCGAACTGGAAAACCAGCGCGGTTCCGTCTTGCCCTGGCGGATCGAGTCATCAAGATAGAAACGGGCGTGCCATCCCAAGCTCTGGTGATAGAGCGCCCGGCGGCCTGGCCGGCCGGCGACCCAGGCCATCGCCTCCTCCAGCCCGGCATAGTCGCCGTGGTCGCCGCCGATGGGCAGGCTGCCGCGGGCTGCGGCCAGCCCCGGCGGGATCAACCCCAGTGCGCCGATCAGCAGCAGGATGCCCAGCCCGCGGCGCATGTGGGGCGGCGCATCCGCCCAGCGCGCCGCGGGCCAGGCCAACAGCCAAGCCCAGATCGGGGCCAGCGGCAGCAGATAGCGGTCCCAGGCCTGCACCGTCGTGACCCCATGCAGCGCCAGATAGCCCGCAGCCCACCCAAAGATGAGCCACGCCGCGGGCGTGGGACGCAGCGCGCCCCTGCCCGCGACCAGCCATGTGACCGCTGCCACCAGCCAGACCGCGGGGCTTGCCGCCAGATACCAGACCAACCGGCCCCAGGCCAGCGCCCGCGGCCACCACAGCGCCGGGGGGACAAACGCCAGCGGCGCATAGGTGCGCGTTGCCAGGTCCCACGGCGAGGGCGCGACCGCCCAGCGCGTGCTGTCCCACAGCAGGATCGGCAGCACGACCACAGCCATACCAAGCAGTAGGGGCCAGAGACAGAGACCAGACGATGCGCTCTGGGTTCTGTCCCCACTGCCTTTTGGCACAGCCGCCAGGGGCGGCACTGCCCACTGTCCTCTTTGTAACGCAAGCGCCAGCACCACAGGCAGATAGAGCAGCCCCTGCTGCTTGGTCATGATCGCCGCGCCCAGCCAGAAGCCCGCCCAACCGGCGCGCCCGGCCAGCGCCATCACCAGCGCCAGCGTGCCCCACAGCGTCAGCAGCGGGTCGGTGTAGACGGTGGGCGCAAAACTCAGCGCAAACGGATTGAGCGTATAGACCAGCCCTGCGGCCAGCCCCGCGATCGGCGACCCCCACAGACGGCGCGCCCCGGCAGCGACCAGAGGGATGGTTAACACACTGGCGGCAATGCTCAACCAGCGGCCCGCGGCCGCGCTCGGCCCCAGCAGCGCCAAGACGCCGCCCAGCAGCCAAAGAAAAAGCGGGGGTTTATCGGGCCAAACGGTGAGAAAGCGTGGGTCGCCGTGCAGGGCGTGCAGCGCCCATGTGCCGTAGAGCGCCTCGTCTTCACGCAGGGGAAAGCGCGTCAGCAGCAGCAGACGCAGCGCCAGCCCGGCCAGGGTCAGCCCGACCAGCGCCGGCGCATAACCATGGCGGACGCGCAGCCGCGCCCAGGCGGCCGCGGGGAGCGGCTCACGCCAGGAAAAACCGGCTAGCGGACGCAGCATGGCAGCGAGACAGGCAGCCCAATAAACAGCCGAGGGGGTCAATCGACAAAGCGGTATTTGAAGAGCGTACGCACCGCGCTAAAGCCATCGCGCCAGCCGATCTTCTTGCCTTCGTGAAAGGCGCGGCCATTGTAGCTGATGGGCACTTCAAAGATAGGATAGCCTCGCTTGAGAATCTTAGCCGTCAACTCCGGCTCGATCTCAAAGGCGCGGCTGCGCAGCGCCATGCCGTCAATCACCTCGCGGCGGAAACATTTATAGCAGGTTTCCATGTCGCTGAGCGACGTGCCGTAGAGCACGTTGGTCACCACGGTCAGGAATTTGTTGCCCAAGGTGTGGGTCAGACTCATGGCCGAGCGCGGGCCGCCCATAAACCGGCTGCCATAGATCACCGGCGAGCGTCCTTCCAGCAGCGGTTCGAGCAGCTTCACATAGTCGCGCGGGTCATATTCCAGGTCGGCATCCTGCACCACCAGCACATCGCCTGTGGCGTGTTGAAAGCCGGTGCGCAGGGCCGCGCCCTTGCCGCTGTTCTGGGCGTGATAGATGATCTGCATACCGGGCGTCGGGTGAGCGCGCCACGCGTCCAGGATCTCGCGCGTGCCGTCGGTGGAGCCGTCGTCCACGATCACCAACTCACGCTCGAAGACAACAGGGCCGGGCAACAGCGGGTTGTCCCCCTGGGGGTTGACCGTCAGATCCACGGCCTGAACGCGCTGGACAATCTCTTCCAAGGTTGCCCGCTCGTTATACACGGGCATAATGACGGATAGCCGCAACCGGATGCCTCGTCTATTGTTCGCTGATTTGATGGGCTAGAATGATGGCGTCGGCCACCGTCCGCATCGATTTGCGGTTATTCATGCTCATTTTTTGAATCTTGCGAAAGGCTTCGGTCTCGCTCAGCCCTTGGGTATCCATCAAAATGCCTTTGGCGCGGTCCACGGCTTTGCGCGTTTCCAGCGCCTCTTGCAGGTTGTTGACCTCGCGCTCCATGGCGCGGAATTCGCTGAAGCGGGCCAGCGCCACCTCGATGGCAGGGGTGAGGTCGCTCTCGCGAAACGGCTTCACCAGATAGCCGGCCACGCCGGCCTTTTGGGCACGCTGCACCAAATCCTGTTGGCTATAGGCGCTGAGCAGCAGCACCGGCGCCACCCGCTCTTCGGTCAGAATTTTGGCCGCTTCGATACCGTCCATATCAGGCATTTTAATATCCATAATGACAATATCGGGGCGCAGTTCACGCGCCAAATTGACTGCACTGCGCCCGTCGCCCACCTCGCCCACCACCAAATAGCCCAAGTTGGTCAACATTTCGCGCAGGTCCATCCGGATCAAGGATTCATCGTCGGCGATGATCACCCGTGTACGTTCCACATCCCTTCTCCTCGTCAACTGATTGCCCAGCCCTAGACCACGTCGTTATGGGCGGGAGGATGCAAACAGCCCACTGCATCATTGCGTGGGCGAAAGGCGTTTGCCCAGTAGTGCATTAAACCGCGTCGGCCCTGCTTAGTCAACCTTGAGCGACCGTTTGGGAAAGGTGATTACAGCCTGTGTGCCCAAAAGTTCAGCGCGGTCGAGCAGCGTCTCGCTTGGCTCGGCGCCGTTCTCGGCGTCGCGGTTCTCCGGCTGGGCCATACGTCTCGAGATCGATTCGATCTCCAGGCTGCCCTTGAGGTCGTCGGTGACCAGCGTATAGACGATCTGTAAGCCCAGGCTGCCGCTCTGCTGCGCGTTGAACCCAGGGGGCAGCCGGCTGCCGCTGTTCTGCACCACGACCTGCACCGTGTCCCCCAGGTCGCGCAGTTCGACGTCGATATGCCCCCGTCTGTGCCCGCTCAGACCATGCTCCATGGCGTTGAGCATCAACTCGTTGACAACCAAAGCGACTGGCGTGGCTTGTCCGGCGGGCAGCCGGATGTTCGGCCCCCGAATGCCGATCTCCACCTCCTGCTCGGGGTTACCGGCCACCTGCTTGACCTGCTGGGCGATGCGCGCACACAGGTCGCGGATGTTGATCGGCTGCGCGTCGTCTTCGCTGAGGAACTCGTGGATCACCGCCATGCTCAGGATACGGTTGACGGCATCGCCTAGATGGGCGCGCGCTTCCTGGCCTTTGGCGCGGCGCGCCTGAATGCGCAGGATGGCGGCAATGGTCTGGAGATTGTTCTTGACCCGGTGATGAATCTCTTGAATGAGCGCCGACTTGACGTTGAGTTCACGCTGCTTTTGCACGGCATCGGTGGCGTTGTGCAGCAGCATCAGCACGGCGTCCACCGGGGTGCGCTCGCGCACGCCAAAGATAGCCCACTGCGGCAGCCGGTAGCGTAGCGGCGGCCAAGTCGACGAACGGCGCAGCGGCAGCGCCTTGCGCACCCAGACACGCCCGTCCACGCTTTCGTGGCGATGCTCCAAGCAGTTGCCCGTACGCAGCACCCAATCCACCATCTCGCCGTCTTGGGTCTCCAGTTCGGAGGCGCGCTGGCCCGCCATATCGACTTCCAGCCCGGCAGAGCGGAAGAGATTGCTGGCGATTCCGCTCATATAAATAATCGTACGGCTGCGGTCGGCCAGATAGATGCCGTCGTAGAGGCCAAACCGGCTCAGGTCGGCGGCGCCGGCCAATTCCCCGCGCATACACATATCCTGCAGCCAGATCGTCGCTTGGCGAAAGCTGCGGTTGCGCCGGAGCTGGCGTTCATGTGCGATCATGTTGGTCTCGATGACGAATGCCGCCACCACGCGCTGCGCTTCGTCGAAGATGGGATAGACCACCTGGATCACCGGCGCGCCGCGCGCCACGACCTCCAGTTGGCGACGACCCCCGCGGCCATGGGTCAGCGCCTGCCATACCAGAGGATGCTCGTCGGGGCTATCGATACGTCCGGTGACGCTTTGCGGATAGGAAGAGGAGATCGAGATGGGCGCGGCATGAGAGACGACCAAGATCTGCTGGGCGGGGAACAGGCAGCAGAGCAGCAGGTCGGCGCGGCTGACATCCGCCGTGATGGGCAGACCGGCCTCGATGCGGCGCAGCAGTTCCAGGTCGCGCTCGGTCAGGTTTGAGCATTCAGAAATGCGTGCATCCATGCTCGCCAACAACTATGTAACCAACTCTGCCGGAGAGTATTCCACCCTATGATAATATCATAACCGGCCACAATGTATCTATTCATCAGGAGCAATCCATAGGGCGTTTTCATGTTGCAGTTGTGCGTGCTCAAGCAACAAAATATGCAGAATCTAGCTAGACCAAGGATAAGACTTGGGCGTTTCGAGACCACTTTACTTTGCATAATGCAGCAAAACTGCCAGCCGAAGAGCGCCGATCTGCACCAGATACGCAATTTATCTTGCATTTCATTGGTAAAACGCAATATGAAAGCGCCCTACACGCCGGAACGGCCCCGTTGACATGGCGCTTGACCTGGCATATGCTTCGCAGCGCACAGAGATCCCCATTCTGGCTGTAGCCCCGCGCGTGGGTTGTATCTGAGGTTAGCGGAGGAATTTACCTTGCTCACAAGCGAGACGGAGTTGGTCGCCGCGCTGCGTAACCGCGACGAGGCCGCGTTTATACTCTTGGTCGAGAGGTATCACAACCAGATGGTGCGGCTGGCGCGCAGCATTGTCGGCGACAGTGCAGTGGCCGAAGAGGTTGCCCAAGAGACCTGGGTCGGGGTGTTGCGCGGCGTGGCGCGCTTCGAAGGCCGTTCCTCACTCCAGACCTGGATCTTTACGATTCTCACTAATTGTGCGCGCACGCGCGCCGTACGCGAACAGCGCACCTGGCCCTTCGCCGGCTGGTTTGGCGACGAGGAAGAACCCGAACCCAGCGTAGACCCCGCCCGCTTTCAGAGCGGGGGCCGCTGGCAGGGACATTGGCTGTATACGCCGGCCTCATGGCGCACGATCCCGGAGGAGCATCTGCTGGCCCAAGAGACGCTGGCCCTCATCCAACAGGCCATCGACGCCCTCCCCGCCACCCAGCGCACGGTCATTCAACTGCGTGATGTCGAGGGGTTGAGCGCAGCGGAGGTCTGTAACATTTTACAGATCGGCGAGTCCAATCAAAGGGTGTTGCTCCATCGCGCCCGAACCAAGGTCCAACGCACGCTGGCACACTACTTGGGTCAAGAATCACTTGGATAGAGGACGCATGAACGAGAGCGCCGACGAACTGACCTGCCAAGAGCTGGTGGAATTGGTCACCGATTATCTGGAAAATGCGCTGCCCGCGGCGGTGCGCGCCCGCTTCGAGGCCCATTTGGCCGGCTGCGATGGCTGCATCACCTATGTGGATCAGGCGCGGCTGACGATCCGGCTCACCGGGCAGTTGAGCGAAGATTCACTCTCGGCACCCGCGCGCGATGAATTGTTGGGCGTCTTTCGCGACTGGAAGCAAGGGCCGGCGGCAGGGTAACACGCTTGTCATCGAGACCCATCGGAGCCAAAAACTATCGGATCCAAAAAAGAAGTCGGGCTGGTGACACCAGCCCGACCTCTTGACATCTAGCTACCTGGCTATCTCACGACCTATGCGGAGATAGCCGGCGACCGGGTCCAAACGGCGCCCGCTACTGATTCTCCTTAGCGATCCACGGCAAGAGCAGATTCCAGAAGGTGGGCGGCTCGGCGAAGCAGGCCTCTGTTGCGTCGAACTCCAGGCTGCCGATGGCGACGTTGCCGTACTGATCCTTGATCTCGACGCGCACCGTGTGCTGGTTGTCTTCGGCACATAGATAGGTGTGGCCGGCCGTTTCGGTGGCCGACGTCACATACGGGCTACCGTCGCCGAAGTCCCAGCGATAGGAGGCGGCTTCGGCAGGCTCCGGCACGACCGCCGGGGCGGCAGTCTCCGACTGTAATTCCGCCGTGAAGAACACCGTGGCGGAAGCAGTCACAGGCGTGGTGCTGATCACCGCTTGGCCCGGCTCCGACCACGTCCAGGCCAAGAGCTTGCCGAGCAGTTCCGCACGCGTCGTCGGCATGATGCCAAAGGTCGAATTCGGAAGCTCGCTCATCCCCTCCAGCCCAAACGAGGTGTAGGCGCTGCGCCCGCGGTAGGTGATGCCAGGGCGCTCCAGCGACGGCTGGTCGCGATTCACCAAACCAACCGTGCCATCCTCCAGGTTATAGGGTCCCTGATAGCTCAGGATGGGGACGCTGGACAAATTGTCCCCGCCGCCCGGCACGGGGTCCGGGTCCTGCCCGCCGTTCTGCCACTCGTTGTCCACCTCGTCCATAAAGGCTTGATTGGGCTGCGCTTCCATTTCGATCTGCCCGCGTATTTCGCCGGCTGGGTTCGCCGTCGTATGCACGTTGACGTAGGTGTCGCCGGACAACAACTGGGTCACTTCGGCAGGGGTCAGGTCGGTGATCACCCCGCTGAAGGTCAGCGTATCGGTGACGACCTGGGGCAGCGAGACGCCCTGCGTGATGGGCCGGATCACTGGGCCGGAGACGCCCACCGCGCCCGCATGGATATGCGCGTTGGTGACCGTGATCGGCAGGGTTCCCGTATTTTCGACCGTGACCTGGAATTCCAAGATGTTCACGCTTGCGAGATAGCCCATGCTGAATTCGCCACTCAGGTTGGTGACGACAGGCGGCGTCTCCTCAGCGCCCGACAGCTCGCCCGACGCCAGATAGAGCGGTTCTTGGGTCAGGTCTACGGCGACGTCGTCGAAGACCTCCGGCGCTGCCGGTGGCGGAAGCACCAGGGCCGAGGGCGTTTCCATATCGGTCAGGCTGTCTTGGATCCAGTTGGCGCCCAGCCGGTAGACATAGAAGACGCTGTTGGCAGCGTCGGTCTCGGCGTTGTTTAGGGCCGAGGCCAGGTCTTGGCCCATGGCGACGACCGAACCGCCGCTGTTGAGATATTCTACCAGCCGATCCTGGTCCAGTTGGGTCAGACCGGTGGGGATGCTGAAAGTCCCGTTGGGATAGTAGTTATCGCCCGTGAAGAAGATCACGGCACGATAGGCCAGCAGAGTGGTCGCATCCGGGATGGTCGTGTCGTTGCCGGCGAGGTCGCCGGTGTCGACGACGGTGTAGGTCAGCCCCAGTTCGTCCAGCGCCTTGGTATAATAGGCCACATAGTCGGGGAATGGGAACCCCAACTCGCCGCTGAAGTCGTTGTCGATGATCAGCACGTCGGCGAGCGGTTCGGCGCGGATCACGCGGCCCCAGGCGGGCAGATGCGCGTCGTGTTGCGCGCCGTCCAGCACCACATAGCCCTGATTGTCACCAAAACCACGGCCCAGCGCGCTGTCAAAGGTGATTGAGAACACTTTAGTCTCGCCCGGGTTGAGCGTCAAGCTGGCGGGGGAGACGGTGAAGCCAGGCAGCGCCGTCGTCTGCGTAAAGCCGTCCCCGGTGTAGAGCGTGCTCAGCGCATAGGTTTCCGGCGCGCCGGCGATGCTGCGCACCTGAACAGAGATGGTCTCCTTCGTCCCTGTCGTGACCAAGCCATAGCTCAGGCTGGGCGGGTCCAAGAGCACTCCGGCAGCAGCGGCGGCGCCGACATCCAACCGCCCTGCGCCCATGTCCAGCGGCTGCGCCGGGTCGCCCGCAACCGTGTACATGTCGAGATATTTGGCGGTGGACATCAACGCCGACTTGATCTCGGCGGGCGTCCAGTTCGGGTGCATTTGGCGCATGAGGATGGCAGCGCCGGCGACATGCGGGGCGGCCATCGACGTGCCCGACGCCTGCCCATAGCCCAAGTGGCGCGCTTCGCCTGTCGCGCCAGGGGTATAGCCCTGCGCCAAAATATTGACGCCCGGCGCAGTCAGGTCGGGCTTGAGGCTGTTGCCCACGGCCGGTCCACGGCTGCTAAAGGCGATGATCTCGTCCGGCGTGTTGCCCAATTGGAATCCAAAGGGGCTGTAGACTAGTTTGGAGGCGTTGCCCTCGGCGGCGTACCAGTCCACCAGCTTCAGGCCATTGCTGTGGCCGATAAAGACGCTGGGGATCGTCACCTGGTCGGCCTGAGCGCCGGCGCCCATGTCCATAATGGCGTCGCCGCCGGCCTCATGGTTGTAGATCACGGCAAAGACCGCGCCGGCCTGCTGCGCGTTGTAGACCTTGAGCGAGAAATCACAGGTACCGCGGCTGATGACGGCGGCTACACCGGCAAATGCATTGGCCGGGAACGGGCTGCACCCTTGGATATTGGCGGGAGCTACCGCAGCCGCCGTCTTGAAGGCGTATTCCACCGTCCCCGTCAGCGGCAGCGGTGCGCCAAATTCCGCCGACCCCGTCGCAAAGTTCTTGTTGGCGTCGGGCACGGGCGGCGGCGCCGAGACGCTGACACTGCCGGTCGCCAGCGTGCCGGAGGTCGTGCTGGCCGCGGCATTGGTGTAGTTGTCCGACGGGTGGTCGCCTGTGCCTAACCCTGGGCCGGCGTTGCCGTTGGACATCGAGACAAAGACGCCGGCGGCGGACGCGTTGCTCAACGCCGTATCGATGGGGTCGAATTCACCGCCCTCGCTGAACGGCCCGGCTCCCCAGGAGTTGTTAATCACCTGCGCGCCGTCGCGCACCACATCGTCGAGCGCGGCCAAGATTTCGGCGGTGTAGGCCGAACCGCTGCCGGTGACGCTGGGATAGAAGATGCGGTAGCTCATCACATAGGCGCGGGGGGCCACGCCGCAGATGCGCCCGATCTCCAGCCCGGCATAGGTGACGTCGTCGACGCAGTTACCCGCCGCCGTCGAGGCCGTATGCACGCCGTGCGGCGTGCCGTTCACTCCCGGCCAGGGGTTTTCATCGCCCGGCGCAGGCGGATCCCAGGGGCGGAAATAGACGCGCGAGGCGATGATCTTGCCGTTGTTGTTGGCCGTCAGCCCCAGACCATTGGGGCCATAGCCGTTGGGATAAGTGTAGCCCTCGCCGCTGAACATCGGTGCATCTTTGTGGACGCCGCCGTCCACCGACGCAAAGCGAACGCCCGCGCCGGCAACGCCGACGCCGCCAAGCTGCTCCCAGACCTGCGGCGCATTGATCAGATAGGTGCTGGTGTAGAGTTGGGTCTGATAGGCATAGTCCCGGTAGACGGCTTTGACGCCGGGCATGCGCTCGATCTGCCGGCGCGCTTGTTCAAGGTCGGCTGAACCAACGTCAATGGTGATGCCGTTGAACACCACCTGATAGGCCGCCGGTTCAGACGCGCCCATCTCGTTGATGAAATTGCTGGCCCTTACATTGGGCAGCGCCGCCTGCAACGTGTTGAGAAAGGCGGCTTGTTCTGCCTGGACTTGGGCGACATACGCCTGCGCTGTCGCTGCGTTTGCGTCCAAGGCGCCATCCGCCGCCGCGGCGCTGACCATCGATTTGTAGGCTTGCGAGAGCGGAGGCGTGGTCAATTCGACGATCAATCGTGAAGAGGCTTGGGGTGACGAACGCGCCCCGTCGGCTCCCCGATACTCCGCAGAGACCCCGCTGCGGGCAAAGAGAACCAGCAGCGCCGTCAAAGCGATGGAAAGCAAAAGGGGTGGGATCACTCGTCTGTTGCGCATTCCGATACCTTTCTTTCTCCAGGTTTGTCTCCACAATTCGCTCGGCTGATTAAGGCAGGGTCGCCCGGCAAGTCTGAACCGATTCTCCGGCGCGCGCAGATCGGCGCAGAGGATTGCTGCCTATTCTGCAGGAGTTGTTGTCGACAATGCCCGGTGATAGCCGTTGGGTTATGGAGTGATGCCTTTGCCGCGGTAGCTTCGTACTCAATGCGAACCTGACATGCACAGTGAAGTGGTGAGTAGTATGGTAGAAAATCGCCAAACGGTCAAACAGCCATTTTGGGGCTGGGCAGCCGCCTTGGCGCTGCCGCCCCCAATTGACAGAGCCTGTCTCTGAAGGCTATAGTAGATTTCGGCGCCATTCCAAGGAGAACAGGACCCAGCGGCTGCCTTACCCGACGGATTCATACCCATTGCATTTATACTCAATGTACTCGATGTATCCATAAATCTATCCGCCCGAATCAGTTTGTGGACGAAAAGAGATCCCCGGTGCTGGCCAAAGTCCGCAGTTGCGCTGTGCTCGGTTTGGATGCCGAGGAGATAGAGGTCGAAGTTGACATTGCCGGCGGGCTGGAGCGGGTGACGCTGGTGGGGCTGCCCGACACCGCTGTGCGCGAGAGCAGCGAGCGCGTGCGCGCCGCCATCGGCAACAGCGGCCTCTTTTTCCCCAACCATCGCTTAACGATCAACCTCGCCCCCGCCGACCTGCGCAAGGAAGGCCCGGCCTATGACCTGCCGATCGCCGTCGCCATCCTGGCCGCCACGCGCCAGATCCAAGACGCGCTGGACGATGCCTGGGTGTTGGGGGAATTGGGTCTAGACGGCAGTGTGCGCCATGTCAACGGCGTGCTGCCCATGGCCAACGCGGCGGCGCAGCGCAGCGTGCGCCGTCTCTTTGTGCCCGCCGTGGATGCGCCCGAGGCGGCGCTGGTCGAGGGTGTCGCCGTCTATCCCGTGGCGAGCCTGGGCGACCTGGCGGCCCATCTCAACGGCGCGCTGCGCCTGGAGCCTCAGCCTGCCCCCGCGGTGGGCGAGTTTGAGGCCGAACCGGCTTTTCCCGTCGACTTCCAGGACGTGAAGGGGCAGGAGATCGCCAAACGCGCCCTGGAGGTGGCATGCGCCGGAGGGCACAACGTGATCATGCAGGGGTCGCCGGGGGCGGGCAAGACGCTGCTGGCGCGGGCGCTGCCCTCCATCCTGCCCAAGTTGAGCCTGGCGGAAGCGCTCGACGTGACGCGCATCTATTCGGTGGCGGATGCGCTGCCGCCCGATGCGCCGCTCATCCGCACGCGCCCTTTTCGCTCTCCTCATCATACGATCAGCCACGCCGGGCTGGTGGGCGGCGGCGCATGGCCGCGCCCCGGCGAGATCAGCCTGGCGCATCGTGGGGTGCTTTTTCTAGATGAACTGGCGGAGTTCGGCACACGCAACCTGGAGACGCTGCGCCAGCCGCTGGAAGACCGCGTGGTGACCATCGCGCGCGCCCAAGGCTCGCTGACCTTCCCCGCCAATTTCATTCTAATCGGCGCGACCAACCCTTGTCCTTGCGGCTATTACGGGGATTCAGAGAAGCAATGTTCCTGCACGACGGCCATGGTCAGCAAGTATCAGAAGCGCATCTCCGGCCCGATCCTCGACCGCATCGACATTCATCTCGACGTGCAGCGCGTGCCTATCGCCAAACTTGCCTCGCTGGACAGCGGCGAGCCTTCCCGCGCCATCCGCGCCCGCGTGCAAGCCGCCCGCGCCCGCCAGGCGGCGCGCTTTGCCTCGCTTGGCAAACCGAGCCTGCTGGTCAACGGCGACATGGGGCCGGCGGAGGTGCAGAGTTTCTGCCGTCTGGACGAGCAGGGCCGCGCCCTGATGCGCGCCGCCGCGGCGCAGATGGGGCTGAGCGCGCGCGGCTATCACCGCGTGCTCAAGATCTCCCGCACGATTGCCGACCTGGCCGGCGAAGAGTGCGTCCAGGTCACACACCTGGCCGAGGCGCTCCAGTACCGCCCGCGCAGCACGTTCTGAGCAGGCAAGTCTCTTGCGGATGGAGACATGCTACACTGTATGACAAACGCCTGCATGACTGTAGTGATTGACAGGACTTACCTTCACAAAGGAGAACCAAATGCAAAATCATAGCTATGTTGTGACCGGGACGGTTACAGATGCCCATACCATCAAACTGGACGAATCTCTGCCGCTTCCTTCAGCCAAAGTGCGTCTGACGATTGAACCGCTGCCTGCTTCTCGATCTAATCGCTACCAGGAGGTAATGGCGGTGATCCGGCGACGCCAACAAGCGCGTGCGCATCAACCACCGACTCCGGCGGAAGTAGAACAGCTCCTACGCGACGAACGGGAAAGTTGGGAATAGCAGTCGTGCGCATCTACCTGGATACAGCACCAATCATCTATGTTGTCGAACAAGTTGCGCCCTATAGCAGGCTGCTCGACCAGCAATTGATGGCATTGGAAACGGTGCTAATTGCGAGTGATTTGAGCCGTCTAGAATGTCGAGTCAAACCACTCCGTGACCACAAGATGGATGTACTTGCCGACTACGATCAATTCTTTCAGGACATTGTCCAGGAAGTTGTAGTGTTATCGCGGGCAGTTATGGACCATGCTACCGAGATTCGCGCCGTCTATGGATTTCCAACCCCTGATGCGATTCATCTCGCAGCAGCGACCGCTGCACACTGCGAGATGTTTTTGACAAACGACCTTCGTCTCCAGCGGTATACGGCGATCAAAGTAGATGTATTGGACTGAGCTAGGCCGGTGGTTGCTGTCCAATCGGCCATTCAGATAGCGCTGAGCATCTGTGGCTATCACCGCCTGCTCAAGATCAGTCGCACGATTGCCGACCTTGCGGGGAGTGAGCAGCTTCAGGTCTCCCATCTGGCCGAGGCGCTCCAGTACTGTCCGCGCAGTACGTTCTAAGGGAGCCTGGAGCAATTGCGATATGAGTGGGACTCGTTTTGCAGCCCAGACGATGACCCAGGTTAGGGTGCGGGGTGTTGTGGTAACAGACGATACCCTATCAGTTGACTTGGAGGATGGTCGCACCATTGCGGTGCCGATCGGCTGGTATCCACGTCTGGCGCATGGCACGCCCCAGGAGCGGACTAACTGGCAGATCAGCGGTGGCGGCTATGGCATTCACTGGCCGGACCTGGATGAGGATATTGGGGTTGAAGGTCTGTTGCTTGGCAAAAAGTCGGGGGAGAGTCGCACCTCGTTTGCGCGGTGGCTGCAACGCCGACAGCAAAATCAAGATAAGGGGGCGACTGCATAGCGCCACAGATGGGGCTGAGCGCGCCGCTATCACCGTGTGCTCAAGATCAGCCGTACGATTGCTGACCTGGCCGGCGAGAAATGTATCCAAGTCTCTCACCTGGCCCGAAGCGCTACAGTACCGCCCGCGCTGATGGTATAATCAGCGCGCGGGGAAGACGAAGCCCAATCAGCAAACATCTCTGCAAACAACATTTCAAGATACGACTCCAGACACAGTTGCAAATCCCTCCTATGACTTCACACAATCAGTACGTTACCTACGAAGAGTTCGGCGCCATTGGCGACGGCGTGACCGACGATCTGCCTGCGATCTGCGCGGCGCATGCCTATGCCAACGCCCAGCATTTGCCGGTCAAAACAAAGCCCGACGCTA
>JADLFO010000313.1 GCA_020845455.1 Caldilineaceae bacterium
TACGGGTCACCTACTGACATCATGCCCGGCTGTAGACCGGAACCTCCTGGCTGCGTTCGTAGAGGTCGGCGAACTCGGCGCTGCCGTCGTCGTCCAACAGTTCGGTCTTCACCTCGCGCTCATAGACCGGCTGGTTGCCCTGGGCAAAATAGCGCCACATGGGGGACAGGCTGTGCGAGTTATTGGCGAAATAGAGGTTGACCCCGCAGGCGCGGCTGTATCTGACGATCCGCTTGGGCAGCGACAGGTCGGCTTTCTCGACGCGATAAGTCTCCAGCGCGTTCTCGTCCACCGTCACGCCCAGCCCCGGCGCGTCCGGCGCTTGGGCATAGCCGCCCACCACGTCGATACGCTCGGTCAAGAGCGAATGCGAATACAACTCGTGACAGGTGATGGCAGGCCATTGGGCATGGCTCAACACCGCGCCCACATGCAGCGCCATCGTCGTTGTCAACCCCGTCCCCACCATCTGCAGGAAGAAAGGCATATTGGCCATCGCCGCCGCATGGCCGTCGGCGATGACGCGGCTCACCCCGCCGCCGATCACAAAGCCGTCGCAATAGCCCTCGACAACCGCCGTGCGCCCCGGCACGCTGCCATAGTGATGCGCCGTGGCCGTGCGGATCTGCGAGCGCAGCAGTTTGTTGCCCGGCACATCGTCGGCGCGGATCGGCCCCTCGTAGATTTTGATCTTGGGGAAGGCAGTCTCCAATTCACGCAGCACCGGCACAGCGTTGGAGACGTTGATCAAAAAGTCGTTCCAGTCGGCGTCGATGTTGAAATAGTCGGGTGTGGCCGCGCTGATGCGCCGCACCGTCTCGTACACGTCAAACCAAGGCCGGGCCTTGATCTTCAACGAAGTGTATCCTAGTTCAACTGCCTTCTTCGCCTCGACCTCATACTTCTCCGGCGACATATCATGATCCCAAAACGAGATGGGACACCACTGGCGCACCTGTTTGCCCAGCAGTTGATGCACCGGCACGCCCGCCAGTTTGCCCGCGGCGTCGAAGAGCGCCATCTGCAAGCCCGCGCCCAGGCTGTCGTCCCACATGGAGGCAAAGGGCGACCGGCCGATCACACGCGCATCGGGCACGCGGCCCCAAGTATAGTTTTGGATCGTCTCGCCATAGCCCACGACGCCCGCGTCGGTCACCACGCGGATAACCTCCACCTCGGACCAGGCGTGGATCCAGGCGCGTTCCATCTCGCGGCGCACGCGGTCGACAAAGGGCACAAACAACAAAACACGCTCGACATCCGTGACCTTGGCGGCGTGCGCGGCCCGAACGGCAGAGGAGCTAACAGCCATGATGCTTTCCTTTCACAGTGGGGAGGGCAAGCGTGATCGATCAAGTCTACTGCCCCTCTAGTCTACCGGCAGAAGCGCAGAACAACCAAATGCGTGGGCAAAATCTCGCAATATCGCCGCCTGGGTTACAATAGAGGGCGGGCGCGCCGACATCCACAGCCCACCTGCCGCAGCCGAACTGCCAAATTCATCCAAAGTCATGCGGAGAAAATCATGCGCATCGCCATCGCCAATTTCAGCCACGAATCCAACACCTTTGCCGCCAAACCCACTGTGCTGGACGACTTCGCGATCTATCGCGGCCAAGCGGTGGTCGACCATTATACGCCCACCTTTCACGAGGTAGCGGGCTATATTGCCGGAGCCGAGGAATACGACTTCGACCTGGTTCCCACCTTGGGGGCGAACGCTACGCCCGCGGGGCCGCTGACGCGCGACACCTACGAGACGATTGTGGGC
This sequence comes from Caldilineaceae bacterium, assembly GCA_020845455.1. GTDB lineage: Bacteria > Chloroflexota > Anaerolineae > Caldilineales > Caldilineaceae > QEUY01. The sequence goes on from JADLFO010000313.1 coordinate 1,772, forward strand.
GAACTGCTGGAGATGCTGCGCCAAGCAAAAGGGCTGGACGGGCTGCTGCTGGCGCTGCACGGCGCGATGGTCGCCGAAGACTTTCCCCAAGCAGACGGCGAGACCGTGCGCCGCGTGCGTCAACTCATGGGGCCGGATTTTCCAATTGTGGTGACGCACGACTATCACGGCAATGTGCCCGAATCCTTGGCGCGCGATGCCAACGCCCTGATCATCTACAAGACCAACCCGCACATCGACCAGCGCGAGCGCGGGCTACAGGCCGCCGAACTGCTGGCGCGCACGGTCCGCGGCGAGGTCAAACCGGTGAGCGCCATCGCCAAGCCCAACGTGCTCTTCAACATCGCCTTTCACAATACCAGCCTGCCGCCCATGCAGCCCATCATGCAGGCCGCCATCGACCTGGAAAACGAGCCGGGAATCCTGGCGGCCAGCGTCGCCGCCGGCTACCAGTACGCCGACGTACCCGCCATGGGGCCATCGGTCGTAGTGGTGGCGGACGGCGACCGCGACCTGGCCCAAGCCGGTGCACAGCGCATCGCCGACATGATCTGGGCGGTGCGCGACCAGTTGCTCCCGGACCTGCCCAACGCCGCCGAGGCCGTGCACCAGGCGATGCAGGCGGCACAGACGCCGGTGGCGCTCTTCGACATGGGAGACAACATCGGCGGCGGCAGCGCGGCCGACTCGACCCTCATCCTGGAGCAGCTCCTGGCGCAGAAGGCCGGCGGCTGGGTCGTCACCCTCTTTGACCCCGAAGCGGTGCAGGCGTGTGTGCAGGCGGGGATCGGCGGCGCGGTGGCGCTGCGCGTGGGCGGCAAGACCGACGCCACCCACGGCCCCACGCTGTCCATCGGCGGGCGCGTCCGCACCTTGCACAGCGGCGAGTTTGAGGAGACCGAACGGCGGCACGGCGGCGGGCGCTATTTCAACCAAGGGTTGACCGCGGTCGTGGAGGTGAACCGCAGCGGGCCGGGCAAAGGCGGGCTGCTGGTGCTCAACAGCAAGCGCACCGCGCCCATGAGCATCCATCAGATTACCTGCGTGGGCATCCAGCCGCAGCAGCAGAAGATCCTGGTCGCCAAGGGCACGGTGGCCCCGCGCGCCGCCTATGCGCCGGTCTGCGCCCAGATCATCCAGGTCGACACCGGCGGCGCATGCGCCATCAACCGTTCGCCGTCTGAGTTCAAACGGGCGCGCACTGACTTCTATGAGTGGCAGAAACGCTAAGTTCTCCTACAAGCCCGCCCCGAGCTATGATCTTTTACAAATAGATGCGGCACAGGAAAGATGGCCGGCAGAAAGTGACCGGCACATGCGAAGCGCCGGTCACTGTATTATCACACCGTCATCTGCCTAGCGCGTAAACAAGGTCCCGCGGATATAGTCCGCCTCGCCAGAGGCCAAGAAGGCGATCACGCGCCCCACGCCTTCGGGGTCGCCCAGCTCTTCGCGCGCCTGCGCCATGGCCGCTGCCACATCGCGGCCATGGCGGCGCGCATCCGCCTCGACCACGCCCAGCTTCAACTCGGTGTTGATCCCGCCGGGGCAGAGTACATTGACGCGCACGTTGCGGTCGGCGATATGGCGCGCCAGCGTCATGCCATAGCCGTTGACACCGCCCTTGCTTGCGCCGTAGGCCAGCGACCCGCTTGCCCCCACCACGCCCGCGCCCGAACCGATAATGATCACCACCCCGCGGCCCGCGGCGTCAAAGAGCGGCATGGCGTATTTGGTGCAAAGAAAGACACCTTTGACATTGACGTCGATCACGGCCTCGAAATCGTCCACGCTCAGTTCGTCGGGCGGCTGAAACGCGCCGCGGAAGATGCCCGCGGCGCAGACCAGCACATCCAGCCGGCCATGCCGCGCCTGCACCTGCTGCATGAACGCCTGCACCGCGGCGGGGTCACGCACGTCGACCTGCACAAACTCGGCGCAGCCGCCCGCGGCAGCCAGCGCATCCGCCGCGGCTTGGCCGGCGGCGTTCCAGTCGGCAATCACCACCTGCGCCCCGCGCGCCGCACAGAGCCGAGCCGCCGCGCCGCCGATCCCCTGGCCGCCGCCCGTTACGACAATCACCTTGCCCGTCAAATCGCCCGGATAGGATACCTGGTTCATAAAGACTTTATCTCATTCTATGGAGTGGGTTAGATGGCGTGAGGCTCGTCATGCCAGTGGACGCCCGTCTGCGCGCCTGCCGCCAGCAGCGCATCGCGCGCTTCAGGGATCAACTCGTCGGGCAGGTGTTCCACGATTACATAGCCTTCGGGGCGCACGGCCTCAAAGCGCTGCAGCATATAGCCCAAGTCCATGCTGCCGCGGCCCATGACGACCTCGCTGATATGCACCACATGGCGGTCTTCCAGCGCCATGTCCTTGGCGTGGACGGCCCAGGTCACATCGCCCAACGTGTCGAATAGATCGTCCAGCACACGCCGCGCGTGATAGACTTCCTGCACGTTGCTCACAAAGTTGACCGGGTCGCAGTTGAACTTGAGCATGGGCGAACCGACTCGGTCGATCACCTCGCGCACCTGGGCCGCGGTGTTGAGCGGCGACACGGTATGCCCTTCGACCGCCAGCGGCACACCGGCATCCTCGGCAGCCGTCGCCACCTGGCGCAGGCTGTCCACCAGCCGGTCGAGCGTGGCGGGGCTGTGATTGTCGCGATGCGGCCACCAGTGGCCGCCGGGGTTGAGCGAACCGGGCCGGATGTAAAGATTGTCCCCGGCCAGCCGCGCGCAGACCTGCACCGCGGCCTGCAGCGTGGCGATCCCCTGGCGGCGCAGCGTGTCGTCGGGGTTGACCAGACATTCATAACGCCCGTTGACCTGCGCCACACCGACCCCGGCGCGGCGCAGCGTATCGCGCAGCCGGTCGAGGTCGGCGGGAGTGGGCAGCGTGGGGTCGGCAAAAAAGCAACTACAGCCGACAAACCCGGCAGCGCGCAGCCGTTGGGCCGCTGCGTCGTCCATTTGACGCAGGTCTGCCGGGAGCAATCCGGTCGTGGCTAGTCTCATGCTCGGTCCTAGTTCTAGGTGGGTGGGAGGGATTAGGGAAGACGCGCCGCGCAGGCCGGCTCCGATCTGCCGTTTGGGGAGTGACCTGCCCTTCGGATACACTACTCTACAAGGGCATTCACAGACTGTCAACCGGAGTTTTGCTTCACACATCATCGCATCCCGAAGGGAGCTTGCCAGATGCAGGAAGTCCGTGTCGCCATCATCGGCATGGGCATTGGCCGCTATAATGGCCGCGCCTTGGCCGCCACCCCGCGCACCCGCATCGTCGCGCTCTGCGACCTGGTGCAAGAGCGCATGGAAGAATTCGCCCAAGAACTGCCCGACCCCGTGCGCTACTATACCGATTACATCCAGGTCTGTAGCGATCCAGAGGTAGACGCCGTCTTTGTGGGCACGCCCAACCAACTGCATGTGCCGGTGGCGCTGGAGGCGATCCGCCAGGGCAAACATGTGTTGATCACCAAGCCGCTGGCCGAATCGGCGCAGTCGGCGCGCACGCTGGTAGACGCCGCCGAAGCGTCGGGGCTGGTCGCCATGATGTCGCTCTCTACGCGCTTTGCCGACGACGTGCAATATCTCGGCGCGCTGGCTGGGGCCGGCAACTTTGGCGAACTGTACTATGGCCGGGCGCGCAGCGTGCGCCGCCGCGGTATCCCCGCTTGGAATTTGGGCTTTATCCTGCCCGGCGGCGGCGCGTTCCGGGATATGGGCGTGCATGTGCTGGACTCGGCCTGGTGGTTGTTGGGCATGCCGCAGCCGGTCTCGGTGCTGGGCGTGGCCGGGGCCAAGTTTGGCCCGCGCGGCCAGGGCTATCTCCCCGGCGCGATCCAGCCACCGGAAGCACTGGGCACGCTCTACGCCGTGGACGACTACGCCAGCGGGCTGATCCGCTTTGACAACGGGGCCGCGCTCCACGTCGAAAGCTTTTGGGCTTCGCACCAACCCAGCGAGCTTCAGATCGAACTCTTTGGTACCGAAGCCGGGGCGCGGCTGAAGCCGCTCACCGTCTATCGCACTGTGCAAGGCGCGGACCAGGACGCAGCCGTCAATATTGCACTCGACAACGCCAAGACCTGGCGCACCATCGCCGGCCATTTTGTCGAGTGCATCCTCGACGGCGTGCCCTGCGCTGCGCCCGTGCGCCACGGGCTGATCGTGCAGGAGATGATGGAGGCGCTGTTGGCAAGCGCAGCCGGCGGCCGCGAGGTGCGTTTGGACGAGATGCGCCAGGTATCGTAGACGGCATTGTTGAATCCAGTCACTTTGTATCCCTAGGAGGAACCATCATGCAGCAGCTCCCCCCGCTTTACTACGGCGGACACCAGTTGATCACCGAGCCGACACACTTCGCCGAACTGCGTTCGGCGCGCCCGCTGCTGGGCGATGTCGAAGCCTTGCGCGCCCGCATGCAGGAAGACGGCTATCTCTATCTGCCCGGCCTGCTCGACGTGGAGGCCGTGATGGCGACGCGGCGCTCGGTGCTGGAGAAGCTCCAGGCCGAGGGCGCGCTCGACCCCGACGCGCCGCTGATGGAGGGCATCGCCGCGCCCGACGTACATTTCCAATTCCGGCCCGACCTCGCCAACGGCAACCCGGTCGTGCATCGCCTGCTCTACAGCGGCGTGGTGACGGACTTCTTTACGGCCTTCTTGGGCGGGCCGGTGCTGCACTATGACTATACCTGGCTGCGCGCCAAGGCCCCCGGCCCCAATACCGCCACCTCACCCCACTGCGACATCGTCTTTATGAGCCGCGGCACCAAACAGCTTTACACGCTGTGGACGCCGCTCGACGATATCCCCTATGAACTAGGCGGGCTGATGATCCTGGAGGGGTCGCACCGCAAGGTCGAGCATCTGGGGGAGTATTGGGAATTCGACGTGGATTCCTACTGCGTCGACGGCAAGAACGACAAGGCGCACGAGCAATGGGCGTGGGGCGCGGGCGGCGGCTCCTTCAGCAAAGATGCCATCGGCGTGCGCCGGCAGATCGGCGGGCGCTGGCTGTCGACCGAGTACAAGGCGGGCGATGTGCTGATCTTCGGCATGTACACGCTGCACGGCAGCCTGGACAACCGCACCCACCGCATCCGCCTCTCCACCGATTCACGTTATCAACGACAGGGCGAAGCGGTGGACGAGCGCTGGGTGGGCGAGCATCCCATCGCCCACGGCCCGGAAGCCAAGGTCGGCATGATCTGCTAATTCACCGCAAAGAACGCGGAGGACGCAAAGACCAGAGGGGAGAGAATCGTAGGTGCGGTTGTCCAGGTGACCGGCACTTGGGAAGTGCCGGTCACCTTTGTTTACGGATGTGCGGTTGGAAAACCGCACCTACGAGACAAGCCTCCGGTAGGTCCTATCCGCTGGGCGTGTCCGGCCAAGAGGACTTGAACAGGTTTTCATAGGCCAGGCCCCACGGCGGACGCAAAAATCCCAGGGCGCGCACATCCTCCAGCCAGAAGCCAAACGGGGAATGACGCGCAAAGCTTCCGCCTCCCACAACGCGACAGATGCGGCGCAGGACGGTCTCCGCCAGTTCTGCAATGGCGGTTTTGCCCTGAAGCACCTCGCGAACGGCTGTTGGCTTCTGCGTCTCCACCGCGGCCAGCATCCCTTCAAAGGCCTGCTGGATCAGCCACGTCTCCATCTCGGCCCGCGTCCACTCGACTTCCTCATAACTACGCATCGATGTGTGCCACGATGCCAACTGCTTGGCCGCGGTCTTGGTCGCCGTCTCCACAATCCCCACAATGACGGCGGCAAAACAGCAGCCGATTGCCCCATTCGCAGCCGCGGCAATGGGTTGAAGATTGTTGGGCCAAGCGAAACGAATTGTGGGAAAATTCTCGAACCGCATCCCGTGGCTCTGGGTCGCGGTCATCCCATGCCCGTCCCATTCTGCTGCCAGCGAAACACCGGTCGAGCCATCCCACGGGACGCCGCGCATATCCAGGTAGAAGAGATCGGCCTGCGCCTCCCCTTCGGGAACCGCCGCGGTCAACATATACGAGGTGACACCCGAACCGCTCCCAAAGTGCTTTTGGCCTGTGAGCCGGTAAGCGCCGTCCGCAGAAACCAGGTGCGCCTGTGCCCGTGTCCGGCTGATGTCGCCGCCGCTTCCCGGCTCCGATGTGATGGTTCCCCACCAGTCGCCGTCATACGCAGTTTGGAAGACATGCCGCCGTTGCTGCGCCCAGGCTTCGGTATAGGGCTCCGGCGCTTGCGGCACAGCCAACCAGAAGGCCAACACACTGGGGTGCATGGCCGCCACCAATGCGACAGAGGCATCACCCCCGGCCAGGATACGCAGCATCTCGGCGATGGGTCGTATCGAGCGTGGCACACCTTCCCACAGCCCTCCCTGGTCAACAGGCACAGCCGCGCGCAAAAATCCGGTATCGCGCAGCCGCGCAAAGTCGGCGGGGTCAAGGCTGCGCCGCCGCTGCCGGGCATGACGTTCCTGCGCAAAGCGATGGGCGATCTCACGGACCTGTTCTTGCACGGACGACGTATCCACGGCTCCTCCTCTGGAGTATCTGTTGGAGTATCTGTACAGCAGACCTCGCCGGTGACTCGATAGGGGGATTCGGGAAGCGATCAACGCACGGGGAGTTCGTGCGCCCCGATCAGTTCGGCAATACGCGCAATGCGGTCAATGCGGTTGATGGGCAGCACCATGTCCACCACGTTGAGGATGCACAGCCGGTCGCCAATCGTCTCTAGCAAATTCGTGATGGCGGCCTCAAACTCGGCGTCGGACGTGCCCTCCTCCAGCAGAGGCGACGGGATGCCGCCCCAGAAGATCGGCTTGTCGGGCCAGGCCGCCAGCGCATCGGCCACGGTAACCGGCGTCAGCGGCGTGGGTGAAAACGACTCGCACACGTCCAGCCCCGTCTCGGGCAGCAGCCCCAACAGCGGCTTGAGGTTGCCGTCAGTGTGGCTGCCCGTCACCTTGCCCTGGGCATGCAGCGCGTCGGTGTAGCGTTGATAGGCGGGCAGGCAATATTGGCGGAAGAGGCGCGGGTTGGTCATCATCCCGTCCAGGTTGTCGCCGATCTCCATATAGGGCGCATCCAGCCCGGCCAGTTGGCGGATGATCTCGCCCAGCTTCTCGTCCAGCCGTTCCATCAGCCCGATCACCTGGCCGGGGCTGTCGTGCAGCGCAAAGAAAAAGCGGTCGGTGCTGTAAAAATCGATCAACAGTTGCTGGAATGGAATACGCTCCATCACCGGCATCACAAAGCCCCACTCGCCAAAACCGGCATCCAGCGCCCGCAGTTCTTCAAAGCGCGGCACGATCTCGACCCGCTCCAAGATATAGGCGACGACGGCGACATCCTCGTCGCGCGTGATAGGGTGTTTGCTCATATAGTTGCGCGTGCCGGTGGCGGCCATCTGTTCCAGCACCGTGTGTTCGACGGTCAGGCTGCCCACCGGCGTGCGCAGCGTCGTGGTCGTCACGCCCGGATGGTCGTCGGGCGCATAGAAGTCCATATCGGGGAAACGCTCTACCAGTGGGTCCTGCTCATGATGGATGCGCTGCCCCTGATAGTGAACTTCCACCTCCACGCCGGCCAGCCGCACCTGATAGGGAGCCAGGAACTTCTGGCGGGCAAAGCCCACGCGGCGGTGAATCTCGTCCAGCGACAGGCCGTCCAGTTCCGGCGGCAGCGTGCCCATGCGCATGCGGCCCTTGTGCCACAGCTCCAGCCGTCCCATAAAGGGCAGCCGGTCGGGCCGCTCCCCCGCCAACACGGCCAAAAGCCGCGCGCGCGGGGTCATTCGCGACGTCGAGTCAAGCGCTGGAATCAGGTCTGAATCGAGCATGACAACCTCCTGCTTGTATAAGAGCCGGCGCAGCAACGGGTTGTATCCTCGTTGCGTTTCCTGCACGGACACGATATTCCGCCCCGCGTACGGACACGATAGTTCGTGTCCGTACGCGGGGCGGGGGTGGTTACCGATCCTCGACGGCCAACAACTGCACACCCGACACCGGGAAGACCGCGACCTGCGCATTGGCCGGCACAGCAGGGGCCAGCAGTTCGATGACCTTCTCCCAATGTCGCACCAAGATGTCGTTTGGATGCTTGCGCCCAAAATCGTGGGCAGGGTAGTTCTCTGACCAGATCAACGCCTGGTCGCGGCGGCCCAAGCGCGGCTCCGGGTCCTCCATCGGCGCACGGGCGCAGCGCTGCGTGTCAAAGCGCCCCCAGTCGATGCGGTCAAACAGACCGTGATAGCAGATGCCGTCCACCGCAGGGTTGACCACCACGGTATACGCCTTCTCAAAATAGGGGCGCGACCACAACGCCTTGCCGGTCTGGATCGGGTCCGAATCGAGCGGGTAGGCGTTGACCACCATCACATCCACCTCTTTGCGCAGGTCGGCGGGGATGTGCGTGCCGTAGATCTTTTGGGCAAAGCGCGCGCCGGCGCGCTGCGCCTCCACAAAATCGCCCACAAACAGCCCGGCGATCTCGCGCCGCCCGTTGATCACGCCGTTGACCACCACATCCAGCCCCAACACGCGCGCCGCCGCTTCCGACGCATCGCGATGGTCGGGAATCTCGCCCTGGCGTTCGATGTTGCCCTGTCCGCGCGAAGGGTAGAAGGTGTGGAAATGGAACATGGTGGCGAAGCCCGACACGCCGGGCAGGATCAGCTTAGAGCCGCCGCCAAAGCCGACCGCGCCGTGCGGATAGATGCCGCCCACGGTCATCTTGAAATCGGCGTCCGCCACCACCGGGTCGACATAGAGCGGCGTGCCGTCGGGCAGGTTGCCCAGCCCGCGCAGATCGCCCGCCATGAAGTTGTGCGACTTGGCCGCATAGTTGGCGACGACTTCCGCGCCGAGCTTCTTTTCCATCTCCTCGGCGGTCTGGGGCCGGTGCGACCCGCCGCCGATCACAAAGCGGATCTCGTTCTTGGGCACGCCCGCTTCGTGCAGTTCACGCAGCACATAGGGGATCAACTCGGCGGCAGGCGTCGGGCGGCTGATGTCGTCCACCACGATCGCCGCGCTGCGTTTGCCCTGCGCCATCTCGGCGATGCGCGGCGTGCCGATGGGGTTGGCAAAGGCCGCCTCGATGCCCGCCGGCTTCAGCTTGGGCGCATCGTGCGGCGGCAGCATATGCACCGTCCACCGGTCGGGAAAGGCCAAGGTCAGGTCGATATCGCCATACCAAGCGCGCGATGGCATGGTGACCGTGTTGCGCATCCCCTTAGGCATGGCTTGCTGCGCTTCAGATTCCCGGATCATGATTCCTCCCTCAAGTCAAAGTAATGAATCATAGACACCACGGTTCTGTACGGACACGATAGTTCGTGTCCCGGGAGATTATGCCCGTACAGGATCGCACTCCCATCCGGCGCGTGCCGGCCTACGGCTAACGCCCTTCCACCGTGCCGTCGGGGTGGATGCGCGCCACGCCGCGATGACCGGCATAGGCTACGGCGTGAAAGCCTACTTCCTGCACCGCGCCGGGCACCAGGGTGCGCTGTGCGTCCTGCGCCTTGGCCTCGGCCACCGTCTGATAGGGCGCAGACCATGGCTCCAGCGCGATGTTATAGGTGCGGCCATACCAGGGCGACTCCAGCGCGCCGCAGTAGACCTGCCAGTACCAGAGCGCAGGAAAGACATCCAGCGGCCAGATCATGCCGAAACCGACCTGCCGGTCGGCGTTGGTCAAGGCATACCAGCCTTCGCGCATCCCGGTGATAAAGGCCAGATCGTGCGAGCGCGTGCGGGGGTCGGGGATGCGGCTTAGGTCAAACGTCTCGCCCTGCGCGCCGGAAACCTGCGGCCAGGTGAAGCCCCAGCCCGGCGCGCAACGGCTTGTCTCTCCCAGCGAGACCGTCTGCACCTCACCCCCCGGCAGGTCGATCACACACGACGGGTCCAGAAAGGGCGCGCCAAAGGCCGGATGATGGCCCCAGACCAGGTCAAACGGCTCTGCGCCCTCGTTGGTCAGCCGTTCATAGAAGGAGACCACGCCGCGGCCGCGGTTCAGCGTCACCGTCTTTTCCACCAGCAGAGGCGAGCGCACCGTCCGCACCCAAAAGCGCACCCGCACCCGGTCGGGGTCATCCTGCACAATCGCGTAGTCCCACGGCATCAGACAGACCTCGCCGTGCAGCCCAAAGACCGTGCCCGCCGCTTCGACGGCATTGCCGCCCGTGGGCAGACATTCCTGCCAGCCGCCTTCGTAGTAGTCGAGAAACGCGCCGTCGGGACGCGCCACCGTCGGCACAAAGGTCGCCGGGTTGCGCACCCCCAGCGGCGAGCGCCACATAAAATCGGTATCGCTCGGCTTGTGCAAAAACTCCAGGATGTCCGTGCCCTTGTCCACCAAAAAGGTGACGCGGAGCACTTCATTCTCCAATGTCAGCGCCCGCAGCCCGCGATAGAGGCTCTCGGTGATGCGGCAGCCGAAATTGCGCTCATGGGTGTATTGGGGAGTAAGCATGTGCGACATCCTTGCATACTGGCGATCGATACTACCGTCGATACTACAGAGCCGATACTACAGAGATGACACGGCGGGTGACTCAATCGTCGAGAGGAAAAAGAGGTAGCTTCTATTGTAGCAAACTCAGCTACCGCTGTCGAAGCCCCCTTTTCGCCCACTGTCATTCCGAGACTTCTGCCGAGGAATCTCTCTGCTGCGTATCAACCCAGAGAGACCCTTCGCCGCAGACCCTTCGCGCCGCGCCACAAGCAGCGCCGGGCGCCGCTCAGGGCAGGCTCCGGCGCTGCGCACCACTGCGTGAACAGGGTGAGAGAGCGAGCAGGGTGACAAGGCCCCGCCATGTGAGCGGAATGGCAGCGGGCTACTGCGGCGCGTCGCCCCAGTCGGGCACGGTCACCACCTCGCCGCCGCGCAGCGCCGACTGGTGCGCGGCTACGCCCGCTGCCATATAGCGCACCGATTCCCAGACGTTGATCGCCGGGATGCGGTCGTGCGCCACCGCATCGACGAACTCATGCGCCAAGTAGGCGTGCGACCCGCCATGCCCGCCGTAAAAGTCGGAGGTGTGGCTCGCCGCCTGGAACGCCTCCACGACCTCCGGCGGCAGGGGGTCGCGCATCTCGGCCACGGTCAGCGGCGTGGCCTTCTCCTTGTCCACCCAAGTGTCGTTTTCAAAGCTGCCCCGCGTGCCGTAGATGCGGAAGATCTCGCGCTCGGTGTGGCCGACCTCGCGCGCCTCGATGATGCGCATCGTGCTGCCGTCGCTCATCTGAAAGAGCGCGGTCTCGTTGCTAAAGGCCGCGCCTTCCTCGACAAAGTAAGGGTCCTGCGTGCGGTTGGCATAGCCCCAACAGACCACCTTGACGGCATGGCTGCCCGTGACGCTGATCGGCCCGCTGGTCGAATGGGTCGGGTAATGCATCGGCCCACCCAGCACGCCGCGGGCCTTATACTGCTCGCGCAGCGCCAGCCATTCCTGCCCGGCCTGGCTTGCATGCCGCCGCCGTGCCACCTCGCGCAGGTTGGTCTTGGCATCTACGTCGTGGTAGTACTCGCCTTCGCTGTAGACAAAATCGCCAAAGGCCCCGGCGTGCGCCTGGCGGCGGCAGTACATCGTCTGGGGCCGGTAATAGGTCGTCTCGCCCAGCATGTAATGCTTGCCCGTACGCTGCACCGTGCCCACCAACTTGTCGCACCAGCCGAGAATTTCGTCGTCGTCAGGGATGCTGATGATCGGCACGGCGCTGTAGACGCTCTTGCCCGTCTCCAAGGCTTGGATGCACTGCGGCGCATGTAGCCACGGCTGCGTGATGATCACCAGCGCGTCGAGGTCGCTGCGGCAGATGTCGTCGAGCGAGAGATAGGCATCGCGCCGGTTGAACTTCGCCCGCCACGATTCCTTGTTGGCAAAGGGTTCGATCCGCTCCGGCTCGCGGTCGCACAGCGCAATGCGGTCGACCAGCGGGTGGCTCATAAAGAGGTCGGCAAAGGCACGGCCAAACGACCCCAGCCCGACCAATCCTAAACTGATGCCCATCAGGGATGCCTTTCTATGGACCGTGGCCGAGTTTAGTAACGAACCGCTCAACACCAGCCAGTCGGTTGTTGTACTTGCTCAGAGAGCAAGCGTACTCAACTGCCGGCGTTGCTCATCTAGTGAACGAATCATCTCCTGGACAAGCCGCAACGCTTCTTCGGTAAAAAGTGGTTCATGGCATTGTTCACAGATAAACGCCGGCACCTGGTCGATGATGAGGTGGTAGCCGTTGCGATTCACCGAATAGGCCGTTGCCCCCGCTTTGAGACGGCCTTGGCAATGTGGACAGTTCATCCTTGGCACTCCTTTATCGGCGGCGCCGCCTGCCACCGTCCTCCCAACGGCGCGCATCTGGGATGTAGACGGTAATCACGCTCAAATACTCATCCTTAGGTGAACAGACAACGTGAACTTGGCGACCGCCTGTTCCAGTTCCCAACAGGAGGCAGCTGTGGCCGCGCACGTCCTCCGGGTAATCTTCAATCAGCTCGCCGTCAAAAACTACGCGCCGAACCTCCTCTGGCGTGATTAGCTCGTCTGGAGCGTTCATCTCATTGACCGCGTGCAGCAGATACAGAATTCGTTTGCGGGCCGCGGCTCGTACAGCATCCAGAATAGGCTGAGACATAAAAGCTTAGGGTACCTGGCTGCCCTGCGCCTCCACATAGAGCGCGTAGACCGACTGGCCGCAGGTCATAAACAGCCGCTTCTTTTTGCGCCCGCCAAAGCACAGGTTCGAGCATGGTTCCGGCAGATGAATCTGACCGATCAGGTCGCCGTTAGGCGCAAAGCAATGCACGCCGTCAACCCCCGGCCCAGCCCAACCCGCGCTCGACCAGAGGTTGCCGTCCACGTCGGTACGGATGCCGTCGGCCTGCCCCGGCCCCATGTCGACAAAGACCGCGCCGCCCGCGAGTTTGCTCCCCTGCACGTCAAATACCCGGATATGCGACGGGCCATTGGGGTCATGCGAACGGCCCGTATCTACGATGTAAAGTTTGGACTCATCCGGCGCAAAGCAGAGGCCGTTGGGCTTGACAAAGTCGTCGGCGACGACGGTCGCCTGGCCGCCGGCCGGGTCCAGCCGGTAGACCGCGGGGGGCAGTTCGTGCGCGGCCACCTCGCCCTCATAGTCCAGCAAGCTGCCATAGCCGGGGTCGGTGAACCAGATCGACCCATCCGAATGCACCACCACATCGTTGGGCGCGTTGAGCCGTTTGCCGTTGTAACTATCCATTAATACCGTAATGCTGCCGTCATACTCGGTGCGCGTCACACGCCGCATCCCGTGTTCACAGGTGATCAGCCGCCCCTGGCGGTCGCGCGTGTTGCCGTTGGAGTTGTTGGACGGCTTGCGAAAGACGCCGACCGCGCCCGTCTCCTCGTCCCAACGCAGCATACGGTTGTTGGGGATGTCGCTCCAGATCAGCGTGCGTGCATCGCCAAACCAGACCGGCCCTTCGGCCCAGCGCATCCCCGTGCAAAGCCGCTCGACCGAGGCATTGCCGATAGCGTAGCGTTTGAAACGGGCGTCGATCACTTCGACGGCAGGGTCAGGATACGGCACGACGCCGCCGCTCCAGCGGGTCTCATTCGCCCAAGATGCGTCCACAGCGGCTCCTTCACGATTCACTGCGTACGGACACGAACTATCGTGTCCGTACGGGAGATCGTGTTAAAACTTGGTGACCCTTATAGGTGCGGTTTTCCAACCGCACGTCTCGTCTGTGCGATTGTGTGGTCAGACTACGCGAGTTTCACGTCGACCAGTTCCCTGGGCAGCGGCTGGTCTTGAATCCAGGCTTCTACCATGCGAATGTTGAGGTCTACGGCGTCGACTGCGCCCGGATGGCCGGTGCGTCCGTCGGCCCGCTTGCGTGGATGAGCATAGCTGCCCGCCTTGCACTATGCGCCGGGCGTGCTGCGCTAGGCGCGCAGTTGAGGGTCCAGCGCGTCGCGCAGACCGTCGCCCAACAGGTTAAAGCCCAGCACTGTGATCATGATGGCGATGCCGGGATAGAAGACCAGATAGGGCGATTGGCGCAAGAAGGGGATGCCGTCGCTAATCATCGCGCCCCATTCGGGCCGCGGCGGCTGTACCCCCAAGCCTAGAAAGCCCAGCGCCGCGGCGAAGAGAATTGCGCCGCCCACGCCCAGCGTCGCCTGCACGATCAGCGGGCTGAGGCTGTTGGGCAGAATATGCCCGAACATAATGCGTGAGTTGCTGACGCCGATCATGCGCGCCGCGTCCACATAGTCACGCTCGCGCAACGACAGCACCATCGAACGCACCACGCGCGCATAGCCGGGGATGCCGACAATCGCCACCGCCAAGATTGTGTTAAACAGACCCGGCCCGCGCACAGCCACAATCGCGATCGCCAGCAGAATGGCCGGAAACGCCAGCAAAACGTCCATCAGCCGCATGATCACCGTATCGGCCGTCTTGCCAAAATAGCCGGCGATCAATCCCAGCACCGTTCCAACCGTGCCGGAGACAAAGACCACGACAAAGCCAATCATCAGCGAGATGCGCGTGCCGTGGATCACGCGGCGAAACATATCCCGGCCCAGCCGGTCGGTGCCAAAAGGATGTTCCCAGGATGGCTCCAGCCGGGCATTAGCCAAATCCGAATCGGTCGTGGGGTCATAGGGGTCGACAATTGGGGCGAGGATGCCGATCAACACGGTGATCGTAATGATCGCCAGCCCCACACGGCCGTTCCAGCCCGACACCAAGCGGCGCAGGGCGTCGCGCATCAACCCACGCGACTTGCGCGGCTCGGCCTGGCTCAACAAGGTTGGTTGGAGAGCAGCTTGTGTTGTCATCGGTCGGCCCTCAGCCACCTTGATACCGGATGCGCGGATCCAGGTAGGCATAGGAAATATCCACCAGCAGGTTAACCACGACATAAATGGTGGCGCTGACCAGCACCGCGCCCTGCACAATCGGATAGTCACGGCTGAGGATGGCCCGATAGGTCCATAACCCCATGCCCGGCCACGAGAAAATGGTTTCGGTGAGCAGCGCGCCGCCCAACAGCCCGCCGAGTTGCAGCCCGATCACGGTCACAATCGGCAGCAGCGCGTTCTTGAGCGCATGGCCGATCACGACCGTGCGGCGGCGCAGCCCCTTGGCCTCGGCGGTGCGTACATAGTCCTGGCGCATCACCTCCAGCATACTGGCGCGCGTCAGCCGCGCCAGGATCGGCATCACGGTCGTGCTCAACACCGTGGCCGGCAACACCAGATGCCACACGGCGTTAAAGAAATGCTTGGGGCTGCCCATCAGCAACGTGTCGATCAGCATAAAGCCGGTGTGCCGTGTCACGTCGAGCTGGGCGTCGATGCGCGCGCTGGGCGGGAAGATCTGCCGGTTGACGGCTAAGGCATAGATGGCGATCAGCGCCAGCCAATAGATCGGCATCGAGACGCCCAAGAGTGCGCCCACTGTGGCCGCAAAATCGATCCATGTGTTGCGTCTGAGCGCCGAAATAATGCCAACCGAGACGCCCACGATGACGCCAATGATCAGCCCCACGATCACCAATTCCAAGGTCGCGGCCAGGCGCGAGCGCAGTTCGACCATCACCTCGGTGCGGTTGATGATCGACGTGCCCAGGTCGCCGCGCACGACGCGGCCCATCCACTCGACGTACTGCACGACGATTGGGCGATTGAAGCCGAGTTCTTCGCGCACGCGCGCCACATCTTCGGCCCGCGCACGCTCGCCCAACATTGTAATCACAGGGTCGCCGGGGATCAAGCGGATCAGCGTAAAGACGACGATCGAGACCCCCAGCAGCACCGGGATCAAAGCGATCAACCGGCGCAGAAGATATTGTCCCATACCAATTTGGCTTTCGTGGAAAAGGAAAAAGAGACTGCCGGACCGGTTTGCCGCGGTCCGGCAGTCGCATCGAGCAGTTCGGCTTATTCGCCTTCAATCCAGAGATATTCATACCACGAGCGGAAGACTACCGGCTCGTAGCCCTTGACGTTGTTGCGGAAGACGGCGGGCGTGGTGGCCCACACGACCGGAATTCGATAGACGTTGTCGCGGACGATCTGCTCGGCTTCCTGATAGATCTTCTCACGCTGGTCGGTGTCGGCAACTTCACGGCCTTGAATCAGCAGGTTCGCCAACTGCTCGTCGTTGAGACAGTCCTCGGCCCGCGGTTCACCCGGCGTATGCGCGAAGTGATAGCCGATGTAGTTGTCCGGGTCGCCGTTGTCGGAACCCCAGCCCAGCATCCACATGGGGAACTTGCCGACGTTGCGGTCTTCCAGATACGCACCCCAGTCCTCGGTCGTCAGGTTGACCTTGATGCCCACCTTGGCCAGGTCGGCGGCAATCGCCTCGCCGATCGCCTTAGAGTCGGGGAAATAGCCGCGCTGTACTGGGATATACCAGAAGTCGGTCTCGAAGCCATCGGGCAGACCCGCCGCGGCCAGCAGTTCCTTGGCCTTGTCGGGGTTATACTCAAACGGCTGGATGTTGGGGTTGGAACCGAGGATCGCAGGCGGCTGGAAGGAGCCGGCCAGCTCGCCAAATTCGCCGTAGAAGGCCGGGATCAACGCCGCCCAGTTGACGGCATGGGCAATCGCCTGGCGCACCTCCAGCTTGTCGAACGGCTCGATGCACTGCTGGAAGGCGATATAGCCGGTGCTGGTCGAAGGCAGCGTGTAGAGCGTCAGATTCGGGTCCTCGGCGGCCATCGCCAGGTCGGTCTGGGCCAGTTCTGCCTGATAGACCGTGCCGGCCTGCAGTTCGGCAAAGCGCGCCGAGTTGTCGGGGATCGAGCGCCAGATAATGCGGTCGAGCCTGGGGCCTTCGCCCCACCACTCCTCGTTGCGATCCACGACGACGCGGTCGTCGGGAATCCATTCCACAAACTTGAAGGGGCCGGTGCCCACGGCAGTGCCCGCCGGGGTGCCGTATTTGTCGCCCTGCTCCTGGATCGCGGTCGGGCTGTTCATGCCAAAGGCGAAGGCCAGCGCCAGTTTGTTGAGCAGCACCGCCGAGGGTGCGCCCAGCACAAGCTCGACCGTGTATTCGTCGACGACGTTGACTTCGGCAATCGGCAGCGTCTCGCCAAATTCCTGGGTGTAGTACTCAAAGGTGCGGCCAAAGCGCCATTCGTTCTCTGCGTCGCGGATGCGGTCGAGATTCCACTTCACGGCCTCGGCGTTGAAGGGCGTACCGTCGTGGAAGTTCACCCCCTGGCGCAGGTGGAAAGTCCAGGTCTGGCTGTCCTCGGTCTCCCAAGATTCGGCCAGCCACGGGATCGGGCGGGTGGAGGTGCCCTCCATCTTGGTCAAGCCTTCGACGATCTCATTGATCACGCGCGCCGACTCGCCGTCGGTCACCACGCCGGCATCCAGCGAGACGGTGTCGCCGCCGCGCCCGACGATCAGCGTGCCGCCGCCGCCCCTGGTTGGGACAGCTTCCTCCGCAGCCGCCCCTTCCGCGGGGGCTGCCGCTTCGCTGCCGGTATCGGCGGGCGCAGGGGCCGGTGCGGCTGCCGGGCAGGCGGTCAGCAGCAGTGCGACCAGCGCCAGCAGCGTTACAATCCATAAACGCTTGTGCATACGATGCTCCTTGCTTTGAACGGAATTCATTTGAACCTGCATATGATTGGGTAGGATGATAGCTGCGATGCTATTTTGTAAAGCGCATCTACGCCAGCAGAGGCCGCACCTCGGTCTGCAGCGGCAAGGAAGTCACTTCCACTGCGCCCGGCTGCATGGCGCAGTTGATCTCGCTGCGGATGCCCAACCCCTTGGCGGCCGGGCCGTCATCAAAGTTGAACTGCGGCATATAAATGCCCGGCTCGACCGTGAACATGATCCCCGGCAGCAGGACGCGGTCGTCGTGCGTCTCCAGGTTGTCGATGTTAACCCCCAGATAGTGACCTGTGGGGCCAAGGCTGTGGCCCGTGCGGTGCATGATGTACGCGCCGTAGCCGGCGTCCACGATCACCTGGCGCGCGGCGTCGTCCACGGCAAAGCCGCGCACCTCCCGGCCCGCGGCCAGCTGCCCGCGCACGAAGTCGACGGCGCGGTCGCGCGCTGCGGCGACGACCTCGAAGACCTCGGTCACCTTGGGCGGCACACGCCGGCCACAATAGGCAGTCCAGGTCAGGTCGGCCATCGACCCCTGTGAGTTGTCCTGCTCCTTGGTCCAAAGGTCGATCAGCACCATATCGCCTTCACGGATCGGGCTGTGATCTTTGGCGCTGGGGCCATAGTGCGGGTCGGCGGCATGGGCGTTGACCGCCACGATCGGGGCGAGCGGCTCCATGCCCAACGACGCAAAATGCTGCGCGATGAACTGTTGGACATCGTATTCAGTCAGCGCAGCCCCGCCGCGCAGTTGGCGGGCGATGTGGTCAAACGCCCGCTCCTTGGCATCCAAACAGGCGACCACGGCACGGCGGTGACCGGCTAACTGCGCCTCGCTCAAGACGGCCAGGGCGATCTGCGCCACGTCGGCGCTGCTGTGGATCGCCGCGCCCGTGCTCTGCTCCACCACTTCCTTGATGCCGGCGTCGATGCGGCTAATAAAGGGCAGCGCGTTGCCGGGGCTGTACTCCATCACGATCTTGGGCGGGCGCGCGCCGTCTAGACCCAAAAGCTGGGGCAGCGCCGCGGCCATCTCCTGCCAGGTGACATAGCGCAGGCGCGGGCCTTGCAGTTCCGGCCGCGCCTCCTCGAACATATGCCCTTCGATGCCGTGCACCAGCCACATGGGCCGGCCCTGGGCAGGGATCCACAGGAACCAGCGCCGGCTGCCGCCGTGGCTCAGACCGGCGACGTTGACGGCAATGGGGTTGAGGTCGCGAAAATTGTAGAGCAACCAGCCGTCATAGCCCTGGTCGCGCAGATAGCTCTGAACGTGCGAGAGGTTCATATAGACCCGGTTCCGGCCGATATGGGCGCAGCACAGCTAAGCCAGGACAGCCGGCAATGTCTCTGCCGCGCGGAGACTGTGGAAATGAATAGTCCCCATTATGACAAGAGGGGCAAAGAAACGCAAATCAGGTTGTTGGCAGTGGCGCAGCGGCCCAAGATGGCAGATTCAGGCCACTTGGCATAGACAGAACAGTGTCGTAGCGCGCACTACAGACCCCAGAAGAGCGGTACGGCAAGCATCAACGCCACAAAACAGACAACGGTTAGAATCCATCCACTCTTCACAAAATCGCTAAAACTGTAGTTAGCCGGCGCGATCATTAGAATGTTGACCGGATGGGAGAGCGGCGTAATAAACGAGACAGAACCGGCAATGGCTGTCACCACGGCCACGGCCTGTGGATTGACCCCCAGCCGCAGCGCGGCGCTAATGGTGATTGGCCCCACGACCAACGGCGCGATCTGCCCCCCCATGATCTGCGTCAAGGCGGCACTGAGCAAATAAGTACCTGCCACCAGGCCAATCCCGCCAAAAGGCGCAGCCAGCCCCACTACGGCATCGCCCGCCATTTTGGCTAACCCGGTCTGTACCATCGCCAAACTGACGGATATCGTGCCTGCAATCAGGAAAATGGCGCGCCATTTGATCGCACCGTAGGCTTCATCCGGCGACAACAGCCCCGTCAACAAAATGACCGCAGCCGCGGACATCATGGCTAACTCCACCGGCATGCCCATGAACATGGCCGTCAGCGCGATCACGGCAATGGACAAGGTCAAGATCACCTTGTTACGATCATAGCCTCCCGTGTTACTCGTAGTCTCGGCAATGACAAAGTCGTTCTGGTGCTTTAAGTCCAGCGCGCGATCCTGTGGGCCGATGACCAAGATCGAGTCGCCAGGACGCAGCTTCATATTGCCCACATCCGTACGATGGCTTTGGTTGTCGCGCCAGATCGCTACTGCGGTGAAGCCGTATTTGGCGCGGAAAGCTAGTTCGCGCAGCGTTTTGCCTTCCACATTGGAGCGCGGCGGCACCAACAGATCAGCCATAACGGTTCCCGACTCTTCAAGCGAATCGGATTTCGTCGCCGCATCTATCTCATAGCCGCGATTGCGCAGTTGCAGGGCGCGTTCCTCATTGCCTACTACCAACAGAACATCGTTATCATGCACTTCACACTGCGCTCCGTAGATCGGAATGACGCGCCGCCCGCGGCGAATGCCCAATATGGAAAGCCCAAGTGTCTCGCCTAGCTTCATCTCGCTGAGCGACATGCCCACCAAAGGAGGGTCCAGCCGCGCAGTGACCTCCCACAGCCGTTCATTCAATTTGTATACTTCCGTCAGTTCGTCACTGGTGCGGCTGACCATGGCGGCGGGCGGTTCGCGATTGGGCAGCAGATACTTGCCCATGACCGCAAGAAAGGCCAAGCCGGCAATACAGACCACGCCGCCGGTGGGGGTGAATGCAAAAAAGCCCAAAGGCTTCAGGGCCGGATCGGCAAGCGGCAGCAGACCACTTACAATGATATTGGCCGTGGTCAGATAGGTCGCCGAGCCGCCTAACATGGTGCCATAGGCAATGGGGATCAGCAGCTTGCTGGGCTTAATGCCGGTACGGCGACTCGCATCCAAGGCGCTAGGCAAGAGCAAAGCACCTGCGGCCAGCGTGTTCATAAAGAGCGAGAGCACAGCAGCGGTTGTGGCGAATAGCGCAATGAGACGGCTTTCCGACCTGCCGCCGATCTTAAGCAGATTCTTGGCGATCCCGCGTGTCACGCCATACTTGCCGAGGCAATACGTCAAGATAAAAAGGGATAAGAGCGTCAGCACTTCGGGCGTTCCAAAACCGGTCAATGCCTTGGTGGCATCCTCCGGCGTATGGTCCGGACCAAGCACACCCATGCCGTAAAATTGAGCCAGACCAAGCGACCCGGCCATCACCAACGCAGCAATATCCTCGCGCAGCCTGCCCATAAAGACCAGAGTAAGCGGAATGAGGAGAACCGCCAGCACGAAAACTTGGGAAACAGTCATCAGTTATTTCTCCAAACGGATCAAGGATATGAAGAGATAGACCTGCAAGACAGGCTTGCCGGAGCGTTGGGCAATCTGTTGCAGAAGGTCCTCGAGCCGTATGTAGCCGTACAGGTAGCCGAGCAGATCGCGTGGTTCAGGCGCTTCCCAATATGTATACGGCGTGAGTTGAGGGCCATGCAGATCAAAGGCTTGTCGGTAGCGGCGATATCGAGCGCAGCAGAGCGTAGAGCGGTAGTAGCCGAGACCGACGAGAGAGACAGCAAGGACGAGGAAACCGCCGATTAGGGTGAGTGAGGGAAAGTGCATGAGGAGTTCCTTCGGACACTTCTATAGGGTATACATGCTTCACAAAAAACGTTTTGAGGCAACCCACAAAAAAAGGAGGGCGACAGCATACCGCTGCCCTCCTGCCACAATGACGACCCACTATTATAGCCATACGCCAGAGTAAAGCAACACGACGCGCGCAGAAAACGTGTGATCGGCCGCGCAGCAAACTAAGGGCGGGGCCGTTTGCGACTCCTCCGTGCTGATGACGGCATATAGACGCCTCGATATAGACAAAACAAATCGCCCGGGCTGCGCTTGACGGGCGTCAAGCGCAGCCCGGGCAAAGAGTGCAAACGCCGGTCGGATTGCCTAACTCATTCGCTTGAGCCGCCGTAGTCAAGCTGGTTTGGCCCTCAGGCCCGATTAAGTGATCACCCCGATGCCCAGGACCACCATGATAAACAGAATGATCGCCAGGATCAGGAAAATGCCAAACAGGACGCGCGCCACCGTGGCCGACCCACGGGCGACCCCCGTGAAGCCCAGCGCGCCCGCGATCAACGAAATCACCAGGGCGATGATCGCCCACCAAAGCAAACTCATATCCCCTCTCCTTTCGTATCCGTGACGCTAGGGCTAGACGCTCTGGGGCACTCTCCCATGAGTGTTCCCGCACGCAGAGCCATCCCTAGCATAACCACCGGAGACAAAAGGGACAGCCATTTCGGCATAGACCCCCGATGCAGCGAAGGATACACTCCGATCCAGTCTATGCGTCGGGGCTATCGTCGCCGGCCCAGGGCAGCGCATAGCTGGGCGCGTTGACAAAACGCGCCGTCTGCAAGGTGAGCCGGATGGTCGACGCGGGCGGCAGTTCAACCTCCAGATGCGGGCTGTCTACGCTCACCGTCTCCGTCGTCGAGGTCAGCGGCGGCGGCGCATACATCTTCTGCGAACCGGGGTAGTCGCTCGTCCGCACCTCAAAGGAGGCGCGGCCAAAGCGATGTTCGCCAAAACCCCCGGCCTGAAGGATCACACGGCGCGCTGCAAACGGGCTGAGGTTGACCAGCGTCACCACCGTCTCATCTGCCTCCAGCCGTTCGACCAGCGCCGCGACATCGGGCGGCAGACCGGGGCGGCGGCGCTCGGCGTCAAAATAGCGCAGCCGGCAGAAGAGCAGCCCGCCGTTATAGATCGTCTGCGGCGCGCCCAGCGTCAACTGCACCAACGCTTCGGTCACCACCGGGTTAAGTTCCTGCCAGTGATGGATGTTGACTTGCGCCAAGTCGGCCTTGTCGGCGGCGATCAGCGCCAGCCGCCTGCAGGCTGTGGCATAGCTTGCCTGCAAGATGCGCTCCGGATAGTCAGGGTTATCGCCCGCCAGATAGCGCAGCCAGGGGCGCTCATGTCCACTGTCCTCCTTGGTACGGAACGGGGCCACGCTGCGCCAGTCAAACGGCTCATGGCGGCGCAGATGCTCCAGCCGCTCCCAGTCGGCGCGCGCCATCGACAGGTTCCACAGCGCGGCAGGATAGATGGGCGAAAGCGGTTGATAGTCGAACCAGCCGGCGTCGCCGTAGCGATAGGGGGCCACAAAGGTGATGGCCGATTGGCCCTCCTCCTCCAGCGCGCCGACCCAATGGTGGCGCAGGCTCATTTCCAGATCGCGCGTGTCACGCACCTCGCCCAAGGCGACAACGGCGTCATACTGCTGCCGCGGCAGGTCCAGATAGGATGGGTCTTGGGTCAACAAAAAGACATTGGCTGCGGCCACCGTGGCCGCCATGCCGATGTTGTAATAGCCGTGCGGCCATGTCCAGCCGTACAGCCCGCCGTACCACTTGCCGCCCATCGTCTCGCCCACCTGGCCCGACAGCCCCACGTTGTCGGGCAGCAGACCACCGTTGGCGTCGGCGCGGGCGCGCCAGGCGTCGACATATTCGACGATCCACTGGCGATATTTGGCCGCGCCGGTCATCAGATAGGCGTTGGCGACCAGGCTGGTGACCAGCAAGTTCGTCGCCACGTCCCCCTGGCCCATGCGCGCCCGCATCACATCGCCCATGCGGCGCGCCTTCTCCGGGTCTTTGAGGTCGTCGTAGTGGTCGATCCCCGGCACATCGCTGAAGGGCAGCCCATAGACGCGCATGCCCGCGCTCCAGCCATAGTTTGGCGTACCCTCGTTGAACCCCCAGCGCGGCCCACGGCTGCCGTTGTGTGGGGCGCGGATCAGTTTGCGCTCCGCGTCATAGTTGGGCGCGTCTGGGTCTTCGTTCAAATAGAACCCGGCGAAACGCTGGGCGCGTGCGCGGTTGGTGGGGTTGGCAGGGTCGGCCAGACAGAGAAAGTAGAAGTAGATGTAGCTTTCGGCCTGGTGGAACTGGTCATAGCCCACCTCATACTCGTCGTGGACCAAGCCAAAGCCCTCGCCCTGGCGCGTGATCGCGTCCCACTGGCGCTGGCCCAAGGCCAGCAGATGGTCGCCGCCGCCGAGCAGATAGAGCAACGGCCAGTTGTAAAAGCTCTCGTAGAGGTCGTCCAGCCCATCACGGCCGTTGCGCCAGCGGTCGCCCCAGATCAGGCTGCCGTCGGCGCGGGTGTATTTTTCCAGATAGGGATAGACCGCCTGGTCCATCACGTCGAGCAGCTTGCGTTCCAACACGGCCCAGGCAGGCGGCGCAAGACAAGGCATTGTAGCCCTGATCGTCAGCATCACAGTTCCTCGCTCACAGTTCCTCGCTCGATGAAGATGAAAAAGACATATCATGCACCCGCCCGGCCAGAGGTGGCCGGGCGGGTCAACTGCATCGGGGTATCTTCCCGGAAGCTCGATGAATATTCGGAAAATAGCAGGGCGCTGTCATTCCAAGACTCCTGTCGAGGAATCCCTCCGGTGGATGCGCCGGCCAGAGAGATTCCTCCCGTTGGTCGGAATGACAATGACTCTGCTCAATTCTTAACTTGCATGCGCCTCCAGGAAGACGGAAAACGCGTTCTACTGGCTCTTGGCGGCCTGCCAGTCGTTCAACTGGCGCTGCACTTCCTCGACGATCTTCTGCGCGCCGGCATCGTTCATCTTCTGCAACAGGTCGGGCGCGGCCTCGTCATAGGCCACCCAGCCATAGGCGATGGGCCGGCTCAACTCTTCCAGCAGCGCCGTCACCTGCGCCACCTCGGTCTTAATCGGCTCGCGGTCGACGACAAACCCCAGCGCCTTAGACGGATATGCGCCGTCGTTCATGGCCTTGGTCGCTTCCCACGCGCCCACCTGCGCCTCGCTGCGATAGTAGGCGTTGAACTGGTTGCCAAACATCCAGTCGGTATTCGGCTCATAGCCGCTGTTGGACGAATCCACCCCTTCGGGATAGGTGATCACCTTGTTGGCTTCGTCTTTCCAGACCCAATGGACGTCCTCAATGCCGCGCGACAGCAGGTTATAGAGCACCGGGTCGGTGTTCAACTGCTCCAAGAAACGCATGGCCTCGGCCGGGTGTTTGGAGGTCGTACAGATGGCGTTCATGGTAGCTGTTGCGCCCGCGGTATCCAGGATCAGCGGGTCGGTCAGATTCTTGATCACAAACTCCCAGCCCACCATGGTCTGCATCTCGACATCGTTGCCCGGCTTTTCCACATGATAGCCCATGGCGAACAGGCCGGCACGGAAAGCGGCGCGCGCCTCGTCGGCGGGCGCAAGCTCCTTGGGGAAGTAGCCGGCGTCCACCCATTTCTTAGAGAGATTGGCGGCTTCGCGATATTCCTCGGTTTCGATCACGTTGACCACGGTCAACGTCTCGTCGTCGGCCTTGATGCCGACAAAACCGAGACCGTCGTCCAGCGGGTCATAACCGTAGTACTGGGACCGCCACAGGCTCGACCCGGCGCTGTCGTCGGCATAGACGGGGGTGATGCCTTCGCCGTCGCGCACCGCCTCCAAGAACGGCTCCATGTCTTCCCACTTGGTCACATTGTCCAGGCTGAAGTTGTACTTCTCCAGCAAGTCCTTGCGTACATGCACGCCCCAGGGCTTGGGGAAGATCTGCTGGTTGATCACGCCGTAGATGACGCCGTTGATGCGCGCCGCATCCCAGGTCGTCTCCGGCATGCTGGCCCACAGCCCCGGCGCTTCCTCGCGCAGCAGATCGTCCAGCGGCAGCAGGCTGCCGTTGGCGACATTGTTGGTATAGCTGTTGGTCCACGGCGCGGTGAAGATCACATCACACGGCTCGCCCGCGGCCAGCCGCAGTTGCATCTTGTCGTTATATGCGCCAAAGTCGATCGGCTCCAGCGTCAAGTTGATGCCGAGGCTCTCGTTCAACAGGGCGTTCATCGCGTCCTGCACCTGCTGCAAGTCGCGCGGGACCCCGCGCGAGGCATAGGTATAGGTAATGGGAACCAAGTCGCCCGCGGCGGCATCCGCCGCCGGCGCGGCCTGTTCCTGCGCCGCAGGGGCCGCCGGCGCACACCCGGCCAGCACCGCCAGCACGATCCAGAGATGGACAAACAAAAGCGCAAATCGCTGCTTGAGCATACGTTCCTCCCGAAGAGTTGAATTGGGACTGCCTGGGCAAAGTGTTGCTACAAGGGAGAGCAAATTAACCCTTCAAGCCGCCGATAGTGATGCCGCGCACAAAGTATTTCTGCAGCAGCAAGAAGGTAAAGAGCGCAGGGCCAAAGGCCAACACAGCCATCGCCATGCGCGCCGACTGCGTTGGAATCGGAATGCCCGTCGTCTGGGGATTAGACGCCAGGAAGTTGATGTTCGCCATCAACACATAGAGCAGATATTGCAGCGGGTAGAGCGTGGGCTTGTCGATAAAGAGCAGCGCTAAGAACCAATCGTTCCAATAGCGCAGGATAAAGAACAGCCCAATCGTCGCCAAGACCGGCTTGGAGAGCGGCAGCACGATCTGAAAAAAGATACGCCATTCGCCCGCGCCGTCGATGCGCGCCGCGTCCAACAGTTCCACGGGCAGTTGGGCAAATGACGTGCGCAGGATCAAGACATACCAGGCCGTCACCATATAGGGCAGGATCAACGCCAAGATGTTGTCCTTCAACCCCAGATAGCGCGTCATCAGAATGTAGAAAGGCACCATCCCGCCGCTGAAGAGCAAGGTGAAAAAGACATAGAAGGAGAGCGGCCCGCGCAGCTTATAGTCCTGGCGCGACAGCGGATAGGCCAGCAGCGAGCAGAGCAGCAGCCCGCCCGCCGTGCCCACCGCTGTGACCAGCGCCGTGACTAGATAGGCCTGGACGATCTGGGCCGGCTCCTGCAAGATATAGCCGTAGGCAAAGGTGGTGAACCCCACCGGCAGCAGGCTATACCCCTGCAGCGCCAGCGCCCGCTCGTCGGAAAACGAGATCGACAGCACCAGCAGCATGGGCACGACGCAGGCCGCGCCTACCAACAGCAGCACCAGATGGACCAAAAAGCGGCCCCACTCGACCCGCCGCCGTCGCGGTCTAAGCCGCCCGGACAGGGTGCGTCCCTCGGTTAACGAAGTCATGGTCATCCCTCAAAGATCAACCCTACTCTCCCGTACGGACACGATATATCGTGTCCGTACGCGCAGATTGGCCTATTCAGAACAGCGAATAATCGCGGTTGATGCGCCGCACAAACCAGTTCGCCAGCACGACCAGCACAAAGCCCACCACCGATTGATAGAAGCCTGCCGCCGCTGCCATGCTGATATCGCCCAACTGCACCAGCGACCGGTAGACAAAGGTGTCGATCACATCGGTCGTGCTGTAGAGCATGGGGTTGTTGCGAGGCACGAAGAAGAACAGGCCAAAATCGGCGTTGAAGATGCGCCCGATGCTCAACAGCACCAAGATGATGATCAAGGGCAGGATCAAAGGCAAGGTGATATAGCGTATCTGCTGCCATTTGGTCGCGCCGTCGATCTTGGCCGCCTCATAGTAGATCGGGTCGATGCCTAGCATCCCGGCCAGATAGACGATCGAGCTAAAGCCCACGCTCTGCCACAGATGGGCCAACACCAAGATCGCCGGCCAATGCTTTGGCTCGCGATACCAAGCGACCGTCTCTTGCCCCAAGGCGGTCAACACTTTGTTGACGATCCCCGTATCGCCGTTGAGGAAGCCAAAGACGAAATAGCTCACGATCACCCAAGAGATAAAATAGGGGAAGAAGAGCATCGTCTGATAATACTTGCTCGCCCAACTGGTATAGACCTCGTTCATCAAGAGCGCGATCGCCAGCGCCGCCACCGTGCCGGTGGAGATAAACAGGCTGTTCATCACCAGTGTGTTGCGCGTGATACGCCAGGCGTTGTCGGTGCCGAAAAGAAAGCGAAAGTTGTCAAACCCCACCCAGGCGCTGCCCAAGATGCCGTCGGCAAAGCGATAGTCCTTAAAGGCGATCACCAGGCCGACCATCGGCAGATAGGCGAACACCAGCAGCATCAACAGGCCTGGCAGCGCCATCAGGGTCAGCGTGGCGTTGGTCTGAAAGTTGCGCTGCCCGCCAAAGACGCGCGTGCGCAGCCGTGACCAACGGCCCGCTTGGGGTGCGCCCCGGCTGGGGGCCAAGAGTTCCGTCCCGTGCGACATGGCACCTCCTCGCGCTCGTCATCTCCCGCTGCAGCCCTAGTCTTGGCCCGTCGCGGTCAGATGCTTTAGCTCTTTTTCCACGTTCTCCAGATGGTGCAGCATAGCGGCGCGGGCCGCGGCAGGGTCGCGCTGTTTGAGCGCGGCCGCGATGGCGACATGGTCTTGCACCGACTGGCGTGTGACGCCGGGCAGCGCCACCGTGCGTCGTCGGCTCACCTTGCCCAACTGGGTCAGGCTTGCCATAAACCGTTCGAGGATCGTGTTGCGCGCCGCCTTGGCGATCAGTTCGTGCATCTCCAAGTCGGCTTCGGCAAAGGCGGCGTGATCGTCCACCACTTCGATCGACCGGTTGATGCAGGCCTCCAGCGCGGCGATCTCCTCGTCGGTGATGCGCTCGGCGGCCATCGCCACGATCCCCGGCTCCAAGATGCGCCGCGCCTCAAACAACTGCAAAAATGTGGCGTCGGTCAGCGCAAAAACAAAGTCCAGATGCCCCATCAACAACTCCGGTTCCAGCGAGGTGACATAGGTCCCGTCGCCCTGCCGGATCTCGATGATGTTCATGATCGCCAAGGCGCGCAGCGCCTCGCGCAGCGAAGGCCGGCTGACCCGCATCATCGCCGCCAATTCGCGCTCCGGCGGGAGTTTGTCGCCGGGGCGCAGTTCGCGCTCGCGGATCAGCGAGAGCAAATTGGCGACAATGTCTTCGGAGATCGAGCTTTTCTTAAACGTTCCAAACAGCGAGTCTGCAGCCGGTGATTTCATGCGCGCGTCCATCATTCCTTTGGCTCTATCCTACAAGCCCTCTACAATCTGACCCTGAGTCGGCAGAAGCATGGCCCTGCCTGCTCAGGCATCTACCGGTCAAGATAGTTTGCCCACCGGCAGCGGGGCTTTGGAGTCCACTGCGCCACGCGCCCGCAGATCGGCCCAAAACGCCGGAGGGATGTCGGCGTGCAGCGCAGCCACATTCCGGCGCACTTCGTCCACGGTCGCCATGCCGATCACCAGCGTAGCGACCGCCGGGTGCGCCTTGGCGAAATGCATAGCCGCGGCGTTGAGCGCCACCCCGTAGCGCGCACAGTCGGCCTCAAGCGCCGCCGTGCGCTGCAGAATTTCGGGCGACGCGGCGCGGTAGTTGTGTTTGGCGTCGGTCACCGCGCCCGTCGCCAGGATGCCCGTGTTAAAGACCCCGCCCAGCAGAATTCCGATCCCCTGGGCATGACAGAGGTCCAGAAACTCGAGCGAACCCTGCTCCAGCAGCGTATAGCGCCCGGCCAGCAGGAAACAGTCGAAGTCGCCGCCGCGCGCGAACCGCTCCAACACCTGCCATTGGTTCATCCCCGCGCCGACGGCGCGGATCACCCCTTGCTCGCGCAGTTCGACCAAGGCGGGCAGCGCCTGCGCCAACGCCTCGGCCTGGTAGTTGTCCGGGTCGTGGATGTGCAGGATATCCACACGGTCGGTCTGTAAACGCTGCAAACTGCCCTCTAAGCTGCGCAGCACGCCGTCGCGGCTGTAGTCAAAGCCTGTGCCGCCTTCCGGGTTGAGCACGCGCCCCACCTTAGTTGAGATCAGGTAGCGTTCGCGCGGCACGCCGGCCAAGCCCCGCCCGACCAGCGTTTCGGCCCGCCCCGCGCCGTAGAGCGGCGCGGTATCGAAAAGCGTAATCCCCTGTGCCAGCGCGGCGTGGATGACCTCGACCGCGGCCTCGTCGCCGATCTTCTGATACAGACCGGCTACCGGCGCGCTGCCAAACCCCAGAACGGGGACGGTAATCCCCGACTTGCCCAGTGCAGTTGTCGGTACCATGGGCGGCGCGCTCAGTTCTCCAGTTGCTTTAAGTTGATGCGGTCGTGCGCCACCAGGTCGCGGAACAGGCCGACCGTCTCGTCGATGGCCGCGCCCAAGGGCGTGTGCGGCACTTTGCCCAGAATCCCCTGCAGCCCGCTGTCGTCCAGGTCAAAGGGGAAAGGCAAAATGTTGTCGGCGGCATAGGTTAGTTCGGCCTGGGGATAGCCCGCCTGGACGCGCGCCACAAAGTCGCCCACCTCCAAAATATCGTTGCGCAGATTGCAGACCGCCGCGCCCTGATAGCCCGAACGCGCGCACTCGATAAAGATGCGCGCCACGTCGTCGGCATACTGCAGCCCCGCCGGCCCGCCAAAGCGGATATGATAGGGCCGGCCCGCGGCCAAAGCCAGCAGCGCCTTGGCGATGTCCGAGGTCATGCCCTGGTCGCGGCCCACGCCATAGACGATATAGGGGCGCAGGCCGATGCTGGGGATCTGCCAATCCTGCCAGTAAATGCGCGCCGTGCCCTCGTTGGCCTGCTTATAGACGCCGTACAGCGTCTCCGGGCGCAGCGGCACGTCGTCCTTGACCGGGCGCTCCGGATAGAGGTCGGCAGGGCCAAGCACGGCCAGCGAACTGGCATAGGCCAGCCCCTTGACCTGGCCCCAGTGGGCGCGCGCCGCCTCGAAGATATTCACCGTGCCCACCACGTTGACCGACGCGCCCAGCGACGGGTTGGCCCGGCAAAACGGCACTTGCAGACCGGCCAGATGCACGATATGGGTGATGCCGTGTTCCGCCACCACCCCCTTGACGGCGTTGAGGTCGGTCACGTCCAGCTTGACAAAGGTAATCTGCGCCAACTCGTCGGGCGAAAGCAGCAGCCCTGGGCGCACCGGGTCGGTCGCCAGGTCGGTCGCCACCACGCGCGTCCCCTCGCGTATAAGGTTGCGCAGCGCCCAGGCCCCAATGCAGCCCATCGAGCCGGTCAGCATGAAGGTCTCTGCATTCATGCAGCGCTCTCCTCCACGCAGGGATTGGTCAGTTGGCCCAGCCCCTCAACCTCGATTGTGACCACGTCGCCATGTTTGAGGAAGACCGGCGGCTTGCGGAACGCGCCCACCCCATCGGGCGTGCCGGTTGTGATCACGTCGCCGGGCAACAGGGTGATGCCGCGCGACAGGTAAGCGATCAGATAGGGGATCTTGAAGATCAGCTCGCGCGTGCTGGAATCTTGCAGCGCCTCGCCGTTGACCAAACAGCGGATGCCCAGCGCATGCGGGTCGGCGATCTCATCCTTGGTCACCAGATACGGCCCCAGCGGGCAGAAGGTATCAAGCGACTTGCCCATGATCCACTGGTCGCCCTTTTCCAGTTGCAGGTCGCGCGCGCTCACATCATGGCAGTTGGTGTAGCCGGCGATATAGCCGTAGGCCTCGGCCTCGCTCACGCCGCGGGCGCGCCGGCCGATCACCACAGCCAGTTCCGCTTCATAGTCGACCTTGTTGGTCAGCGCCGGGTCCCAGCGGATCGCCTCGCCCGGCCCTACAATTGCGCTCGGATATTTGGTGAACATGGTCGCCAGCGTCGGCGGCTTCATGCCCTGCTCGCGCACATGGTCCATGTAGTTCAGACCAATGGCGATCACCTTGGAGGGGTTGCGGATCGGCGCGAGCACCTTGACGCTGCCCAGGGGCAGCGCGTTGGCGTCCGCGCCCTTGCCCACAATCTCACGCGCCAGCGCCAGCGCCGGCTCGCCCATCTCCAAAAAGCCCCGCATATCATTGGGCAGCCGGCCGTCCGAGGCCTGGGCCAGGTTGATCACCATCTCGTCGACCACAGCGCCCAGTTGAGGGCCTGCGCCGGCAGGCTGATAGGTCACCAGCTTCATAAAGACTCCTGTCGCGTACGCGTTCTAGATGAGGAAAATCACGATCTTTATGTAAACATCACTTTGGGGTAGCGAATGAAACGTGGGCCGCGCGGGTCAGCCTTTGACCGCGCCCGACATGATGCCGCTGACCAGTTGCTTCTGGAAGGCGAAAAAGACCACCAGCAGCGGCAGTGTCGCCAGCGTGCTGCCCGCAAACATCAGCGAATAGCGCGGGGCGATCACCGTCGTGCCCTTGAAATTCGCCAACGCCAGCGGTGCGGTGATCCGGGCCGGGTCGGTCAAGATCAAGAGCGGCCCCAAGAACTGGTTGAACCCTTCGACAAAGTTCAGGATGCCCAACACCGCCATCCCCGGCGCGATCAAGGGCAGAACAATGCGCATAAACGAGCCAAAGAGCGTGGCCCCGTCGATGGCCGCCGCCTCCAACATCTCGTCAGGAATAGTAGAGGCGATATACTGACGCATCCAAAAAATGCCAAACGCATAGGCCCATTCGGGCAGCCAGAACGGCCAGTAGGTATCGGCCCAATGAAAGGTCTTGACCATCAGCAAATACCAGGGGATCAACGTGATCTGGCCGGGCAGCATCATCGTGATCAGCATAAAGACAAAGAGCTTATCTCGCCCGGGGAAATGGCGCTTGGCAAAGACAAAGCCCGCCAGCGAACAGAAAAAGAGCGCGCCCAGCGTCCGCACCAGGGCCAGATAGAAGCTGTTGAACAGAGGGCGGCCAAAGCCGATCTCCAGAAAAAGCTGGCGATATGACTCGACGTTGATGCCGTTCTTGGGCCAAAACTGCGGGTCGCGGCTGAAGAGCGCGGCGTCGGTCATAAACGAGCCGACAAACATGGTGTAGAAGGGAAAAACGAAGACGACGGCGCACAGGATCAGAAACGCATAGAGCAGCGCCCGGCTCAGGAGCATCGGCGCCAGCCGCCGCCAGTTTGTCTTGCTCCGCGCCGCAGCCGTGTGTGCAAGGGTTGCCATCGGTTCCCGCCTAACTCTCTCGCCGCAGGACGCGGATCTGGATAATCGAAATCACCACCACCAGCAGGCCGATCAGAAAGCCAAAGGCCGAGGCATCGCCAAAGCGCTGCCCGCCGATCCCCAGGTCATAGAGGCGCAGCATCAGCGTCGTCGTGGCCCCGCGCGGGCCGCCGTCGGTCAGCATAAAGGGCTGGTTAAACATGTTCATCAGCCCGATCGTGGCGATGACCGTCAGAAAGAAGACGATCGGGTAGAGCAGCGGCAGCGTGATGCGCCAAAAGATCTGCCATTCGCTCGCGCCGTCGATGCGCGCCGCTTCATAGAGTTCATTGTCAATGGCCTGCAGCCCGCCCAAAAAGAGCAGGACGTTATAGCCCAGCCCGCCCCAGTGCGTCAGGATGATCACCACCCACTTGGCAGCCCACGGGCTGCCGCGCAGCCAGGGAACCGGCTCCAGCCCCACTGCCTCTAGCCCGCGGTTGACCCAGCCCATGTGGTCGTCGAACAGCATCGTAAAGACGATCGCCACGATCACCGAGGAGGTGACATAGGGCAAAAAGTAGATCGTGCGGAAGACGCCGCGGCCCGGCAGCGTGCGCAGATTCAAAAAGACGGCCAGCACGATCGACAGGAAGATGCCGGTGGGCAGCAGGATATAGGCAAACTGCAATGTATTGACCAGCGACTGGACGATATAGGGGTCTTTCAGCACAACGCGGTAGTTCTCCAGCCCGACGAATTTCATCGGTCCAAAGCCACGCCACTGGCTGAAAGATAGCTGCAGCGCCCAGAGCAGCGGATAGAGCTTGAAGATCGCAAAGGTGATAAAAAAGGGCGAGATAAAGAGATAGTCCACCCAATGGCGCGCGACCTCCTTCCAAAGCGAGCGGCGGCGCTCCACGATGGGGCGGGACAGGGTAGCTGCGGTCATGCGCTTGCTCCTGTAAGTTGAGCCGTCGCGGCGGTCGGCGGGCGAAACAACCCGCCGACCGCCGCGACCAACGCAAGGCTACGCACACTTGGTGCGTTCAAAGTCAGGGGTCGCCAGCTCCACGATGCGCGCCATACCGTCCTCGACCGAATACTCGCCGGTCAAGATCGGGGTCATCTCCTTTTGGATGATGTCGTTGACCGCGCCCCAGCCCGCAGGCCGGTAGAACTCGGTGGAGAGTTCCTGCTCTTGGCTCTGCCAGAACTCGTTAAAGGCCCAATCGCCAAAGATGGGCGAGCGCATGGAGTGGAATTCCTCGGACTCCAGATAGGGCCGGTAGGAGGGGATAATACCCCATTCGCCGCAGCGCGCCGCTCCTTCCACACTGCCCAAGGCATACTGCATAAAGGTGATCGCATCCGCCGAATTGGCCGCGGCCTTGGGGGTCACCAACTGTGCGCCGCCCCAGATGCCGGTGCGATACTTGATGCCGTCGCCGCCGGGGAACTTGGCGATGCGCCACTGACCGACGGAATCGGACTCGCCGCCCTCTTCGGTCAACTGCGCCTCCCAGAAGCCGCGCGCCCAGGCTGCGGCAAAGTCAGCCATCAGCTCGCCGTCCTTGAGAGCGGCCCAATAGGGCGGGCTCCACCACGCCACGTCCAGCCCGCCGCCCGAATCCCAGAGCTGTTTGACGATCTGCATGGCGCCAATGCCCAGATCGTCGCCCACGGTCATGGTCTGCCCGTCCTGGCTCACCGCCGTGCCGCCCAGTTGATGCAGCGCAAACATAAAGAGCGCGCTCCAGCCATCCGCCGGGAAGACAAACGAATAGAGGCCCTGCCCCTTGAGAGCGGCGGCCATCTCAAAGAAGTCGTCCCAGGTCCAGGCGTCAAAGTCGACATCGCCAAACCCGGCCTCGGCCAGCTTGTCCTCGCGATAGTACCAGCCGCTGACGCTGATGTCACCCGGCCAGCCGACATAGATACCGTGCTTGGCGACAAAGGTCTCGTTGAGCTTGAGCGGGTGATATTGGTCCTTGACGCCTTCGAGTTGGGTGGTCAGGTCGACGAGCAGTTCATTGCAGCCCCAGTCCTGAGCTTCGGTCGCCTCGGCCCAGTAGAGGTCGGGCAGCCCGCTGCCCGCGGCAAAGGCCGCCGTGATCTTCTCGCCACGGTCGGCGGGATGGGGTGAAACCCACTCGATCTCCGGATACTTCTCGACAAACCCTTCCGCAGCCAAGTCAATCGGGTGTTGGTCGTGTCCCCAAAAGACAAGCGGTCTTCCTTCGGCGGCGGGCGCTGCGCCGCCGGTCTGGGGTGCAGCCGCCGGGGCCGTACACGCGGCCAGCGCAGCCGCGCCGGCTACGCCGCCGGCCAGGGCGAGAAACTGGCGCCGGCTGAGCGGGCGCTGCGCCGCGAACGCTGAATCGTGTTTGGGCATCTGACTCCTCCTCGATCTCCGTGAATGATGGGTTCAATTGGGTCGAATCTGCGCTGTTGCTTGCTGAACGCAGCCCATCCCGTGAGCTCGGCCAACAACCAGGCATCGACAATAGACGCCTGCGAAGCGGACAGAACGCGGTCGGTTGGGGACTGGGTGCAGAGGGAGCGGCCTCGGCAAAATGGTCTGACCAATTGCCGTACGCCCATTCTAGCACGCTGCCACAGCGGTGTCAACCGCCAATTTTACGGCGGGTGCATCCCGAATAAGAGAGTCGCCCGGAGTTTACGGCCTGGCACTCGGCGGCGCAGGGCACGCCGCCCCGCCATATCTATAGACTGCCATGTCTATAGGCCGAGCGCCCCCATCACACAGTAACGCATGACACAGACAGCCGGCCCCGAATTCGCGAGACTGAAAGACAGCCACGCAGGTGCGGCTGAGGCTTATCTTTCAGAAAGGAAGAAGCAAAAACCATGGCTACTCCACGCGATCAGGTGGTCATCTCCAAAGGTGTGGTCACGATTGCGGATCCCCCCTGGTCACATGCTTTGTTTGATACCACACGGTTTGCTTGGCTTTGGCTGCTCATTCGGCTCTATGCCAGCTATGAATGGCTGCATGCCGGGTGGGGCAAGTTCAACAACCCCGCCTGGTGGAGCGGCGAAGCGCTGGCCGGATTCTGGAGAAGCGCAGTGCAGATCCCGGCAAAGGGGCAGCCCCCCATCAGCTTTGGCTGGTATCGCTCTTTCATCCAGTTCATGCTCGATAACCAGGCGTATGCCTGGTTTGGCAAGCTGGTCACCTTTGGCGAAATGGCGGTGGGCACCGCCCTGCTGCTGGGCGCTCTGGTCGGCATCGCCGCCTTTCTCGGCGCGTTTATGAACTGGAACTTCATCATGGCGGGTTCGGCCAGCACCAACGGCCTGCTCTTTGCGCTGGCCATCGCCCTGATGCTGGCCTGGAAAGTGGCCGGCTGGTATGGGCTGGATCGCTGGCTGCTTCCGCTGTTAGGGACGCCGTGGCAGCGCCCCGCAGAGGTAGTGACCCTCGGCGAGCCGCCGATTGCCCATGCCCCCCGCTGAGCTAGACCTGGGCAAACCGCCGGTTTGACAAAGCCCGCGCCATCGCATAGCATGAGCCTGAGGGGTCCGGCAGCGTGCTTGGCCGGGCCTTTTGTATTGGCGCATTGGATTAACGCAGTGATGAACGAGCGCCGCGCAGAAGCGGCGCAGTGATCGGGGAGTGGGCAGACCCAGCATGAGTGTGTTGAGGATTGTCGCCGCGGGCGACCAAGATGACGCCGTTCTCTACCAGCCGGCCGCGCGGGTACGCGATTTTGGCCCCGAACTTCACCGGCTCTTGGACGACATGGTCGAGACCATGCGCGTTGCGCCCGGCGTGGGGCTGGCCGCGCCGCAAATCGGCGTCGGACGGCGCATCGCCGTGATCGAGTACCCGCTGGACGACGAAAAACCGGAAGAGACGCTGACCGTCTTCGAGCTGATCAACCCGGAGATCATCAAGACCAAAGGCGGCGAGGTCGCCCAAGAAGGCTGCCTGAGCCTGCCCGGCCTGGCCGCCGACGTGGAGCGCGCCACCTATGTGCTGGTGCGCGCCCAAGACCGGCACGGTAAGGAAGTGCGCTATAAGGTCTATGACTGGCTGGCGCGCATCTTCCAACATGAGATCGACCATCTACACGGCTTCATGATGACCGACCGCGCCACCCAGCTCTACCGGCTGCAAAAGAACGCCGAAGGCGAGATCGAGGCGATCCCCATCGAGCCAACGCTCGCGCCCGATGCCCCCAAGATCCCCAGCAAGACCCCAACGGTCTAGACGCCGGTCTACGCGCTATCCAAATACGTCCGGCAATACGGCGGGCAATAACGTAGCCAATCGAAAACGGGAGCCTGCGCTTAGGCTCCCGTTTCTGTTTACTCCAGGATCCGGCTCTTTTCTAGACCCCGATCAATTTTGCACCGCGATGGCGACATCGCAGGGCGGCGGGAAATTGCCGGTCTGGTCGACCACCGTCAGGCGGATGGTATAGTCGCCGTTGGGCAGCACGCTGGAATCCAAATTCCCCAACAGCCCGCCGATCACCTGGCTGTTGCTGCCGTCAAAATAGACATAGCCCCCTGCTGCCCACGCGCCCGGCGCATATTCCAGCTTGTAATACTGGAACGATTCATGTTGGGCCGTGCCCGTCACCCCTACCACGCCGTTGACGACCTGCCCCGCGCCCGGCCCGGCGATCACGGCGCGGCCATCTGCACAGGGGGCCGCAGCCACCGGCGGGGGCGGAGGCTCCGGCGTAGGCGTCTCGGTAGGCGGCGCTTCGGGCGTCGGCGGTTCGGGCGTAGGTGGCTCTGGGGTGGCCGTGGGCAGTTCCGGTGTCGCCGCCGCGACATCGGTCTGCGTAACCTGGGCTGTCTGTGTGATCGGTTCGGCGGGCGGCGCAGCCTCCGGCGTGTTGGTTGGGACCAAAAGCGCCGCAGGCTGGCCTGCGGGCTGCTCTCCAGCCGCCGCTTCGCTGCCCGCAGGCGGCGGAGCCTCACTCCCGGGCTGTTCGGCGGCAGGCGGCGCGGCCCCTGCCGCCCCGTCTCCACCCAAAATGATCGTGCCGGGGGTCACCACCGCCGGCAGCGTGTTCGTCACGCCACCCGGCATCTGGGTCGCGGCAGCCGCACCGGCGGCGGACAGCTCGGCGGGCGTGTTCTGCTCGTTGACAACGCCCAGGTCGCCGGGCACTTTATCACCCTGCGCCGCCGGCTGATCCGCATCGGCTGGGGAGCGGTCAAAAAGACCTGCCACGCGCGTCTGCGAACCCGCCAGCAGATCGGCGATCGGCGCGCCCAGTGCGCCGATGCCCCACCAGCCCAACGCGATCAACACGGCCAGCGCCACAATCGCCAGGATCGGCGTCAGCCGGATCTCGCCCTGCTCGACGTCGTCGGTCTCGTCCTTCAGATCAACTTCCTTAGGGCGATAGTCGACATCGCGTTCGGGCGGCAGCGGCGCACCCGCGCTGGTCGTAGAGAGCGCCTGGTTGAGGTTCGAATCGGTGACGGCGCGCCGCCGTTCCATTACCTCATTTGGCTCCAGCCCCAAATAGTCGGCGTAATTGCGCAAAAATCCCCGGCCCACCACCTCGCCGGGGAGCAGATGCCACTCGTCGGCCTCCAGCGCCGAGAGATATTTCTGGCGGATGCGCGTGGCAACCTCGACCTCGGCGAGCGTCACCCCCATAGCTTCACGCCGCTCGCGCAACATCGCGCCGAGCGAATGCATGGCAGGCGCGCCGCCGCGGCCAGAGGGCGCAAACTCAGGATGCTGGGATTCCGACCGTGAGGACTTTTTGGAAAAACTGTTGACCATGGGCGCGTTATCGTGTGTGCCGAAAGGCAAGCGATGCTGTGGAGCCAGACCCCACGCACCAGACCGATGCAGCGGTGCGCGCTCCTCATTATCTAGAAAAATTATCTAGAAAAATATAGTCCGGAGAGATCTCCGGATGATCCGGGAAGAACCTCCGAGGGCCATCGAAATTCGGGCCGGCACACCATTGGAAAGTCTAGCCTGCGCTCCGCCCTTTGTCAATTTCGCCGCGCAAGCCAATCCGTTCTGCGGCCCCTGCGTCCCCGGTCACCGCGCCCTGGGTGCATTTCACGTTCGAGGGGGTTGTCATGTTGAGGAGTCATGCTGAGGAGTCTGCGACGAAGCATCTCTCTGCCTCTGCGTGGATGCCGGAGAGACCCTTCGCCGCAGACCCTTCGCCCGGCTCAGGGCAGGCTCCGGTGCTGCGCACCACTGCGTGAGCAGGGTGACAAGCACGCGCCCCAGTGTGAGATACACCCCCGCGCCCCGCCCGGCTAGACAGGCAGGGGGATGCCTGCTAAGATTTGTTAGGCGGCGCGCTCAGGCGACACGCGCGCCGCCGGCTTTTGTACGCACATGGAAACGATAGTAGACGACCGGCGGCAGCCTTCCAGGCTGCGCGCCGCTTCTGTTCGCGATGATGGGTAGCCGATTGATGAAACCAGTTGACACAAAACTAGCCACTTCCAGACCGCTCACTCCCGGAGTGGTCAGCACAAAACCGATCAACCAAAAACAGATCGATGTAAAACCGGCAGACGCAAAACAGAGCGACGCAAAGCCGGTAAGCCGCCCTAAGCGCGCGGCGTCCACATCCACCAGGGCCACGCCCCCGCGCATCCGCACCATCGCCCTGCCGGTTGAACATGGGAGTTGGGGTCTCACCCTGGAACCGATTCTGCTGGGCCTATTGGTTGCGCCCACCTGGGCGGGCGCGGGGTTGGCGCTGGGCGCGTTTGGCGCGTTTCTGCTGCGCGGGCCGCTCAAGGCGGCCTACACCAGCCTGCGCCAGCGGCGGCGCAAACGCATGCAGATCGCACTGCAATTTGCGGCGCTTTACGCGCTGATCGCCGCCGTGGGGTTTGGCGTGGCCGTAAGCCGCGCCGGGCTGCAGCCGTTGTGGCCGCTGGTGTTGGCGCTGCCCTTTGGCGTCGTCTTCTTTATCCAAGACGCACAGAACCAGAGCCGCAGTTGGCAGGCCGAACTGGCCGGGCCGATCGCCTTCGCCGCCATCGCCAGTTGCATCGCGCTGATCGGCGGCTGGGCCGTGGCCCCGGCGCTGGCGCTGTGGGCCGTGTTGGTGGCACGCGCGCTCACCTCGGTGCTCTATATCCGCGCACGGCTGCGCATGAATCGGGGCCGCTCCTATCAGCCACTGCTCGTCATCGCCGCGCATGGGTTCGCCCTGCTCGCCGTCGCGAGTATGGTCTGGGCCGGTCTGCTCCCGCTTGCGGTTGTGGGCATCTTTGTGCTGATCATGCTGCGCACGCTCTGGGGTTTTTCCCCCTACCGGCGTGCCGCCTCCATCCAAGCGCTGGGCGTCACCGAGATCGGCTGGGGGCTGGCGACTGTCTTGAGTGTGGCCGCCGGCATATAGCAGCGCGCCGGCTGGTCACCCGTTGGGATGCGCCGGCGAGTTGACACGCCCCCGCCCGCGGCTACAATAAAGGGACGGTTGCGGCCCGCCCTCTTGTGAGACAGCCTGTGCGCCATTCGTTTGTCCGTCGTCTACAACGCATATTTGCGATCATGAGCCTGGCGGCGTTCTTCGCCATTGCCCTGATCGTGGCGCGCATTTTGGGCATGGACATGCCGTGGTCGCAAGCCCCCAACGCCCAAAACCTGGTGCTGCAGGCCTTTAACCGCCAAGTGGCGCTGATCAGCGGTCACGCCGGCTATGACTCCGGCGCGGTCTGCACCGATGCCGGCGACAACGTGCTGCTGACCGAAGCCGATGTCAACGCCCAGGTGAGCCGTCAAGCGGCGGAACTGCTGCGCGCCGCCGGGGCCGACGTGGAGATCTTTGACGAGTACGACCCCCGCTTGGAAAATCTCCAAGCTGAAGTGCTCCTGAGCATCCACGCCGACAGTTGCATCGACGCCAGTGGCTACAAGGCCGCCTACTACACCTACAGCGCCATCCCGCAGATCGAGCAGCGTATCCTGGACTGCATCGACCTGCACTACGCCGCCGTCACCGGGCTGCCGCCCCACCCCGACACCGTGACGCACAACATGACCGAATACCATGCCTTCCGGCGCATCGCGCCCGAAACGCCCGCCGCCATCCTCGAACTGGGCTTTTTGGGCGGCGATCAGGCGCTGCTCACCGCCCAGACCGAGCGTGTGGCGCGCGGTGTGGCCGACAGCCTGCTCTGCTTTCTGCGCGACAAAACCGCCGCCCCCACCGTCACCGCTCCCGGCGAAAGCGCGGGCCAGTGAACCGGGGACAATCAACCGGGGACAATCAACTATGCCAACGCAATATGACCTCTATCGACTCGATGCTGCCAAACAGGCCGACGTGGCCGCCGCCGTCGAACTGTGGAATGCGGCCTGCGGCGCAGACCTGGCGATCTCCGAGCGCATGATGCGCTATGGCCTGCACCCCTCCACCGGCGGGCGCGTCGACGCGCGGCTCGCCGTCCACGACGCACAGCCGGTAGGCTTTATCGTCGTCACCACCCTGCCCGGCGAGCCGCCGGTCGCGCCCCAGGAACTGGGCTGGGTCGAGGCATTGGCGGTCCACCCGGATACACAGCGCCAGGGCGTAGGGTCGGCGCTGCTGGCCTGGGCCGAACAATGGCTGCACGACCAGGGCTGCCAGGCCGCGGCGCTGGGGGCGGGGCTGCGCCATTTTGTCCCCGGCGTGCCGGTGGAGTTGGGGACTGCGCCCTTTTTCGCCTGGCACGGCTATATCGGCGACTCGCTCGACGCGCCCGCCGCCGAGCAGACCTGGGATGTGGCCTGCGACCTGGCGCGCTATCAGACGCCGTCCAGCGTGCGCGCCGTGGATGCGGCGGTGCGCCCGGCCCAGCCGCGCGACCAAGATGCCCTGCTGCAATTTCTCCAGCGCGAATTTCCGGGCCGCTGGCGTTTCGAATTTGAAGAGCATCTGCGCGGCGGCGGGCGCATCTCGGATTACATGGTGTTATGGAGCGAGCGCGGCGTGGACGGCTGCTGCATCCTCACCTTTGAAGACTCGCTGCGCCCCATCGACCCTTATTACCCCTACCGCTTGCCGCGACCCTGGGGCCAACTGGGCGCGATCGGCATCAGCGCCGACCGCCGCGGCCAGGGCTACGGCGCGCTGCTGCTCGACGGCGGGCTGCGCCGTCTGCACAACAACGGCGTCAACGGCTGCGTGATCGACTGGACCGGCCTGGTCGACTTCTACGGCAAGTTCGGCTTCACGCCCTACCGCCGTTATCTACAACTGCACAAACCGCTCTAACCTAGCCGGGCGTACCGGATCACAGGGTTTTACCGTCTCTTATTGTTAAGAGCGGCAGCGCGGGGCTTCTGCGCCGTGCGCCAATTCAACAATCTTGTTGGCAAAGCATGCCGCTTTGTCCAACCCGAACCGTTAAACATCCCTAGATCTCTCCCCCGGCAGACAGATCGGCTATGCAATTGGCTACACAGTTGGTTATGCAATTTACGCAACTCGACCACCTTCTCAACGCCGCCGTCCCCGGCGTGGCCCCTGCTGTCGTCTGCCGGGTAGAGCAGGCCGGCAGACTCCTGTTTGAGCGTGGCTACGGCTGGATCAACCCCATGCTCAAGCGCCAGCCGGTGGATGCCGGCACGCTCTTTGACCTCGCCTCGCTGA
This sequence comes from Caldilineaceae bacterium, assembly GCA_020845455.1. Taxonomy (GTDB): domain Bacteria; phylum Chloroflexota; class Anaerolineae; order Caldilineales; family Caldilineaceae; genus QEUY01. The sequence continues at coordinate 43,878 of JADLFO010000313.1, forward strand.
CCAAACTCTTTACCACAACCGCCTGTCTGCGCATGTGGGATGCGGGGCTGCTCGACCTGGACCAGCCGGTGGCGAAGTTGGTCCCCGGCTTCAGCGGGATGCGCTCGATCGGCGATGTCGAAGACCCGATCACCCAGTTGCCCGCGCCGCCGCCCGCAGCCTGGCAGGACTATCCCTATCCGATCGACCTCAGCGCCATCACCCTGCGCCACCTCTTGACCCATACCTCCGGGCTGCCTGCCTGGCGCAGCCTGTACCGCGCCGCCGGGCCTGCGCCGGAGCGCCCCAGTTCGCTGCATCGCGCCGAACTGCTGCGCCGCCAAATGGCGGGATTCGACGTTATTCTACAGACGGGGCTGGCCTATCCGCCCGGCGAAAGCTATCTCTACAGCGACGTGGGCTTGATCCTCTTGGGCCACGCGCTCACCCGCTGCACCGCCGACGTCACCTTGGCCGAAACGCTCCTCAACTGGGTCACCGGCCCGCTGGCGCTGGAGGCGCACTTCAACCCCTCCTGTCTGCTGGTAGACCGCATCGCGCCGACCGAGTTTTGCCCCTGGCGGCAGCGCCGTCTGCACGGCGAAGTACACGACGAAAACGCCGCCGGGCTGGGCGGCATCGCCGGCCACGCCGGGCTGTTCGGCACGGCCGCCGACCTCTGCACGCTGGGCAACCTCTATCTGGCGCACGGCAAGCCGGCCGAGGCTGGGCGGCTGCTGGCGCGACGCATCGTCGACGAGAGCATCCGCCTGCAAGTGGAGGCCGAGGCTGCGGGCCTGCCGCTGCATGCGCCACCTGCTCCGGCCGGCCCTGCGGGCGGCGTGCCTACCCTGGCCACAGGGACCCGACGCGGGCTGGGCTGGATGCTGCGCAGCGACCCTGACCCGTCGTGCAGCACGGAATTCGGCCCGCGCAGCTTTGGACACACCGGCTATACCGGCACGTCGCTCTGGTGCGACCCGGATCGCGAGCTGGTGGTGGCGCTGCTCACCAACCGCGTCTATCATGGGCGCAACCCCGAACCAATCGCACGGCTGCGACCCGCGGTGCATGCCGCAGTCATCGCCGGCCTGCGTCGCTGAGAGACGGCGCAACAGACAGTACAGCCGACTCTATGAACACTTCACATCCTACCTCACGCCACGCGCCGCGGCTCGTCGTCGGGCTGGACGGCGGCGGCACCAAGACCGTAGCAGTCGTGGTAGACGCCGCCACCCCGCTCCCGGCCACGCCCACCGCGGCCGCGCAGATCGTCCCCCTGGGCCGCGCCCAAACCGGGTCGACTAATTGGAACAGTGTCGGGCCAGAGAGGGCGCACGCCAACTGGCGGGCTGTGATCGAGCAAGCTGTGGCCGCAGCGGGCGGCAGCCTGGCCGACGTCAGCGCCATTTGCATCGGCATGAGCGGCGTAGACAGGCCCCACGACCGCGCCCAGGTGCAGCAGTGGCTGGACGATCTGCTGCCCGGCGTCCCCGCCCAGGTCGTCAACGACGCCGTAATCGCGCTGGCTGCGGGCACTGCAGGCGATCTGCTCGGCGTCGTGCTGATCAGCGGCACGGGGATGATCGCACTGGGGTATAACCACAGCGGCGAACGGGTGCGCGCCGGCGGCTGGGGCGCGCTCTTGGGCGACGGCGGCAGCGGCTATGCCCTGGGCGCGGCCATCCTGCGCGCCGTCACCTGGGCCGCCGACGGCCGCGGGCCGGAGACCGCGCTGCTGCCCGCCGTACTGGACTTCCTGCGCCTGGAACAGCCCGACCAGTTGGTGCGCTGGGCCTATGACGACATCGCCTGGGCGCGCTTTGCCCA
>JADLFO010000314.1 GCA_020845455.1 Caldilineaceae bacterium
CAGTTCGAGCTTTCCGACGACCAGCAAATGCTCCAGACCCTCGCGCGCGACTTTGCCCGCAAAGAGATCATCCCGCGCGCCGAGCACTACGACCAGAGCGGCGAATGGCCCTGGGATGTGTTCCACAGGGCGCGCGCCATCGGCCTGGTGAACCTCAACATCCCCGAAGAGTACGGCGGCCCTGGAGCGAACGTGTTGGAGGAGTGCATCGTCGGCGAGGAACTAGCCTATGGCTGCTCCGGCATCCAGACCGCGCTCATGCTCAACCAGTTAGCCGTCCTGCCGATGCTCATCGCCGCCGGCGAGGATCTCAAAGCGCGCTATCTGCCCATGCTCACCGAGAAGGGCAAGGTCATCTCCTACTGCATGACCGAGCCGGATGCCGGTTCGGATGTCGCCGCCATCAAGACAACTGCCCAGAAACAGGGCGGCAAGTATATCCTCAACGGCACCAAGACCTGGATCACCGACGGCCCGGTCGCCAGCTATTTCACCGTCTTTGCTAAGACCAGCCCTGGCGACGGCCACAAAGGGATGAGCTGCTTTATCGTCGAGCGCGACTTTCCCGGCGTCAGCACCAGCAAGCCGCTGGAGAAGATGGGCCAGCACGCCGCCCAGACCAGCATGGTCTATTTTGAGAACGTGGAAGTGCCGGAGGAGAACCGCATCGGCAAAGACGGCGAAGGCTTCATGATCGCCATGAAGGTCTTCGATAAGAGCCGCCCTCCCGTGGCCGCAGCCGCCACCGGTGTGGCTCGCCGCGCGCTCGACGAGGCAGTGCGCTATGCCGGCGAGCGCCAGGCGTTCGGTCACCCGATCTCCCAGTTCCAGGGCGTGGGTTTTATGTTAGCCGATATGAAGATCCGCGTCGAAGCCGCCCGCCATCTCACCCGGCACGCCGCCTGGCTGGTCGACCACGGCCGGCGCAACACCACCGAGTCTGCCATTGCCAAAGCCTATGCCGCCGACGCCGCCATGCTCAACGCCACCGACGCCGTCCAAGTCTTTGGCGGCAACGGCTACAGCCGCGAATATCCCGTCGAAAAGCTGATGCGCGACGCCAAGATTTATCAGATTTACGAGGGCACGACCCAAATCCAGAAGCAGATCATCCTGCGCGAACTCTACCGCCACCGCTGATGGGCCACCGCTGATGACCCAGCCATGGCGCTGAAGCGACCGGTCGCTTCAGCGCCATGGCACGACAGTCTATGCCCGCGGCCCCGGCTTGACCGCCTTCAAATAGAACATGCGCTGCTCAAAGACCAGCGTGCCGGCCTGGCGGCGCGCGTTGATCCCCGCCGCATCTGTCTCCAACCCCGCCTCGATCATCTCACGCACCACCACCGTATCGGCGCGGTCCGTGTGATAGGCCGCCAGCCATTCATCCAACTCGCGGTCAAAGCTGATCGTCTCCTTGGCCTCAATCATCAGCCCGGCATCGGTGATCAGCTTGTTGTATTGATCCACGCTGCGCGCCGCCACATGCGACGGGTTGCGCCGCTCCTCGATGGCGTTCTGCGTGGCGCGCTTGACCGGATTGTCCACGCTGAGCAGTTCGGCCAGCACCAGCACGCCGCCCGGTTTCAACACCCGCACCATCTCCCGCACCACCCGTTCGGGGCGGCGCATATGGTTGAGCAGCAGCCGGCAGAAGACCGCATCAAAGCTTTCGTCGCGGAACGGCAGCGCATGGGCCGGGGCCAGCCGGAAACTGACGCGCGTACCCGCCTCGCCGCCGCGGCTCAACCGCAGATACTCGGCCTGCTCCAACATCTCGGGGCTGACGTCGATCCCCACCACCGACTGCGCGCCATCCTCCGCCAGCATCAGCGGCAGCAAACCGATCCCCGTCCCGATGTCGAGCACGCGCAGCCCTGGAGGCAGCTTGGCGAAATTGAGCAGGTGACGGATGCGTTGCCGATCATCCTGGCGTTTGCGCTCCAAATCCCCTGCCGCTACCCGGTTATAGACGGCGATGATCTCCGACAGGTCTTCCACTTCTTCAAGCGCCTGCGCCTGCTCGTCACGCGTCGTGCGCGGCGTCACCACCGGCACGGGCAGATGCGGCGTGCGGTTGACAAAGCTCACCCGCCAATGCCCGGCACGGTAGATCAGTTCGGTGATCCCCGTGGGGTCGATCTGCAGATCCAAGCGGCTGCCCCCCGCCAAATAGCGCAGGATGGCGCTGATATTCCCGGCGCAGGTGACCAACGCCAAGGTCGCGCCCCACTGCTCCTGCACCAGCCGGTCGAACATGGCGATCAGCTCTTGCTCGTTGGCCGATGTCTCGCTCTCCACATAGGCCACGCTGTGACGCAAACGCCGCACATCCTCGCGCTCCTCCTCGCCCGACGGCCAGCGCACCAGCCCGCAGATGGGCAGGTCGCGCTGCACCGATACGGGCAGCCCCAACGCCTGCCCAAGCCGCTGGGCCGTCAAGCGGCACTGCAACAAATTGTCGCTGATCAGCACGTCGATCAATTCATGCGTGCGCAGCCAAGTCGCCAGGATATCGGCCTGTTCCCAGCCATGCGCGGTCAGCCCGCTGTTCTCGTTACCCAGGTGATCATAGCGGTCGTGCATATCTTCCGCATGGCAGATCAACAGGACCCGCATCTCCGGCGTTGCCGGGATGCTGAGACGAGGTTGGGGTCGTTGGGATAGGCCAGAAGGAACGGTTGCGTTTGTCACAGCCACAGGTGTCGCAGGCTCAGGCGTTAAAACAGAATGGGGCGCCGGCACGCCGGCCTGCACCCCTAGATACACCGGATCATACCAAAAGCTCCAGCGGCCCACAAATCGCCTTCCAGACTGGGCGGCGAGAGCTATGGAGAGATCATATGGAGAGATTGTATAGCCTACACTTTCGTTGACAGCCCCCTGCTTTTCCAGTACAATTCCCAGACACAGTTGAATGACGCGGGTTTGGGCTGCCGGCCGCGACGCGTCCTGGCGGTTGCGCGGGCCGCGTTCCCTGCTCTTGACAACCTTTGCGTAGACCGTCATGCTCAGGTCGAACCAAAACGAACTGCGCCGGTCTCCCTAGATGTACAGCCGAATTGCCTTACGTTGTCTTGCCCAGTCTTGTACTGCCTAGCCTTGTATCATCTAGTCCTGCCCACGGCACGCCCCAAGCTCGCCTCTGGGCAGGGCGACCCTTCCATGTTATGTCAAATCCGTGCCCTGTGAAACCGTTGTCGTAGGAGGACGTATGACGAAGTTTCGTACCGATCAGATCCGCAATCTGGCCCTTTTGGGCCACAGCGGATCTGGGAAGACCTCTTTAGCCGAAGCCCTGCTCTACAAAACCAAAGCCATCTCACGGCTTGGCCATGTCGAAGACGGCTCCACCGTCGCCGACTGGGACCCCGAAGAGCAGCGCCGCGGCATCTCCATCAACTTGGCGGTTGTGCCCGTCGAATATGACAGCCACAAGCTGAATTTCATAGATACGCCTGGCTACCTGGATTTCGTCGGCGAGATCGTCAGCGCATTGCATGTGGCCGAGGCCGGCCTAGTCCTCGTCGATGCCGTGGCAGGCTGCGAAGTTGGGACAGAACTGATCTGGGACCGGCTGGAAGAGCTTGGCAAACCGCGCATCATCTTTGTCAACAAGATGGACCGTGAAAACGCCAACTTCCAACGCGCCGTGGAAAGCCTGCGCAACACGCTCGTCGGGGCCAAGGTGGTCCCGCTGCAATTGCCCATCGGCGCAGCCGACAGCTTCAAGGGCGTGATCAGCCTGGTCACGATGGAGGCCTATCTAGGCCCCGACGGCACGCCCGCCCCCATCCCCGGCGACATGCACGACGAGGTCGAAGCCGCCCATCAAGTGATGGTTGAAGCCGCCGCCGAGGCCAACGACGAGCTGATCATAAAATATCTTGACGGCGAAGAGCTGACCCCCGAAGAAGTCCGCCACGGGCTGCACATCGGCATCAAGAACTGCGCCATCGCGCCTGTCTACTGTGGCTCGGCGATGCGCGACGTGGGGCTAGAGCGGCTGCTACCCGCACTGCTGCGCTATGTCCCTGCCCCCAACGAACAATCGATCACCGCCACGCGCGGCGGATCGCAGGTCGAACTGACCAACGACCCCGACGGCCCGGTTGCGCTCAGCGTCTTCCGCACCATCATCGACCGCTATGTGGGTCGCATGAACTATGTCCGCAGCTTCTCCGGCGTGCTGCACAAAGATGACCGGCTGACGAATGTGCGCAGCGGCAAAGAGGAGCGTATCGCCAACCTCTTTGTGGCGCGCGGCAAAGACTTGCAGCCGCTGGACGAATTGACCGCCGGCGACATCGGCGTCATCACCAAGCTCGACGATGTGTTGACCGGCGACACCCTAGCCAACGCCCACGACCTGCTCACGGTTGTCCCGCCCCATTTCCCGCAGCCGCTCTATGGCGTAGCCGTCACGCCGGCCACCAAGGCGGACAGCGCCAAGATGGGCCAGGGCCTTACCGCCCTCACCGAAGAAGACCCCACCCTGCGCGTCGAATCGGTGGCGGCCACTAAACAGAATGTGCTGCAGGGCATGGGCGAAACCCATGTCGATGTCGCCGTGCGCCGGCTGGAGCAAAAATTCGGCGTCAAGGTAGACACATCCGTCCCCAAGGTCTCCTACCATGAGACCGTCAGCCGCACTGCCAGCGCCCAATATCGCCACAAGAAACAGACCGGCGGCGCAGGCCAGTTTGCCGAAGTCCACATGCGCGTCGAACCGCTGACCTCCGGCTCCGGCTTCGAATATGTCAGCGAGGTCTTTGGCGGCGCCATCAGCGGCGTCTTCCTGCCCTCCATCGAAAAAGGCGTGCGCCAAGTCATGGAACAAGGCGTGATCGCCGGCTATCCGGTCGTCGACGTCAAAGCCGTGGTCTTCGACGGCAAAGAGCACCCCGTCGACTCCAAAGACATCGCCTTCCAGACCGCGGGCCGCGAAGTCTTCAAACTCGCCATACAGCAGGCCGACCCCGTGCTGCTCGAGCCGATCTACCGCATCGAGGTCACCGTGCCCGAGGAATATATGGGCGACGTGATGAGCGACTTCAATACCCGCCGCGGCCGCGTCCAGGGCATGGAGCAAAAGGGCAACCGCACGGTCGTCCGCGCCCTGGTCCCCTTGGCCGAGATCATGCGCTATGGCACCGACCTGCGCTCGATGACCCAGGGCCGCGGAGTCTACACCCTGGAATTCGACCATTACGAGCCGGTCCCCAAACACCTGACCGACGCCATCGTCGCCAACCACAAGGTCGAGGAGAGCGAACACGCCTGATCGCCCAGACACCTTTCCGGAAGCGCCGAACCCCCGGAAAAGCTACGACCAATACCAGAGGCCGGTCTCCCATGGGAGACCGGCCTCTCTCTTGGCGCCGGCTGCGCCCGGCTCTGGCCTAGCGGCTGCGCAACTGTAGCTTCTCCTGCTCCAGCGCCTGGACGACCCGCGCAAACTCCGCCCCGATCCGCTCGACCTGCGCCCCCGTGTCGAAAGGGCCTCTGCCTTGGCGCAAATACCCCTCCAGCGCGGCGCACAGCGCCGACAGCCGCATGGCTCCCACGCTGGCACTGCTCGATTTCAGGCTGTGGGCCGGGCGCAACATCTCCGCCTCACGATCACGGGCCTTGGCGCTCTGCAACGCGCCGACTAGTTCCGTCGACTCCTCCAAATAGGTGTCGAGCAGATCGATCAGCACGTCCGGCATTTCGGATCCTACCATCTCCACCAGCGAAGCAAACTCGCGGGCCGAGATCGCCGGCTCTTGGCTGTTCCCCCTTGCGTTTGGCTCCTCCGTGGTCATTTCCCCTCCAGGTGTCGAGCGTTTTCCGCGCTTTCACGGGACTGACGGCCATCCGTCGCCGGATCGGCCGGAGCCCAAATGCTTACCGTTTTCCTTCAGATAGGAATGCGATTTGGCGCGCCCAAGATCACACCGCTATAATGGCCCGGAGGTGGCCGGCGGGACGTCGTCGGCGCTTTCTTTTTGCCCGCGATTTTTTGGGCAGCCCAAACCAGCATTTCCCCGCTCTGCGAGCGGGGGTGAGGCATCAGACACAGCCCTATGCCATCTCTGTGGAACTACCTGCCCGCCTTTCTACACCTGCTCTATGCCCTCTGTCTCGGCGGCTTGGCGCTCTATGGCCTACATGCGCTGTGGTTAACCCTACACTATTGGCGGCGCGGTTGCGCCGCTCCATGCCCAACCCCTATATTGTTGCCAACAGCCGCGCTGCCCAGAGTTACCGTCCAACTCCCCATCTACAACGAACGCCATGTCGTCGAACGCCTGATCGCCGCCTGCGCCCAGTTGGACTATCCGCGGCACAAGCTGCAAATCCAAGTTCTCGACGATTCCGACGACAGCACCACGGCTCTGGTGCAGCGCATCATTCATTCCTGGCAGCAGCGCGGACTAGATATCGAGGTCATCCGGAGGGCGCATCGCGTCGGCTTCAAGGCCGGGGCCTTGGCAGATGCCTTACCCACGGCTAAGGGGGAGTATATCGCGATCTTTGATGCGGACTTTGTGCCGCCCAGCATCTTCCTGCAGCATACTTTGCCACATTTCCTCGCATCTGGCAATGCCTCTCTGGGATTCGTCCAGGCGCGCTGGGGCCATCTGAACCAAGACTATTCGCTGCTCACCCGCTGCCAAGCCCTGGCCCTCGACGGCCATTTCGTCGTCGAACAGACGGCCCGCATGGCCGCCGGCTACCCTTTCGGCTTCAACGGCTCGGCGGGCATCTGGCGTCGCACCTGCATCGAGGACCCATCCGTCGGCGGCTGGCAGGCCGATACCCTCTGTGAAGACCTAGACCTAAGCTACCGCGCCCACCTGGCGGGGTGGCGCGGTCTCTTTCTGGGCGATCTCGAAGTGCCCGGCGAGATCCCTGCACAACTGCTGGCCTTCAAACGCCAGCAGTTTCGCTGGGCCAAAGGCAGCGTCCAGACGCTGCGCAAACTGGCTGGGCGTGTCGTCCACCACCCCTGGCCGCCGACCCACCGGCTGGCGGCTCTGGCGCATCTCGGCAACTATCTGATCCACCCGCTGCTGCTCCTGCTGCTGCTGGTGACCCTGCCGATGGTCGCCCTGGGGATCAACCCCGCCGCGCCATTGGGCTATCTCAGCCTCTTCTCGCTCGGCCCTCCACTGCTCTACGCTGTCGCGCAGCAGCGGCTCTATCCCACAACCTGGCTGCGCCGCTGGGCGCTGCTGCCGCTGCTCATGCTGATCGGCACCGGCCTCGCCCTCAACAACACCATCGCCGTATTCCAAGGGCTGACCGGCACAGGCGGCGATTTCCTGCGCACGCCCAAATTTCATGTACGCAGCCGCGCCGACCACTGGCAGCGCAGCAGCTATCGTCTCCCCCTGCCGCGCCTGGTTCTGGCCGAATTCGCCTTGGCCTGCTATGCGCTGGCCGCCGCAACGCTGGGCGCGGCCCAAGGCCAATGGGGTACAGCGCTCTTTCTCTTGCTCTATACCGCGGGGTTTGGCCTCATGGCCGGCGTCGGCTGCTGGCAGGCCTGGCAGAGCCGCCCGCGACCGGCTCCCGCGCTCCATACAGAACAGCCTGCGCTCGACGTGGACGGCGAACGCCTGCCGCTCTAGCCCCCCTGCACCCTGGCGTGCGATTTTGTCAAAGCCTTCGTGCGCCTGTACAATGACCGCGTGTTTTCTGTATCTTACTCTAGACATTTTTCTCTGGGCCACCTGAGCGGAACGCCATGAGCAACAATATCACCGGCAACACCTGGCAAGAAGACCCCGACCAAATCATCATGCTGGTCAATCGCAGCAAAAACAACTATATCCTAGAGCTGCCCAGCGGGCGCTATCGCCTGGATGCAGGTCGGCGCATGCGCACGGTGCGCTCGATCATGAAGATTCAGCAGATCAAGCAGTTGGTCGACCAAGGCAATTTGGTCATCGAACAATAATTTGCCGAGCAGTCGTTTATTGTGCAGTTGCGATGCCGAGCGCGCCTGCGCTGCGCTCGCTGCCGAGCCGCCGCCAAACCAATCATGCCAACACTCCTTTTAGTCGATGGTCACTCCCAAGCATACCGTGCCTACTTTGGGCTAAAAACCCCGCTCTCGACGCGCGAAGGCGAGCCGACTACCGCCGTCTTTGGTTTTGTCCGCAAGCTGTTGAGCCTGCTGCGCGAAATCCAGCCCGACTATGTGGCCGTCGCCTTCGACACCGGCGATACCTGGCGGCATTCGGAATTCTCCGACTATAAGGCCACGCGCGACAGCATGCCCGACGACATGCGCACCCAGATGGAGCGCATCGTCGAGTTTCTGCAAGCCTTCAATATCCCGGTCGTCACCTATCCCAACTACGAAGCGGACGACATCCTCGGCACCCTGGCGCGCCAGGCCGCCGACACCGGCGCCGACGTCCTGATCCTGTCGGGGGATCGGGATATGTTCCAGTTGATCGACGAGCGGGTGCGCATCCTCTATACCAAAGGCGGGCCAAACCCAGAGACCGTGCTCTACGGTCTGGATGAACTGCGCGAGCGCTACAACCTTGCGCCCGACCAATTTGTCGACCTCAAAGCCTTGATCGGCGATTCGTCCGACAACATCCCCGGCGTGCCCGGTGTCGGCGAAAAGACGGCCATCAAGTTCCTGACCGAATACGGCACGGTCGAAAACCTCTACGCCCACATCGACGAGATCAGCGGGCCGAAGACACGCCAGAATCTGATCGACGCCCGCGACCAGGTCGAACGCAACCGGCGCTTGATGACCATCGTGCGTGACCTGGACCTGGTCTATGACCCCGAAGCCTGCCGCGTCGAGGACTATGACCAGCAGGCCGTGATCCGGCTCCTCAACGAGTTGGAGTTCCGCAGCCTGCTCAAAGAGCTGCCCAGCCCGCGCGCCGGCGCCCCGCCCGCCGCACCCGAACGCGGCCAGATGGCGCTCTTTGCCGAAGAGCGCGTGGCCGCGCCCCCGCCCGCCACACCCGGCGGCGTGGACTATCTCTGTGTCCAGACTGCCGCCGATCTGGATGCCCTGGTCGCAAAGCTTCAGCAGGCCACCCGCCTCAGCTTTGACGTGGAGACCACCAGCACCGACGCCATGAGCGCCAGGCTGGTCGGCCTGGGCGTAGCCTGGGAAGTGGGGGGGGGCGCCTATATCCCCGTCGGCCACGCCGACGGGTCGCAGTTGCCCTGGGAACAAGTGCGCGAGCGGGTTCAGCCCTTCTTCGCCGACCCCGACATCGTCAAGATCGCCCACAACGGCAAGTATGACCTGACCGTCTGCCGCCGCCATGGGCTGCGCGTCGCAGGCCCTATCCACGACACCATGGTCATGGCCTGGGTGCTCGACCCCGGCAGCCGCAGCCTGGGCCTCAAAGCCCAAGCCGCCGAACTGCTCGGCTGGCAGATGACCGAGATCACCGAACTGATCGGCGCCGGCCGCAAACAAGTGACGATTGACCTGGTCGGCATCGACCACGTCGCCCCCTACTGCGGTGCAGATGTCGACGCTACGCTGCGCGTCTTTGACATCCTCAAACCCAAGCTGCAAGACAGCGGCATGTGGTATCTCTATGAGACCATCGAACTGCCGCTGCTGCCCGTACTCACCGACATGGAGATGGCCGGAGTTCTGCTCGACGTCGACTATCTGGGCGAAATGTCGAGCAAGTTCAGCAAACGGCTGCTCGAATTGGAGGAAGCGCTCTTTAAGCTGGTGGGGCACAGCTTCAACCTGCGCAGCACCCAGCAGTTGAGCCAAGTACTGTTCGACGAACTGCACTTCCCCACCAAGGGCATGAAGCGCACCGCGTCCGGCCATATCAGCACCGCGGTCGGCGCCCTGGAGCAGTTGGCCGCCCAGTCCGACGACCTCACGTCGCAGCAGCAGCAAGCGCTGGACATCATTTTTGAACAGCGCCAGTTGGAAAAACTGCGCGGCACCTATATCGACGCCCTGCCCGCGCTGGTCAACCCGGAGACCGGGCGCGTCCACACCAACTTCAACCAGGCCGGTGCGGTCACCGGGCGCATGAGCAGCAGCAACCCCAACCTACAAAACATCCCGATCCGCACCGAACTGGGCCGCGAGATCCGCCGCGCCTTTATCGCCCCGCCGGGCTGGGTGCTGCTCTCCGCCGACTACAGCCAGGTCGAGCTGCGCATCCTGGCCCAAGTCGCGGGCGAACAAGGCTTGATCGACGCCTTTTTGGCCGACCAAGACATCCATGCCGCCACCGCCGCCCGGCTCTTCCATGTGCCCATCGAGCAGGTCGACCGCGCCCAGCGCGGGCTGGCCAAGACCATCAACTTCGCCACGATCTACGGCGTGAGCGAGTTTGGCCTCAGCAGCCGCACCGAGATGTCACGCCAGGAGGCGCGCCTGTTTCTGGAGCAATACTTCGTCACCTACCCTCGCATCCGCACCTATATTACCGACACGCTGGCTCAGGCCAATCGCGTTGGCTATGTCGAAACGCTGTTGGGGCGCAAACGCTTCTTCCCCGAGCTGCTCAATCCGAGTCTGCCTTTTAACCAGCGCCAGGCGGTCGAACGTGCCGCCGTCAATGCCCCCATCCAGGGCACAGCCGCCGACATCATGAAGATCGCCATGGCCCGGCTGCATGACAAGCTGCGCCAAGGCGGCTTCCAAGCCCGCATGCTACTCCAGGTGCATGACGAATTGGTCTTGGAAGTGCCGCAGGCCGAACTCTCCGAGGTCGCCGACCTGGTCTGCGACGTGATGGAGAACGCCTACCCGCTGGCCGTGCGGCTCAAGGTCGACGTCGAAGCCGGACCCAACTGGTACAATCAGGAACCCGTCCAGGCCAAACACGCGCCGGACCCACATACCTGATCCATACACGCTTGGAACAACTACACGCCTGGAATCGCTAATATGATGGTCAAAGACTCGATCCGCAGCCTTGTTGCCGCTGCCGTCGTCGCCGCCCAGGCGGACGGCAGCCTACCCCCCTTTGAACTTGACGAGATCGACATCGCGCGCCCCAAACAGGCCGGCCATGGCGACTACAGCAGCAACGTGGCGATGGTCGCCGCCGCCGCCATTCGCAAGGCGACCGGCGAGAAGGCCAACCCGCGCCCGATCGCCGAGGCGATTGCCCAACACCTGCCCACCGGCGGCATGATCGGCCACGTCGAACTGGCCGGGCCGGGCTTTATTAACTTCTGGCTGGCGCAGCGTTGGATCCAGGACTTGATCCTAGAGATGCTCGCCGCCGGGCCGGACGTGGGCGCGATCCACCGCGGGCAGGGCCAACGCTGGCAGGTCGAGTTTGTCAGCGCCAACCCCGTGGGGCCGATCCACTATGGCGGCGCACGCAATGCCGTGCTGGGTGACGCCTTGGCCAACGTGTTGAGCGCCGCCGGCTACAACGTGCAGCGCGAATTTTATGTCAATGATGGCGGCAAACAATTCCAACTCTTCGCCGAAAGCCTGTTTGCGCGCTACGCCCAACTGCTCGGCCAAGATGTGCCTGTGCCGGAGGGAGGCTATCCGGGCGACTATATTTTCGACTACGCCCGCCAGATCATCGCCGAACAGGGCGACCGCTTCCTACACATGCCGCGCAACGAGGCTGTCGAGCAGATCAAACCGCTGGGCCGAGCCATTGTGCTGGCCGATATCGCAGAAGAGCTACGCCGCATCGGCGTCGAGTTTGATAACTGGTTCAGCGAAAAAAGCCTCTACGACGAAGGGCTGGTCGAGCAATCTCTAGACTATCTCGACCAGCGCGGCGAGTTGGTGCGCCGCGACGGCGCGGTCTGGTTCGCCGCCTCGCGCTACCCCAAGAACGAAAAGGATGAGGTCGTCGTCCGCTCCAACGGCATCCCGACCTACTTGGCGGGCGATATTGCCTATCATTATGACAAGTTCATCCGCCGCAAGTTTGACCGCGTCGTCAACGTATGGGCGGTCGACCACCAAGGGCATGTGCCGCGCATGGCCGCCATCATGCAGGCCTTTGGGCTAGACCCCGACCGGCTGGTCATCCTCATGTATGACCTGGTCAAATTGATCCGCAACGGCCAGGAGGTCAAGCTCAGCAAGCGCGCCGGCGACCTGCTCACCCTCGACGAGGTGGTTGACGAAGTGGGCGCCGACGCCATTCGCTTCAACCTCTTGACGCGCAGCCCGGAAAGCACCATCGAGTTCGATCTCGACCTCGCCGTAGAGCAGAGCAATGAAAACCCGGTCTATTATGTGCAGTACAGCCATGCGCGCATCTGCTCGATCCTGGCGCGCGCTCGCGAAGAAGGCTTCGACATCGAGAACCTGCCGGTCGACCCCGAAGCCGCCGGTCTGCATCTGTTGACCCATCCTTCCGAGTTGGCGCTGCTGCGTAAAATGCTTGAACTGGAAGAACAGATTGAACTGGCGGTAGAGAAGCTCTCCCCCCACAATCTGACCCACTATGCGCTGGAGCTGGCGCGCGCCTTCAACGCCTTCTATCGCGACTGCAAAGTCGTGAACCCCGACCAACCGCAGATCAGCGGCGCACGGCTGCTGCTCTGCCGTGCCTGCCAGGCCGCATTGGCGCGCGTCTTGGGGCTGATCGGCGTGACCGCGCCCGAATCAATGTAACAAGCGACGTCCGCAAGGATGTGTCAGCCATGGGAGTGATTGTAGACCGTCCATGAGTGTGAACTACAAAGTCTTGGTCAGCGATTCTCTGTCGGAATCCGGCCTCAAACCGCTGCGCGCCGCCGAGGGCATCCACGTCGATGTATGCACCAACCTGACCTCCGGCCAACTGCTGGAGACCATCCCCGACTATGATGCCTTGCTTGTACGCAGCGGCACTGAAGTCACCGCCGCCGTGATCCAAGCGGGCAAAAAACTGCGCGTGGTGGCGCGGGCCGGCGTAGGTGTCGACAATATCGACGTCGACGCCGCCACCCAGGCGGGCATCATCGTCGTCAACGCGCCCACCGGCAACGTCGTGGCCGCCGCCGAGCACACCATTGCCATGCTCTTCGCCGTGGCCCGCTCTATCGCACAGGCCGACGCCCATATACGCGCCGGGCAGTGGAAACGCAACCAGTTTATGGGCGTCGAGATCCGCAACAAAATCCTGGGCACGGTCGGCATGGGCCGCGTGGCCCAGGAAGTAGCGCGCCGTGCCCAAGGCTTGGGCATGACCGTGCTTGGCTATGACCCCTATGTCACCGCCGATTTCGCCGCGCAGCGCGGCGTGCGCCTGGTCGACCTCGACACGCTCTTGGCGCAGGCCGACTTCCTGACTGTCCATGTGCCTCTGACGCCCCAAACCACCAACCTGATCGACAGCCCCCAGTTGGAATTGATGAAGCCCACGGCACGCATCCTCAACGTGGCGCGCGGCGGCGTCGTCAACGAGGCGGCTTTGGCCGCGGCGGTGAAGTCAGGCCGGATCGCAGGCGCGGCGCTCGATGTCTTCGCCGAAGAACCGCTCGCCGCCGACAGCCCTCTGCGGCAGAGCAACAAGATCGTCCTCACCCCCCATCTTGGCGGCAGCACGGTCGAAGCCCAAGAGCAGGTGGCCGAGGGCGTGGCGCTGCAGGTGATCGACGTGCTCAACGACCGGCCCGCGCGCTACGCCGTCAACGCGCCCATCATTCCCCCCACCGACCTGGAGTTTCTGATCCCCTATATCGACCTGGCGGAGCGCATGGGTCGCTTCCTCCAGCAGTTGGGCGGCAAGTGGGGCATCGGCAAGCTGGAGATCACCGCGCACGGCGACCTGGCCGATTTTGACCTCGCCTATATCAGCGCCGCCGCCATCAAAGGGCTGCTGCGCGATGTCGTCAATATCCGCGTCAACCTGGTCAATGCCCTGCTGATGGCCGAACGCCGCGGGATCGACGTGGTCGAGCGCAGGCTGCACCAGCACGAAGCGCGCTATGACAATATGCTCACCCTACGCGTGACGAGCGCCACCGAGAAGTTCACCGTCAGCGGGAGCGTACTCCAGGGTGAGCCGTACATCATTGGCATCAACGACCAGTGGGTCGATTTCCCGGCCACCGGCCATCTGCTGCTCTCATCGCACCGCGACCGCCCCGGCATCATCGGGCGCGTCGGCACGGTGCTGGGCGAAGCGGATATCAACATCAGCTTTATGCATGTTGGGCGCGAAGGCCCGCGCACCGACGCCATCATGGTGCTGGGCACCGACGAACCGACCCCGCCGGAGATCCTAGAGCGACTGACGGCCCTCAGCCATATCAACTGGCTCAAGACCGTCACACTCTAGGCAGACCGGACAGGCCAACCAATCGGGCAGCATGACAGAGGCAATGATGAATTCATCCAACCGTGCATCGCACGCGACCCAACGGCGGCTAGGTGCGCTCTTGGCCGTGTCGCTGATCTGGCTCGCACCGACAATTGCCTGCGGCAGCTTCGCCCCCCGTCCCACGCCCACGCCCACCCCTTCACCGGAGATCAGCACGGCCGCGACCCAGCCGGCGGCCAATGAGCCGCAGGTAGAGACGATGCCCACCCCGCTGCCGGCAGCGCCCACCGAGACCCCCACACCGGAGCCGACCGCCACGCTGACCGTTACCGTCGCCCCCGGCACAGCGTTGGCTGTGGGCGCGCAGGCGCGCGTCACTGCGCCCGCCGGCCTCAATTACCGTGACTTGCCCTCCACCAACGCCAACCTGTTGGGCCAGTTTGGAACCGGCATCCTGGTCACCCTCCTCGACGGGCCGGTCACCGCCGACAACTTCACTTGGTGGCAGATCGACGATGGGCAGGGCAACGTCGGCTGGGCCGCCGAGGGCGACGGCGAAACCGAATGGATCAGCCCGCGCTTGGGCGACCCGCAGCCCGCCGACCGTGCTCCCCAGGTGGGCGACCGCGTGCGCGTCACCATGCCCGCCGGCGGCCAACTCAGCGTACGCAGTCAGCCGGGAACCAACGCGGCCGTCGTGGCACGCGTCAACCCCGGCCAAGAATACACCGTCTTGGCCGGCCCGCAGCAGGCCAACGGCTTCAACTGGTATCAGATCCGCTCCGACGACGGCAGCGTCGAAGGTTGGGCCGCCGACGGCGACGGCAGCGACCGTTGGCTCAGCCCGCTCGAATAAGGGTCCGCCTGCCCGCCCGGAGCTAAAGCCTCCGGGCTAAACAACGACGCCCCCAAGGGGGGCTTACGCGTAGGTGCGATATGCGATGCCGCCCACGGCGCGCACATAGTTGTAGCGGCGGTATGCTACCGCCGCTACGGTTGAGGATACGTCGTTTTTGCCCCAATGACAGAGGGGGTGGCCCTTTCCAGGGCCACCCCCTCTGCTGTCAAAGGAAGGAGTTTCGGCGGTTCGCCGGCTGTGATCGGTTACGGTTAGTTCGCAAATTACGGGATATGCAGTTCCTGACCAGCATAGATCATGTTCATGTTGTCGATGCCGTTGGCCGAGGCCAGCGCATAGACGTCGACGCCAAAGCGTTCGGCGATCGCGCCCAGGCTGTCGCCCTCGCGCACGGCGTAGCTCTTGGCCGTGCGCGGCTGCTCTGCACTGTCGGGCCGTCCCTCCCCCATGGGGCGTTCTTCATCGCCGGGGCGCTGCGGCCCGTCGATGGGACCCTGCTCCATCGACCCCTCCATCCTGCCCATCTCTTGGCCGGACTTGCCGCAGCCGGGAATCTCAAACTTCTGCCCCACATAGATCATGTCGGCATCCGTCACGCCGTTGGTGCGCATGATCACGTCCATGCTCACGCCAAAGCGCTCGGCGATTGCGCCCAGGCTGTCGCCCGGCTTGACCACATAGAGACAGTTTGCGCCGTCCACCTGCGGCCCGCCCTGCTCGCCGTGTCCTTGCCGGCCTTGATCCTGCCCAGCCATCCCGCCGCCCGCCGGTTCACAGGCGCGCACGCTGATGGCGTCGAGGTTGAAGTCCATCTCCACATTGGTCACGGCCCACTTATTCCAGCCACGGATAAAGAGCACTGCTTGTGGGCCGGGGGCCTCAAAGCGCACCGTATAGCTCCCCATCGCGCCCGGCTCCGTCCGCGGGTAGATCGCGCCGAGATCCATCTCGGTCCACTCCTCTACCTGCATCCAATCCGGGTTACGGCCAATGCCCCACTGCGCCGCGAAGCGATACGGTTCTTCCTCGTTGCCGACCCCGCGCAGCAGCCCGCGCAGCGTCAGCTCATAGGTCGCGCCGGGGTGCAGCCCATCCAGCCGTTGATAGATGCCCGCATAGCGGTCGGCATCGGTTGGGAAAATCCCCTTCGAGTTGATCTCGATCAGCTGCCCATGCTTGCCGTCGGCCACCACCGGCGTCCACTGCTCATCATAGAAGCCATAGGCCGCCGCGCCGCCATTCGTGAATGCGCCCCAGCCGCGCCCCACATCGCCCAGCGGCGTGTCGGCGAAGCCCTGTTCAAAGCTGCCGTTATAGACCAAATCCTGGCTGTTGCAGACCAAAGGCCGGTCCCACTGCGGCTGTTCCGACCAGCCCATCGGCTGCGCCGGCCCCTGCTGCATCGGTCCATCTTGCATCGGGCCATCCTGCATCTCACCCACCGGGCCGCCCATCCCGCCCATCTTCGGCGTCTCCGACTGGCGATGCGGCGGCGGGCCGACCAGCGCAATGGCGTCTAGATTGACGTCCAACTCCTCAAACGCCACGCCCCACTTCTTCCAGACACGGATAAAGACGGTAATAACTTCGCTCTGGGGCACAAAGACAGTCTGAAAATCGCTAAAGCTGCCCGGTTCGGTGCGCGGATAATAGGTGTTCCAGCCTACATCCACCCAGTTGGTCACATCGCGCCAGTCGCCGTTGGGGCGATCCAACGTGCCGACCTGTACACTGTAGCGCCAAGGGTCGCCTTCGGTGCTCGTCGTACGGATCATGCCGCGCATCGAGAAGCGATAGGGCTGGCCCTTGACCACCCGCGCCGTCTGCGAGAGTCCAGCGTAGCGGTCATTGTCGCCCGCCGCCATGCCTTTGGTGTTGATCTCGATCAGTTGGCTGTGGTCGCCTTCGGCCACCACCAGGTCCCACGAATCGTCATAGAACCCATAGTTGGCCGCGCCGCCGTTCGTGAAACAGTTCCACTGGCTGCCCACAATACCGCAGCCGGGCACTGCCACAAAACCATCCTCAAAACCGCCGTTTGCCAAAACACTTTCTTCCGACGCACGCAAGATGCGCGGCAGCGCGGCGACCGTCGTCACCACCGCCACCACGATCAAGGCCAACGCCGCGCTCCAGAGCTTGCGCTGCCGCGGTGACGCCTGGCGCAGCCGCCGCTGCAGGTCGCGCGCAAGGCGACCCAGGGTTAGGCGTATCTGCTCCCGCATATGAAGTACCTCCTTGTCGACATCAATCAGGTTCAACAGACGGGTCAGCGCAGTCTGCTCTGTTGGCAGCCGGATACTGCGCGCTACGGAACAGCAAACCACCCTACGATCCATCGAGCCACGACCTTCTGCAGCCAACAGAGAGCCGAGGCGATACGCCGATCATCTGCTGCCCCGCGGGCCAAACGCCAAGCCGGGCAGAAACAATCCTCGATTTTTCTCTTTACAACCACATGCGGGTATGGGAGCCTACCTGGGAAGCATCGCCGGACAACGACGCTTCGCACCGCTCCCTGCTGGGTTTCAACTATCAAGACGGAAAGGTTGTGCGACGGATACGGGCAATTTCGCCAAATTTCTGACCAAGTTGGGAAAGTGGGGAAAACTCGTGGGGAAACAAAACCCCAGGCCCGGAGTCACATCCGTTGGGCCTGGGTGTGTAATGTCATTCCGAGACTCCTGTCGAGGAATCTCTCCGGAGTGCGTATAGAGAACAGAGAGCTTCCTCACTCAGGGGGTCCGGAATCACCCTTTTGTGGGTGTGGTGCTCGACACCACTCGAGGCGCGCATATCAAAAGGCGGTGCTACGGACGCTCCGCAATCACCTGAATCAGCTCCTCAAGCGTGACCGGCGCGCTATCAGCCCCAAACCGAAGTGGCGATTGTTCGCAATCGCTAATACGCAAGATATCCCCATCTACAATCAACCGGCTCCATGGGCCGTACTCAAGCACCCAGCTCCTTCCATCCACATTGGAAGTGAGCATGAAGAGGTGCCGGTCGCCGGTATAGCTGACAGGATATGCATCTGCTTGCGTCAGGCGCTTGCTCTCCTCCGTAATATGTCCAACCACCTGCAAAATGATCGGCTCTCCGCCGGAGATTGTTCCGTCATCGCGGATCACGGTTTCCACCTCAAGCAGGAACTCCGTCGCAGGATAGGCAGGTGTAGGACCGCGTCCCTCCGGGAGAGCATTCAGGATTAACTCGCCATCCTCTCCATAGCTGTAAAAGTCCAGATATTCATGCACCGGCCCCACCTTACCGATAAAGATCAACGGAGCATGTTTGATCAGCGCCGCCAGTGACTGAGGCGGCCAAACGGCGAGATAATCAGACCGTCTGGCGGCAGCATCCACGAATAGCGTTGTCTCTGGCTCAATCGGGACATCCGGCACAGCCAACAGACCCAGCGTGTTTTCCTTAACAGGTAGCGTCCCTGTTTCGACATAGGCAATTAAGTCATCAAGGCTGATCGGCCCGGTACTGTCCACAAACAGAAGCGGCTGCTGAGTGCCATCACTGACACGCAATATATCTCCATCTACAATCAACCGGCTCCGTGGGCCGAAAGTCAGGCCATAAGTACCATCTGGATTGGCTCCTAGCAAAAAGAGATGCTGGTCGCCGGTGTAACTCAAGGGAAACTCACCCCCCTCGGTCAACTTCTTAGACTCTGCCGTCGCGAATCCAAGTATACGCAAGATGATCGGCTTCCCGGCGGCAATACTCCCATCATCACGGATCACCTGTTCCACTTCGATCAGCAGATCTGTGACGGGCCACCCGAACAGCATCATGCTCGTCGGGTCAGTCGGGGAGCCCATGGGCTGCTTGCCATCGCTGCCGCCATAGCCACCCAAATCGAGATACTGCACCACTGGCCCTACCTTGCCCAATACGATCAACGCGGCGCTGTCCACCAGTTCTTCAAATGACCTGGGGTATGCCATAACACCGCCGCCACCGATAAAGACACCTACATTGCTTGGCGGCGCCAACGGGCTGACAGGCGCGCTCATGCCTACCTCCCCCATTGGCTGCGTCTCCGTGATGCTCCCCCCTAGACCGATGGGAACATAGAGTGATATCTCCGAAGTAGGAACGACCTCCGGTGTCGCCAGTGGGCTGTAAGGCACGCTCGGCAGTTCCATCGTGCCCGCCGGTGGCTGTCCGGGCAGCGGCTGGGTCGCGACAAAGGCAACAAACTCCTCCAGGCTTGCCGGCTCATCGCGCCCCGCGAGCTTAAACGGCTCCTGCTCCCCGTTACTGACGTGTAAAACGCCGCCATCAAGAGTTAACCGGCTCCAGGGGCCGAAACGTAGACCATAGGTTTGCCCATCGGGATTGGGCGTGAGCAAGAAGAGATGACGGTCGCCCGTGAAGCTGATGGGGAACTCCGTGTCTTTCGTCAGGTTCTTCATATCCGGCGACACCGAACCAATCAGGCGCAACACAATCAGCTGGCCGGAGGCGATAGCGCCGTCATCACGAATCACTTGAACGACCGTGAGCAAAAAGTCCGTAATCGGTATATTGGGAAGAGGATTGCCCACAGCGTCGGTCACATAGCTTTCGATCTGCCCATCTTGAGTATAGACGGCAAATTCAGTCCGTTGCTGGACTTCGCCTATCTCACCAATAAAGATCAGCGAGGCCTTGCTCACGATCTCCTCAGGTGACAGAGGCGACAGCGGCGTAGCGAACGGGGAATGGATCGGCGGAAACTCACGCTTGGGGTAGGCCAGGGGGCTGAGAGGGCCAAGAGGGTTGGCAGGCGTGCATGTGCCGTCGCGCAACTGCTGGGGATTGCATACCGTGCCATCGCCAAAAACGCAGTAGCCGGAAACAGCACCCGCATTCGGCCCCAAATCCGGCCATTGATAATATTGATAGCGCCCACCCCAATGAGCGCATGTGCGCGGGGAAGGATCGGGTTGTGTACAGGTCACCATCGGCAGCAGCAGCAAGCTCAACGCCAGAAGGGCCATCAGCCTGGTCTTTCGGCGATTCTGCCCGCTCATGGGGGACTCCTTTCGCGAGGGATGGATATGTCAACAGCCGCAAACAAACGGAAAGGATGAGACCTGCGAAGATAAAAAGGATCAATGAAATCAGAGTGGATAGAATAATGATTGCTCTCAGTGTACACCGCATGGCCGAGACATCAAGGTGACAAACGTCCCGACTTTGCGGTGGATCATTCCTTGAGCGCGGCCAGGAGTGTGCGCAACGTCTCCTCCAGCACCAGCACCGCCTGCCAATACTCGTCGAGCAACAGATGCTCCTGCGGGGTATGGTCGAGGCTGCTGTCGCCGGGGCCATAGGCGACGATGGGGCAGCCCCACACCGGTGCGACCACGTTCATATCGCTCGTGCCGGTCTTGACCACAAAGCTGGGCCGCGCCTCGGGCGCGACTGTTCGCAGCGCGGAGAGAAAGCTACGCACCAACAGCGGGTCGCGCTCGCTGCGCCAGGTGCGCTCATAGCCGCGGAAACGCAGCCGCAGCGCCGTCCGCTCGCCGTCCAGGTCGATCACCAGGTCGCGCGCCTCCGGCAGCTCATCGGGCAGCGCCGCGTCGATACCCTGTCGCGCTGCCGCCCACGCCACCAACTCACGCACAAACCCCAGCGCGTCGAACTCCGGCGGCAGCCGGATCCCGATCTGCGCCGCCACCACCTCTTGCATGTCGTCCGTCGTCGCCGTGTGTACCTGGCGCAGGCCCGGCATGAGCTGGTCAAAGGCGCGCGGGCGCTCGGCGTTGAACGTGTCCGCCTGCGCCGCTATCCAGTTCCAGAGGTCAACCGCCAGCGTCGCCACCCCGCGATCCGGCCCCGCCGTGTGCGCCATCGGCTGCCGCGCCTCCATCTCCACCAGCAGCCGTCCCTTGTAGCCCAGCGTGATCCGCGACCAGCCGCTCGGCTCGCCGATGATGCAGGCCGCGGGGACCGGCCCCTGCACCCCGTCAAATCGGCTGCGGATATGGCGCGCGCCCTTGCTGGTCGCCGCCTCCTCCTCCACCGCGCCCACCACCACTACGCGCACCCCCTGCGCCGTAGCCCAGGCATGGCCGACACGCGCCGCTGCCGCCACAAAGGTTGCCAGCGGCCCTTTGGCATCCACCGCGCCGCGGCCATAGAGCGCCTCGCC
>JADLFO010000315.1 GCA_020845455.1 Caldilineaceae bacterium
CCGGTCCCACAAGGGGTTGAGCGGGCTGCGCTTTGGGTCCCAAAACTCATCCCAACTGCCGGGCAACGCAATTGACGGCGCGTAGAAACAGGCCGTGCTGCGCTCGTCAGGATGCGAGCCGATCCCATGGTCGAAATTCAGCCCCCACACGCGCAGCCCCAAACCCACCGCCACGATCACACAGAGGAGAGGCAGCCAGAAGAGACGCAGCGCAAACCGCGCGCGCATCCTGCGTGGATTCACAGTCAGACTATCGTATGCCATGGATCATAGGAATGTCGAACAGCAGTTGCCGGGCCGGGCGGCGGGGCTACTGGGGAACACGAGGCCAGTTCGGCAGCACCCAAGTGATCTGCGCCGAAGGTGGAGGCGGCCAAAGCAGATAAACATCGACCCAACGATTCCACAAAACCAGGTTGCTGTCATCATATCCAAGGTCAATCCGCCGCGCCCGAATCGCGCTGCCCCTGTCCAACGCATCGCCCACGCCATAATCCGGCACATAGACCTTCGACCGCAGCGGGATGATGCTGGGGTCCACCGCCACGATCCCAAAGCGCATCATATCGCCGGAATAGGTGTACCCATAGTTGGGCGCACTGGGCGAGACGCCCGCTGTCCCGGCGCTGTAGCTGGAGGCCAACATGCGGATTTTGCGCCAGTAGGTGATCTGCGCCCCATCCGCCGCCGTAAAAACTTGGGGCGCAATCTGCTGCCCATAAGCAATCTGCCGTTCTGCCGGCTGCTGCGCCACCCAAGTATCCTCCAGCGTGCGGTCCACTTCCTCGCCGTTCTCATAGCGCACGCGGAAGCGCGCGCGCGTGATCCCCTCGGCCCCAGGGCTGACGACCTGCTGCTCGTCGATTAGCAAGCCGGCATCCGCCACATAGACCGTATCAAACGGAGCGATCTCCTCCGTCACCTCGATCTCTTCAGAGACACGCGTCACCGCGATCTTGGCCCCATCATAGAGCGCCACGTCCAGCGGCGGTTCAACCCGGTCCATCCCGCTGACGCCGATCCGCATCTCGGCCAGGGCGTCGCCCACCGTCAACCCGCGCGTGCGCGTCCGAAGGGTGCGCCCATCCACGACGACGGACACGGGCTTGCTGCGCTGGATCGTGACACGCAGCCCGGTCACCACCTCGCTGCCCAAGCTTGGGTCCACCCGGTCGCCGAGATAGATCGTGATCTGCGCCTGGCGGAGCGCCTCGCCCACGGTGGGCGCGGTCGTCCGGATCACATAGGGCAAGCTCCCATCGTCCACCACGATCGGCAGCGCCCGCACGACTCGCATCTGCAGCACAGCGGGTTGGCTCTCGGCCCAAGAGTCCGCCGGGAAAAATCGACGCGGCCGCGGCGCGGCCGCGGTGACGGGCAGCGGGTCGTCCAGCCCATAGGTCGCACCGTCGATCACGACCTGGTCATAATGATCCACAACCAGCCGCGCCTCCTGCAAGATCTCGCGCGCCGTGCGGCCAAAACCGGACGTCGCAATCGTGCGGCCGTCAGCCACGATCTGCGCAGGCCGCCCCCGCTGCACATCCACGGCGCGCACCCGCCGCAGCGGGTCGTCCAGCCCTGGCGAGACGCGGTCATTGGCGTGCAGCGTCAGCCCTACATCCAGCAGCAACTGGCGCACCGTGCGGCGATGCGTCGTCACTTCCAGCGCAACGCCGTCCACCTGCACAGTGACGGCGCGCGCCGTCGCAACCCACAGCAGCCATGCCGCCGCCAGCAGCAGCGCCGCCAAGAGCGGCGTCCACACGCCGCTGGGCAAGGCCCTGGCTCGTCCCCAAATGGTCAGTCGTTGAACGGATGATGTCGCCATATCCTATCGCGCCCATCCCTGCTGCCGAGTCGGGTAGTGCAGGCTGATGGACGGAACCATTGTACCCGAACAGCCTCGATCACCCAAGGGGTGCGCGGGGCTGAATACGCATCGCGCACACATAGCGGCGCAGGCTTTGCCGCCGCCAGACCGCTATGTTAGCATCGTGCCAATGAAGCCTGTCTGGATGCCCTCTCTTCGACCGCATGGACTGCGCCTGCTGCTGCTGGCAGGGCTGCTCCTGGCGTTTGGCCTCCGCCTCCACAGGCTAGGCGCCGAATCGCTTTGGTACGACGAGACGGTCAGCGTCTATCTGGCAAGCCAGCCGATCCCCGACCTCATCGCACACACCGCCCGCGACATCCATCCCCCCGGCTACTACCTGCTGCTCCACGCGTGGCGCTTACTGACGGCTCCAACGCTCGCCCATAGGTTAGAGTTCCTCTACACCTGGCCGAGCCTCTGTTTCGGCATGATCACCCTGGCGTTGATCGGCGCAATCGCCCGGCGCGCCGGAGGCCCCGCCGCGGCCACCCTTGCCATCATGTTCGGCGCGCTCAACCCCTTCCAGGTCATGTATTCGCAAGAAGTACGCATGTACACCTTGGGCAGCGCCGTCGCCCTGCTCACCTGGTGGAGCGCCGGCGCCTACATGCAGCGCGCTGCGAACTGCGCTGACCCGGCCCGCCGCCGCTTCGGACTGCTTGCGCTTTATGTGGCGGCGGCCCTTGCCGGGCTATACACCCTCTACTATTTTCTCTTTTGGCTCGCCGTCCTGGCGCCGCTGGTCACGCTGGCGTTGATCCGCGCATCCCGCGCGCGCCAACCTCACACCGCCCTGCGCGACTGGCTGCTGGCCCAGGTCGCCTTGCTCGCCGGTTGGCTGCCGTGGCTGCCGATCTTCCTGCGTCAAGCACTCGACCCTCCCGTCCCGCCGTGGCGCACCCCCTGGACCGCTTGGCCGGAGTTTGCCGCATCCGCTGTCGAGGCGCTGGCCGCGCCCGCCGTCGGCCAATCGCCGCCCGCCGGCCCCCTCTGGGTATGGGCGGCGCTGGTACTGGCCGTACTAGTCGCCTTTTTTGTCTACGCGAAAGAAAATACCCCTCGCGAAGCCGCGGCCCGCTGGATGCTTCCCGCTCTCCTGCTCGGTCCCACGACCTTGATCTTCATCCTCAGCCTGGCGCTCACGCCGCTCTATCATGTGCGCTATCTCGTCCCCTACGCCGCGCTCTTTCCCGTGATCGCCGCCCTGCTCATCGCCTACCTGCACACCAGACCCTGGGCCGCCGCCGCCATCGCGCTGCTGCTGGCTGCGTCCTCCTCCGCCGCCCTGGTCAGCTTTTGGCGCTCCCCCGAACTGCGCGCCGACGACCATCGCGCCGCCGTCGCCATGCTGGCCCGCGCCTGGCGGCCCGGCGACGCCATCCTCGTCAACGCCGGCTGGGTCTATCCCGCGCTCGCCGTCTATTGGCCCCAAGCGCCCGCCGGCCCGAACGACGCCACGCCCCCACCCATCGTCGCCTTTCCACGCCTGAGCACGTTCCTGGGGCAGCCACGCCGGGCAACCGCCGCAGGCGCGGAGACACCCCTCGCGCCCGTGGTGATCCGCGCCGGCAGCGTCGATGCCCCGCCCACGCTGGGCTGGGGCCGCGCCGACAGCGACTTCTACGCGATCTCCGCCGCCGACACCGTCGCCGCGCTCGACACCCTGGCCGCCTCCTATGCCCGCATCTGGCACTACCGCCTCTACGACACCGTCAGCGACCCCACCGGCGTCATCCGGCGTGACCTGGCGTCTCACGGCCCAGCCTTCTTCTCGGAGACCCTGCCCGGCCCCGGCTATCTCCTGCTCGAAGGCTATCCGCTCGACGGCCCGCGGCCTGACTTGGGACCAATCACCGGCAGCGCCACATTCGGCGGCAGCATACATCTGCGCTCCGCCCAGGCCCCCGCCGCTGTGACCGCAGGCCGCTATCTCTAC
>JADLFO010000316.1 GCA_020845455.1 Caldilineaceae bacterium
CATAACCACAGCGCGCCCTGCGCGCTTGTGACCCACCAGGGATTTGAACCCCGAACCCGCTGATTAAGAGTCAGCTGCTCTGCCAGTTGAGCTAGTGGGCCGTACGTTCGATTGTCCGTTTAGTATACGAATCCTACACCGATTTGTCAAAAAAACGAGGTGCGCTGCGGATCCGCAGCTAGGCGCGGCTGCTTTTCGCCGCCGCCGACCCTGGCGTATAATGCTCGACACGAACAGTTGCCGTCCTGCGCCGTCTCATCCGATGCGGCCAGTTTGATCTTTTAAGAGGAATGAGGATGAATCCATCAATGGCGGCCTTGCGCGGGCGCTATGCGGATCTGCTGGTGAGCACCGGTCTGAACTTGCAGCCCGGCCAATCTCTACGGATCGGCGCGGAATTGGCCCATCGCGATCTGGCGCGCGATGTGGCTGAAGCTGCCTATCGCGCCGGCGCGCCCTATGTGCATGTGGATTGGCAAGATACGCCGCTCGCCAGGGCGCGGCTGGTACACAGCCGACCCGACTACCTGGGCTATTTTCCCGATTTTGAGGTGGCGCGCCACCGCCGGATGATCGACGAGGGCTGGGCGCGGCTGTCGCTGGTGGGGCCGGAATTCCCCGATTTGCTCGACGATGTGGACCCGGCGGCGATGCGCACGGTGGCAGTCACCCGGTCACAGAAGATCAAGTTCTATACGCAGGCGGTAATGGCCAACCAAGTGCAATGGTGTGTGGCCGCCGTGCCCACCCCCGCCTGGGCCGAGAAGGTCTTCCCTGCGCTGCCGCCAGAGCAGGCGGTGGACGCGCTGTGGGATGTGATTTTGCGCACCTGCCGGGCAGACCAACCGGACCCGGCCGCGGCCTGGCAGACGCACGACCGCATGCTGAAGGGCGTGGTCGATTTTCTGGCGCGTCGGCAGGTGCGCAGCCTGCGCTTCCTGGACTCGCAACCGGGGCCGGACGGTCGGCCTAACACGGACCTGACCGTGGGCATGACCGACCGGCCCCAATGGATGGGCGCGGCGGCGCAGCGCCCCGACGGCGTGGTGTTTTTCCCCAACATGCCCACCGAGGAGGTCTTTTCGACACCGCACAACCGGCGCACGGAAGGCTGGGTCCGCATTTCCAAACCGGCCTTTCCCTTTGAGCGCGAGGTGCGTGATGCCTATTTCCGCTTTGCCGAAGGCGAGGTCGTCGAATTCTACGCCGCCGTGGGCCGGCAGGTGCTCGAGCAATTCTTTGCGCTTGAGGGCACGCGCCGGTTGGGCGAGGTGGCGCTGGTGGATGTGCGCTCCCCGGTGAACCAGGCCAATGTGGTCTTTTTTGAGACGCTCTTCGACGAGAACGCCGCCTGTCACATTGCCTTTGGCGAGGCCTATCCGGACGGTGTGGTGGACGGCTCTAGGCTCGACGAGGAGGAACTGCGCCGTCTGGGCGTCAACCAGGCCGACGCGCATGAGGACATGATGATCGGCACGCCGACGATGCGGCTGACAGGCCTCTGCGCCGACGGCAGCGAGGTCGTCATCATGGAAGACGGTTCATTTGTGCCGGAAGTGACCGGCGAGGTGCGCGCATGAACGGCCAGGAGGCGACCGCCCATCACGCGCCGGACAGTGCGGCATCCCCTAGCACAGTATCCGATAATACAGTGTCTGATAGCATCGAATCCGGTAACGCGCCCTTGGCGAACGCCTCCTTCGACATGGTGCGCGACGATATGCAGGGGTTTCCTCTCTATGAACTGCCGCCTGGCTATCAGTTCCGCACCTATCAGCCGGGCGACGATGTGACTTGGACACGGCTCAACCAAGCGGCGGAACCCTTTTTTGAGGTCAAATCTGATCTGTGGCAGAGCCAATTTGGCGAAGACATCGACGCGCTGCCGGGGCGCATGTTTTTTGTGACGACCCCCAGCGGCGGGGTGGTCGGCAGCATTACGGCCTGGTGGGAAAAGGAGCGAGCTAACCCTGGGGAACGCGGCCGCATCCATTGGGTGATGGTGCATCCGGAGTACCAAGGCCGCGGGTTGTCCAAGCCGATGATGACGCGCGCCATGCAGCGGCTGGCCGAGAGCCATCCGGCGGCGGTGCTGGGCACGTCGTCGGGGCGCATCTGGGCCGTCAAGGTCTATCTGGACTTCGGCTTTCTGCCCAACGCGCAGGAGATCGCCGAGAAGCCGGAGGTCTTGGCCGCCTGGCAGCAGGTTCAGCAGCGGCTGAATCATCCCGCGCTGGGAGCGTGGCTGGCCGCGTATACTGCGCGCCGGCCGAAATCGGCATAGCCTTGCACGGCTACAGGCACATGGACGCAACTGCGGGCGGGAAAGCGAACAACCCCCTAGCGCCCTTCCTGGCCGATCACGGGGTCATGGTGCTGGACGGCGCGCTGGCGACTGAACTGGAGCGTCGCGGCGCCGACCTGCAGGGTCGCCTGTGGTCGGCCAAGCTGCTGGCCGAAGACCCTGACCTAATCCGCCAGGTGCACTATGACTATTTTGCCGCGGGTGCGGATGTGGCGACTACGGCCAGCTATCAGGCCACCTTTCCCGGTTTTGCGGCGCGCGGGATGGACGCTGCCCAGGCGGCGGCGTGCATACGGCGTAGCGTCGATCTGGCCGACGCCGCTCGCCAGGCGTTTTGGGCGAACCCGGCGCAGCGCGTGGGGCGGCTGCGTCCCTTGGTGGCGGCTTCGATTGGGCCCTATGGCGCATACCTGGCCGATGGCTCTGAGTACCGTGGGGACTATGGATTGACGGTGGCGGAACTGATGGACTTCCACCGCCCGCGCCTGGCGCTGCTGGCGGAGAGCGCCGCCGACCTGCTGGCGTGCGAGACGATCCCTACGCTGGTCGAGGCGGAAGCACTGGCCGCGCTGCTGGCCGAGTTCCCCGCCGCGACCGCCTGGCTGAGTTTTAGCTGCGGCGACGAGGCGCATCTGTGGCATGGGGAGCCGCTGGCCGAGGCGGTGGCGCTGGCGAACGAGTGTCCGCAGGTCGTGGCGGTGGGCGTCAACTGCACGGCCCCGCGCCTGATCGAGCCGCTGCTGGCCTCGGTGCGCGACCTGGCGCGCAAGCCGCTGCTGGTCTATCCAAACTCTGGGGAAGGCTGGGACGCGGTGCGGCGCTGTTGGCTGCCGGGGGCGGGCGTCACCGACTTCGGCGCAGCGGCGCGGATGTGGCGCGCAGCCGGCGCGCGGCTGATCGGCGGCTGCTGCCGCACCGCGCCGGACGACATCCGCAGCATCGCCCGCGCCTTGGGGCGGGATGGTTAGGCGGCTTGTCAGAGGATGAACCGCAGAGGACGTAAAGGCCGCAAAGAAGAGAGAAGGAAGAAAGCGCAGGTGCAGTTTTCCAACCGCACCTGCGAGCGATATTACGAGCGATATAAGGTAGCAGTATAGGTAAAAGTAAGAGAACGCCCGCAGCTTGTGAAGGCCGCGGGCGTTTTGTTTGCATCAAACCAACTTGTCTAGGCGACCAGGCGGATGACCGGCTTGGGCGCGTCCAGCCTGTCGGGCAGGGGGGAGACGTCGCGCACAAGGCGGCCCTGCATGCTCCACGGGCCGGTCCAGGTGATCTCCGCCTCCACCAGCCGTCCGCGCAGGGGCAGGTCGCTTTCGATAAAGACCAGTTTGTTTTGACGTGTGCGCCCGCGCCACTTGCCTTTGTGCAGGTCTTCGACCAGGATTTCCACGGTCTGACCCAGGCTGCGGCTGTTGATCTCGGCGCAGATGGCCTCCTGCAGGTCTTCCAGAAGTTTGTGGCGGCGCACCTTTTCCGCTTCGGGGACATCGTCGGCCATGCGCCGTGCGCTGACCGTGCCGGGCCGCGGGCTGTAGCGCGCCAAATGCGCCTTATCCAGTTTGAGGTCGGCCAAGACTTCGTAGGTGCGCTCAAATTGCTCGGCGTTTTCGCCACAGAAGCCGACGATGATGTCGGTGTGGATCGCCACGTTGGGGATCGTGGTGCGGATACGCTCGACCAGGGCGCGGTAGCCGGCGCTGGTATAGCCGCGGTGCATCTGCTCCAGCACTGTGTCGTCGCCCGCTTGGATGGGGACCTCGATGTGTTCGCAGACCTTGGGCAGGTCGCGCACGGCGTGCAGGATGCGGCCGGTCATGTAGTTGGGGTGGCTGGTCAGGAAGCGGATGCGCCACAGCCCGTCGATGTCGTTGACTGCGGCCAGCAGATCGGCCAGGTCGTAGTCCTGGTCGCCCCCCTGCCCATCGACATGGCCGGTAAAGGCATCGACTGTGGCGCTGTTGCCCAAGTCGCCGCGCCAGTCATAGCCATAACGGTCGACGATCTGGCCGAGCAGCGTCACCTCGCGCACGCCCTGGTCGACCAGGCTGCGGATCTCGTCCACGATCTCGGCGACCGGGCGGCTGCGTTCCACGCCGCGGCGGAAGGGGATGATACAGAAGGTGCAGGCGTGGCTGCACCCATAGACGACCGGCACATGGGCCGCGACCGGCGCTTGGCCGCTGAGCGCCAGATGGCGGATCGACTGGCGCGTGCCGATCGGCTGAAGCTCGTCTTGTACCTGATAGCGCCGGATGAGCTGTTCGCGCTCGATGGCGGCCATCTCGGCGTTGATCTCGACTTCGCGCAAGTGGTTGATCAGCGGGGTGGATTCGCTGGGCGGCATGAAGACATCCACCTCGGGATAGGCATCCAAAAGCTGCCGGCTGGGTTTGACGCCGACCATGCAGCCCATCAGGGCCAGCGTGCGGTCGGGGTCGGCCTTGCGCCAAGGTTTGAGGCTGCCGAGCTTGCCGATGGCTTTGTCTTCGGCGCTCTGGCGGACGACGCAGGTATTGAGGACGACGACGTCGGCGTCGTCCAAACGGTCGGTAGGGCCGTAGCCGATCTTTTCTAGCTCGGCGGCGACGTGGTTGCTGTCGGCCACGTTCATTTGGCAGCCGATGGTCCAGATGTGATATTTGCGCGCCGCGCTGGAGGTGCGGTCTGTGGCGACTTCTTGGTGGGTATGGAGCGCGTCGATGATTTCGCCCCGCGTCGGGGCCTGTTCTTCAAGGTGCATGGGCATCCCTCCTGTGATCCGGTGTAGGCCGGGCAGGTCAAATGTTCAAGTTCGCCGAAGGATTGTAGGCGCGGGCCGGATCGGTGTCAAGCGCACGCGGCCGCGGTTAGCGTTCGCCGCGCTGCATGGGGTCGAGCGCGTCGCGCAGGCCGTCGCCCAGGAGGTTGAAGGCGATGACGGTGATGGTGAGGAAAAGACCGGGATAGAGCGCCAGCCAAGGGGCGCTATCCATATAGTCGCGGCCCGCGGCCAGCAGCGCGCCCCATTCGGGCAGCGGCGGCTGTGCGCCCAGGCCGATAAAGCTGAGGCCGCCGCCCGCCAGCAGCAGCATGCCCATGCGCATCGAGGCGAGGACAATCAGGCTGGGCGCGGTGTTGGGCAGGATATGGCGCAGCAGGATGCGCCGGCTAGACAGCCCCAGCGCATGGGCGGCTTCGATATAGGGCTGTTGCTTGGCGGAAAGCGTGGCATTGCGTGCCAGCCGGAAATAGCTGGGCACGCCGACGATGCCCAGCGCCAGCGCCGTATTGGTCAGCGAGGGGCCAAGCCGGGCGACGATGATCAGGGCCAGCAGCAGACCGGGAAATGCCATCCAGACCTCGGCCAACCGCGACAGCAGATAGTCGACGCGGCGGCCATAGAAGCCGGCGCAGAGGCCCAGCGGTACGCCAATTGCCGCGGCCAGCAGCACGCCGCCAGCGGCCATGGCGAGCGCCAGGCGCGTGCCGTGCAGGACGCGACTGTAGAGGTCGCGGCCCAGTGGGTCGGTGCCAAAGAGGTGGAGCGCGGAGGGCGGCTGGAGCGGCGTGCCCGCGCCGACCTGCTCGGGCGCAAAGGGCGCAAGCAGCGGGGCGGCGATGGCAATCGCCAAGAGCAGCGCCACCACCGTCGCGCCGATGCGAAAGCTGGGTGTCCAGATGAGGCGCGGCGTCGGGCGCGGCAGGTCGCGACCTGGTTCGCGGGCGGCCAGGCCGGCGCGGGCGCGCCGCGCCCGCCAGGCGGAGGCGGTTTGCGGGAGACCGGGGGAGAAGGCAGAGTGGCTCAATGATTTCCGCATGAAAGGCTTCTGCATAAAGGATCGGTCTCGGACGGCACCTGTGCCGCGCCCGCTCTGCGCCGCAGCCATGGCTAGATCTCCTCTACGCTAGATCGCCTCGGCCGCGACACGCGGGTCGAGCCAGGCGTGGAGCAGGTCGACGAGCAGATTGAGTGCGACATAGATGCCGGCGATGGTCAGCGTAGCGCCGAGCACTACGGGCAGGTCGCGGTCAAAGATAGCTTGGACGGTGAGCCGCCCCAGGCCCGGCCAGCCAAAGACCGTTTCGACGATGAACGCGCCGCCGAG
The DNA here is from genome assembly GCA_020845455.1 of Caldilineaceae bacterium. GTDB lineage: Bacteria > Chloroflexota > Anaerolineae > Caldilineales > Caldilineaceae > QEUY01. Next base: position 6,391 of record JADLFO010000316.1, read on the forward strand.
CAGATAGCCCAGGTGCATTCCCAGGATGGTGATCACCGGGATCAGGCTGTTGCGCAGGATGTGGCGGCGCAGGACCAGCCCCTTGGGCAGCCCTTTGCCGGCAGCGGTACGCACGAAGTCGGCCCCGATCACGTCGATTAGGCTGGAGCGCATGAGGCGGGCGACGACTGCGGCGGTGGGCAGCGCCAGTGTGACGGCGGGCAGCACCAGATGGAGCGGCGTCCCCGCACCGACGACGGGCAGCCAGCGCAGGCGCAGCGAGAAAAACAGGATCAGCAGCAGGGCGACCCAGAAGGTGGGCAGCGCCAGCCCCAGATTGACGAAGGCCATCAGCGCGGTGTCGGCCAAGGTGCCGGGGCGTGTGCCGGCGAGAATGCCGACGGCCATGCCCGCGCCCGCGGCCAGGGCGGTGGCGACCAGGGCCAGCAGGATAGTGTAGGGCAGCCGCTCGGCCAGCAGCGCGGCGACAGGGCGACCGCTGACCAGCGATGTACCTAGGCTGCCGGTGGTGACCAGTTCGCGCAGGAAATTCGCATAGCGGACGAGCAGCGATTGGTCGAGGCCGAGATCGGCACGCAGCGCGGCCATCTGTGCCTGCGACGCCGTTTCACCCGCCAGGGTGGAGGCGGCATCGCCAGGCGCAGCCGAGAGGAGGAAGAAGGTAATGGCGCTGACGGCCAACAGGACGAGCAGCGCCCCTAACATCCGGTGTACCAGGTGAACGACCATGCAGCAGGTGAATCCTTAACGCGCGATGGTTCTCATCAGGGCTGCGGTACGATGGTGGCGTCGTTGAGCAGCAGGCGGCCCATGTAGCCCGGCTTGGCCCCTTCGACGTGGTTGCGGATCGCCAGCACGTCGATAGGGACATAGAGCGGCTGCCAGGGCGCATCCTGCAGGATCAACTGCTGCGCTTGTACATAGAGCGCGTTGCGCGCGGCCTCGTCCAACTCATGCGCGCCGGCGTCGAGCAGCGCGTCGACTTCGGGGTTGCTGTAGCCCACGCGGTTGGTGCTGCCAATGCGCGCCGACGAGAGGAAGATGTTGAGCGCGTCGGGGTCGTTCCAGTCATAGCGCCAGAGCAGCAGGTCGAACTCGCCCTTGCCGGTGGCTTCCATGACGGCCTTGCCGTCCAACTGTTGGATCTCGACCTGTACGCCGATGGCGGCCAACTGGCTCTGGATCAGCGTGGCGATGGCCTCGTTGGGCGGGCGTGTGGAGGTGAGCAGGCGCGCCTGGAGCGGTTGGCCGTCGCGCACCCAAGCGCCGTCTGCGGCAGCCTCAAAGCCTGCCTCACTCAAGAGGGCGCGGCTGCGCTCCGGGTCGAAGCCAAGTTCGTACTCCTTGAGCGACGGATCATAACCGGGCAGGGTCGGCGGCAGCGGGGCAAAGGCCGCTTGGCCGAGTCCGCCTAGGGCCAAGCTGACGATCTCGTCTTTGTTGATGGCGTGGGCAATGGCTTGGCGCACCGCAACCTCGTCGAAGGGGGAGCGCTGTGTATTAAAGCCTAGGTAGATCAGGCTGTTGAGTACGGTTTCATGCAGCGTGACGTTGGGGTCGCTCTCCAGTTTTTGCTTATGGCTTGGCTGGTTGATGAAGATGACATCCACCTCGCCCGCTTCAAGGGCCGCCAGTTGGGTGGAGGCGTCTGGGATCACCTTGAAGACGACTTGATCCAGATAGGGCGCGCCCTGGTTTTCGCTGGTCGCCGGTCCCCAGGCATAGTCGGGGTTGCGCTCTAATGTCAACGATTGGCCTGCGCTCCAGTCGGCCAGCTTAAAGGGACCGGTACCGATGAGATGGCCTGTGCCCGCGGCGGCGGCCGCTTCGATCGAGGCAGGGCTGATGATGGCCGCATAGGGCATGCTGACCGTGCTCCAGAAGTTGGCGGCGGGTTGGTCGAAGTGGAAGGCGACGGCGGTGTCGTCCACCGCTTCGATGGACGCGATCTGGGTGACACCCTCATAGATGGGCGACGCCATGCCGGTCTCTTTGAAGCGTTCAAAGGTGGCCTGGACCGCAGCGGCGTTCAACGACGTGCCGTCATGGAAGGTGACGCCCGGCTTGAGGCGCATCGTGACGGTCAGCCCGTCGTCGCTGGTCTCCCAGCTTTCGGCCAGGGAGGGCAGGATGGTGTTGTCCACATCGCGCACGACAAGCGTATCGAAGAGATAGGGCAGAACCAGGCTGAGGCCCGAACTGGGCGCGCCCTGGGGGTCGATCACAGCCGGTTCGGAGGTCATGGCGCGTACGAGCACGCCGGGCGTTGCGCCGGCGGCGGTTCCAGCATCTGTGGCAGCGGGCGCGGCGACCGGCGCACAGCCGGCCAGCAGGCCCAGGATGAGCAGCGATCCGAGCAAGAGGCGGAGCGATTTGGCGATCATAGCGTCCGTTCCGATTGAGCAAGTTCCGGTTGAGAGACGGTAGTCAGATGTTGCCAGACTTGGCCGGCGGTTCCCTGCGCCTGGTGGACACAGTCGGGGATGCCGATCCCGCGGTAGGGGCTGCCGGTGACGTAGATGCCCGTGGGCAGGGCGGCTTCGATGGCGGCGACACGCTGCAGGTGGCCGGCGTCATACTGCGGCGTGGCGTTGCGCCAGCGAAAGAGCCGGTGGAAGACCGGCTCGGCGCGGATGCCGAGCAGCGCGTCCAACTCGCGGCGGGCGATCGCCAGTAGCTCCTCGTCGGAGCGGTCGACCATCTGCGGGTTGCGCGAACCGCCGAAAAAGACGCGCAGCAGGACATGGCCGTCGGGCGCGCGATGGTTGAACTTGGTCGAACTCCAGGTGATGGCGTTGATCGGGCGGCGTTCGCTGCGCGGGATGACCACGCCAAAGCCGTTGAGCGGGTGGGCCACTTCGTCGCGGCGGAAGCCCAGCGAGATGGTGCCGGTGCTGACGTAGCGGATCGAGGCCAGCAGGTCGGCGGCGCCGGGCGAGAGCGGGCGCAGCAGGTCGGCGGAGACAAAGGCCGGTGTCGCCAGCGCCACCTGCCGGGCGAGCAGCGCCGTGCCGTCGTCCAGGGTCAGCCGGTAGCCGCTGCGATCCGGTTGGGCGGCGATAGCCGTCACCGCCACGCCTAGGCAGATATCGCCGGTCAACCGGCCAAACAAGGTATCGACCAACTCCTGCGTGCCGTCGTGCAGTGACGTAAACATGGAGACCGGTTTGGGCGACGTTCCATTGGTTGCAGCCGGTTTGGGGCTGCGTTTGGAGGCCAACATACCCCGGATCAGGCTGCCGTGGCGTTTTTCGATATCGCGGAAACGCGGGAAGGTGGCGAGCAGCGATTGGCGTTCGGCCTCGGCGTTGTAGATGCCGGACATGAGCGGCTCGGCGATCTTGTCGAGCGCTTCGTCCCCCAGGCGGCGGCGGATAAAGTCGGCCAGGGTCTCGTCTTCGTCGTCGCGCTTGGCGGGGATGAAAAAGTCCAGGCCCATGCGCAGTTTGCCCAGCGGCGAGATCAGCGGCGAAAGGGCAAAGGGCAGAAAGCGGGTGGGCACGATCATCAGCACGCCGTCGGGCAGCGGGGTCGGCTTGCCGCGGTTGAGCACATAGGTCTTGCGCAGATGGTCGTTGGCGCCGAGGATGCGCTCCTCCAGCCCCAGTTCGCGCGCCAATTGCAGCGCCCAAGGTTTCTGCGTAATAAAGGAATCCGGCCCGCCTTCGACGACAAAGGGTTGGTCGCCAAAGCCGGCGACCTGTTCGGTGATGATCTTGCCGCCGGCGCGGCGCGAGCGTTCGAGCAGCGTATAGCGCAGCGGGCGCTGCTCGCGCTCGGCCTGGCGCTGGAGATAATAGGCGGTGGCCAAGCCGCTGATGCCGCCGCCGATGATGGCTACATCGACGGGTTTGTGATCTGCAAGTGCCATGCGAAATCCTGTCGTGATATACGGGGTCGACCCGGCATCAAAGCCGGCCGGCCTGCCGGTCTAGAACTCAGTCTGGAGGGCGAGGCCGCGCGGCTCGTAGGTGCAGAACGGTTCCTCGCCCAGATAGTCCATGGTCATGCCGTAGGCGCGCGCCCGGCAGCCGCCGCACACCTTTTTGAACTCGCACAGACCGCACTTGCCGCCCAGGGCATCGGGGTTGCGCATCTCGTCGAAGAGCGGCGAACGCTGCCAGATCTGCTGAAACGGGGTCTGGCGCACGTTGCCGGCTTCGACGGGCAGATAGCCACAGGGGAAAACCTCGCCGCGGTGGCTGACAAAGCAGACGCCTGTGCCGGCGAGACAGCCCTTGGTGGCGGCGTTCATGGGATGGCCCTCTGGGTGTCCGCCGGGGCGTCCGGCGGCGTGACCGGTTGCGCCCTTGGCAGACTGGCGCTGCATGCTGTCGGGCCGCCGGCGCACGATGCCCTGGCGGCGCTCTTCGGCCTGGCGCTGGCGCACGATGCGGAAGTAGTGGGGCGCGCAGGTGGCCTTGAGTTCGATGCCGCCTTCCATCTCTGCGTCGTACATCCAGTTCAGGATGTCTTCATACTGCGCCGCCGAGATCTGCTGTTCGTCGGCGATCTCCATGCCGCAGCCCACGGGGACCAAGAGAAAGAGGTGCAGCGCGGCCGCGCCGAGATCTTTGGCCAGGTCAAGCGTCTGGGGCATTTGATGGGCATTGTGGCGCGCTACGGTCGTGTTGATCTGATAGGGCACGCCCACCTCGGCCAGATAGCGCATCCCGACGACGGAGCGTTCGAACGCGCTCGTCCCCCGGAAGAGATTGTGGGTGGGCGCGTCGGCCCCGTCAAAGCTGATGCTGACGCGCTGGATGCCGCCGGCCCTGATCTGGCGGGCTACTTCTGACGTGATCAGCGTGCCGTTGGTCGCCAGGGCGACGATCAGCCCGGCGTCGGCGGCGTGGCGGGCGATGTCGAAGATGTCGGGACGGAAGAGCGGTTCGCCGCCGGAGAGCACGAAGATCGGGCGGGCAAAGGCGGCGATCTGGTCGATCAGGTCGAAGGCTTCGGCAGTGGTCAGGTCTTGGGGCGTCAGTTGGTCGGCCACGGTGATGCGGCGACAGTGGATGCAGGCCAGGTTGCAGCCCGCGGTGGTCTCCCAAAAGACGAGCCGGGGCGGCGGGTAATCCGAAGACGGGGTCTCAAACGGGTGTGACACGGGTGTTGTCCTTCCGGTTGGAACGGTCTACGTTGACCGCTCCGGGCAGGTGAGCGCATCACGTACACGCGCAATACGCCATAAGTCTATGGAAATCTATGGATTTCTCAGACAAAACTCCTTGGGGAGTATACTTGACGGCGGGGGGCATGTCAAAGGTTTTGTGCACCGCGGCACAAGGACAAATGACCCCAGGCCGCGGGACAATTGGCCCCTGTCCGGCTCTCGCCGGAGAGAGGGCGCAGAAGTACGCACCGCGACAGAGGGCGGAGCCGTATCAAAGGGGGAGGCGAAGTTGCCGGCTGGCCGGGGATGAAGTAGTGTGAAGGCACAGGCGCGGCCCGCGCCCTTTGGTCGAGGTTAATGAGACTGACCGATTGTCTATGCGTTTGCCGGGTCGCGGCTGTTGCTGCTCCGCGCTGGAAAGGATGTCCGCTATCTACCGCCAATTTCGCCTTGTGCCTGCGCTTGCGCCGCGCTTTGGCGCAGGGGGCGGCGATCTACGCCGCGGGCTGTTTGTCGCCAAGCTGTTCTATTTCTTCTATTTTGCGGCGATCGGCTGCTTGACACCGTTTCTCAACGTCTATTTTGCGCGCTTGGGGTTGACAGGCGCGCAGATCGGCTGGCTGAGCAGCGTGGCGCCGCTGATCGCGCTGACGGCCAACCCATTCTGGGGCGCGGTGTCCGACCGCTGGCAGGTTCACCGCTGGGTATTGGCGCTGTGCGCGTTTGCGGCAGGGCTGGTATCGCTGTTGTATCTGGCGGTGGACAGCTTTTGGCCGTTGATGGCGGTGGTCGTCGTGCTGTCGTTCTTCCGCACGCCGATCGGCTCCTTGGTCGACAGCGCCGTGATCGACCTGGTGCGGCGAGTGGGGTCCAGCTATGGGCATCAACGGATGTGGGGCAGCCTGGGGTTTGTGCTGGTGACGCTGGTGCTGGGGCGTTTGATTGGGGCGGACGATCTGCAGATCGCATTTTGGCTGCACGGCCTGCTGCTGGCGGTTGTCTGTACGGGGCTGGGGCTGCGTCTGCCGGTCGCGGGCCAGGATGGCCGGATATCGCTGCCGGCCGGGCTGAGACGGTTGGCGGCTCAGCGCAGCTATATGACCTTTTTGGGCGCGATGGCGCTATTGGGCCTGGGAACTTCCAGCTATGTGAACTTTCTAGGGCTGCACATGCTGGAGTTGGGCGGCAGCGAAGCGATGATCGGGCTGGCCTGGGCGGTCAACGGCATGGCCGAGTTCCCCATGATGCTCTTTGGCGGCCGCTGGTTTGGCCGCGTGCCCCATGGTCGGCTGATCCAATTCGGCTTTGCAGGTTATGCGCTGGTGTGGGTGCTGATGGCGGTGGTTACGGAGCCGCTGGCCCTGGTCGTCTGCTCGGCGCTCAACGGCGTCTGTTATGGGACGGTCTGGGTGGCGGCGGTGACCTATGCGGGCGAGTCTGCGCCGCCCGGTCTCAGCGCCACGGCGCAGGCGCTGATCGGGGCGGCGCAGTCGGGCATCGGTTGGAGCTTAGGCTCGGTGATGGCCGGCTATCTGTGGGATTTTCAGGGCGGGACGGCGGTCTTTGGCATGGCGATGGTGGCGGCTCTGTCGGGGGGGCTGCTGCTCTGGCTGGGAGAGCGCGCTGCACGGGTACGCCCCGGTTAGGCGACCGGGGTGACCCATGTTCAAATCGGGCCTGCCGGGCGTGTTAGCCGCGCCAGCCGATCCGCAGGGCGTCAAACAGTTCAAGGCGCGGCAGACGCAGCGTCAGCAGCCCCTCCTGCCAGGTGTGGTCACACGGCTGCCCGCCGACTAGGCTGCGCACGGTCGCAGGCTGCTTCGCACAGGC
>JADLFO010000317.1 GCA_020845455.1 Caldilineaceae bacterium
AAGAGGGCATCGGCTTCGTCGAAGAACAAGATGGCGTTGGATGTCTCGGCTTCGGTGAAGATCCGGTTGAGGTTCTTCTCTGTCTCGCCGATGTACTTGCTGATGACGCTCGACAGGTCGATCTTGTACAGATCGAGCTCCAAGGCGCCGGCGATGATGTCGGCCGCCATGGTCTTGCCGGTGCCCGACTCGCCGGCAAACAACGCCATCAGTCCTAGGCCGAGCACCAGCTTCCGGCCAAAGCCCCAGGCCTCGTAGACCGTATGGCGGTGCACTACATAGGCGCAGATCTCGCGCATCTGCGCCAGCGTATCGGCGGGCAAGACGATCTCGTCCCAGCGATAGTGCGGAGTGATCTTGCGGGCCAGGTTATTGAGAATCGGGGTGGATTGAGTTCGGGCGGCGGCAAACAGGTCAGCCAGTTCGACCTCGGGCTGCTTGGGGTTGCGCCACACCGCGGAAGCCTGGGCGTTGTGCACCGCATCGGCAATCTGCTGGGCATTGAGCCGAAAACGGTCGGCCAGGCTGCTGAAGTCGCCGGCCGCCAGCGAGGCGGACGGGCTGGCCGGGCCAGAACGCTTGAGACTGGCTACTCCTTCGATCCACAGGCGCCGGCGCGCGGCATAGTCGGGGTCGGGCAGGGGGATATTGAGGCCCGGCCAGTGAAAACGCCCATCGGAAATCACGACAGCCAACGGGGCGCTCATGGGCGGGCGGCTGGTCAGGTTTCCGCGCAAACGCTCGGCCTCCTCGGGCTTGAGCGACTGCGCCGCGAGCACCACCAGGGCGGCAGCTTGCAGCGCCGCCTCGCGCTCGGCCAGGGCCAGGGCGGTCTCAATCCCCAGGCTGCCCGCCAGCGCCGGCAGGTCGACCATCAGCAGCGGGAGCCCGCTGGGCTGAGCCAGCCGCGCGGCGGCGCGCTCCAGTTCAATCGGGTCGCGGCCGCTCAAGTGGATCACCGGCGGTTCGAGCGTGGTGGGTGGGAGGGCTGCCAGCTCATCCAAGCGCTCGATCAGGCCGGCTGGCATCGTCGTGGCGCCGGGCATTGCGCCCACCGGGCGCAGTTTGGCGTGCGGCCCCAGCGCCTCATCGGGCGCGTCCTGCCCTAGCAGGAACCCGGCAATGCGTGGGTTGAGAGCCAGAATCTGGGCTGGCAGCGGTGTATTGGGTTGCCCGGGGTCGGGGTAGAGGCTGACGATGTGAAGGCCGCGCAGAGGACCGGCGGCCGCGAAACAACGGCGCTCGGCCAGCCCGTTTGGGTCACCTCCTAACAGCCGGAACGCAAGCGCCACCCGTGGGCGCCGCCTGGTGACGTCGTCCTGCACGTAGGCGACCAGGCGCTCAGAACGGGCGTCAGTTTCCATGGCGAGGCCGAGGAGCACGCAGCCTACCTCGAAGACATTGAGCCCCGCCAGGCCGATCAGGCGGCCCAAGGCCGCGGGAGCATTCTGCGCCAACCTAACCAGGGCAGCCCGTTGGCGCGCAAAACCGTCGGCAATCTCTGGCGTCGGCTGGTTTGCCTCGGCCGGTGCGGTGGCCAGCAGTTGGTCAATTTCCTCGTCAGAAATGAAGAGGCCGCGGTAATCCTCGTCGCCGGTGGAACTGCCCGCGGCCCGCAGACGCATGATCTCGAGCCGGATCAGCCGCTCGACAATCTGCAGACCTTCAGTCACAGCCGGGTCATGGCGCTGCGCACTTATGAGGGTCACGGTGGCTTGCCTGGTCGCTCGTGTATGGGTGCCTGTCCCCTTTGCCCGCCGGCTGCTCTTGGGCGCGGCTGGCGTTGGTCTGGCGGCCTGTTATAGCACTTAGCGCGGGCAGGTCAATAGTACGGGCAGCATGGCGCTGCACGTTGGACCCGCCGCCACTGGGCCGCAATCCTATGCGAAAGCGCCCAAAAACGCCAGCGCGTTGGCGCCCAGGCGGTCCAACAGATACCCGCCTTCCTGCGCGATGATCGTGGGCACTCCCAGGCTGGCGATCTGCGCTCCGATCGCGGCCAGCCCAGCCGGCGTTATGGCAAAGCCACCGACTGGATCGCCCACGGCGATGTCGAACCCGGCCGAAACAACCAGCCAGGCGGGGTCGTTGCTCGCGATGATGCCGAGCGCTGCGGCCAGGGCAGCCAGGTACGGCTCGTCGCCCGTGTTCTGCGGTAGGGTCCAGTTATGGTTGAAGCCGAGACCGGGCCCATCGCCGCGTTCGTCGGCCGCGCCCCAAAACCAGGGATAGTCGTCATCCGGGTGGGCGTGCAGGGAACAAGTCAGCACGCCGGGATCGCGATAGAAGATCATTTGGGTGCCATTGCCATGGTGGTAGTCAATGTCCAGGATAGCCACGCGCGACCGCGTGGTTTGCGCCAGCCAGCGCGCGGCGATGGCGGCGTTGTTGAGGTAGCAATAACCGCCGTACAGGTCGGCGGCGGCGTGATGCCCGGGCGGCCGGCAGAGCGCATAAGCCGCGCGTTCACCCGCCTTGACCCGCGCTGCCGCCGTCAGCGCGCACTGAGCCGCGGCGTAAGCGGCCGCCCAGGTGCCGGCCAGCACGGGGCTGCCCACGCCATAGCTGTAGTATCCGGTGAGGCCCAGCACGCTCGCTGGTTTGCGCAAAGCGCCGCGCGGTGCAAAGGTGTTGCCGAGCACCGGCCCGGCCTGGCCGTCGATCGCGGCGGTGGCGGCGTAGACCGTCTGAAGGTGATCAACGTACTCAGCCGTGTGCGCGGCGAGGATGGGCGCCAGACCGAAGTCGTCTGGCGCAACGACAGGACCCAGCGCGGCCGCCCGCACGGCCTGGAGCAGGATCTCGGCACGCGCCGGCACTTCGTCGATGATATAGGGATGTCCCTCCAGGCGCACGCCAGCGGTGTTGTGGGCGCGTTGCGTATCAGAATAGACAGTTGCCAACATGTGGCCGATTATACGGGCCCTGGCTGGCTTGACACTCGGCGTCTGCCGCTTGTATATTCGTTTCACATAGTGATATTTCGGTTCAAATCTCGTCCGGCCGTCCCATGCCCGTTCCTTCTCCCTTCCATACTCGCACCGCGCCGCTGTGTCACAGCCACGAGTGGCGCAACTGGTCGGGCTTCCTGGCGGCCAGCGTCTACGAACACTCGCACGAGCGCGAGTACTACGCTATTCGCAACGCCGCGGCGCTGATTGATGTCAGCCCACTCTACAAGTATCACGTTACTGGGCCGGGCGCCCAGCGCCTGCTCGACCGCGTCGTCACCCGCGACGTCAAGCGCTGCGCGGTGGGGCAGGTCCTTTACACGCCCTGGTGCGACGAGGACGGCTTCCTGATCGACGACGGCACGCTGGCTCGGCTTGACCAGCAGCAGTTTCGCCTGACGGCGGCTGACCCAACCTGGCGCTGGCTGGCTGACTGCGGCGCTGGGCTGGACGTTCAGGTCGACGACGTCACCGAACAGATTGCGGCCTTGGCGCTCCAGGGACCGCTCAGCCGCCACGTGCTGCAGGCGGCCGCGCCCGGCGCGGGCCTCGACGGGCTGCGCTACTTTCGCCTGGCAAACGTTTCCCTGGGAGGCGTGCCGGTAACGGTCACCCGGACCGGCTACACGGGCGACCTGGGCTATGAAGTGTGGATGCCGGCCGAAGAGGCCGAGCCCGTGTGGGATGCGCTGGTGCAGGCAGGGCAGCCGTTTGGGCTGCTGCCGGCGGGCATGGCGGCGCTCGACATCGCTCGGGTCGAAGCGGGCTTGCTGCTGATCGACGTAGATTACATCGCCGCCACCCGGGCGCTGATCGCCGGCCAGAAATCAACACCGTACGACGTGGGACTGGATTGGACGGTCGCGCTGGACAAGGGCGACTTCGTGGGCCGGCGGGCGCTGCGGGCGGAACTCGAGCGTGGTTCTGTGTGGAAGTGCGTCGGCCTCGAGGTGGATTGGCCGGGGCTGGAGGCGCTATACGGCCGGGTGGGATTGGTGCCGCGCCTGGCCGGCCGCGCCTCGCGCGCGGCCGTGCCGGTCTACCAGGATGGCGAGTTCATCGGCCAGGCCACCAGCAGCGCCTTCTCACCGATCCTGAAGCAGTTCATCGCCATTGCCACGCTTAAACGTTCGCGGGCGATCCTGGGCGCGCGGGTCGACTTTGAGGTCACCATCGAATATGAGCGGCACAAGGCGCCGGCGACGGTCGTCAAGCTGCCGTTCTTCGATCCACCCCGAAAGCGCGCTTGACCATGGCGGGCCG
>JADLFO010000318.1 GCA_020845455.1 Caldilineaceae bacterium
CCATGGATGATTTCTATGCGCCGCGCAAGCCGCGCAAATCGGACGCAGGCATCAAAGCACGCCGCGGGCGCGGCGACTTTGTCGAGCACTGGTGGGCAGCGCGCTGGATCGAGAGCTTAGAGCGCATCACCAACCCCGGTCGGCTGCGGCGCGGGCGATCCTATGCGCGCGGCGGGCAGGTCTTGTCAATCGAGGAAAGCAAAGGTAAGGAAGGTAAGGGCAAGGAAAGTAAAGGCGAGGAAAGCAAGGGCCGGATTCAGGCGCGCGTCCAAGGCTCGCGGGCCACGCCCTACCGGGTGACGATCCGCTTGCAGCCGCTGAGCGACCCCCAATGGCAGGCGGTGATCGAGGCGCTGGCGGAGCGGGCGATCTTCTCGGCGCAGCTTCTGGCGGGCGAAATGCCGCACGAGATCGAAGAGGCGTTTACGGCCGCGGGCGTGACGCTGCTGCCCGCTTCGAGCGACGAACTGGAGACCACCTGCTCCTGCCCGGACTGGGCCAACCCCTGCAAACATGTGGCCGCCGTCCACTACATTTTGGGCGAACAATTCGACGAAGACCCCTTCTTGATCTTCCGGCTGCGCGGGCGCAGTCAAGAGCAGATCATGGCCGCGCTGGCCGCGCGCCGCGCGACCCAGGCCGCGCCCGCAGCCAAGGTCGCCGAGGAACCGGCTCCCTACGGGATTGCCGAAGCGCCGCCGCTAGCCGAGTCGCTCGCCACCTTCTGGCAGATGGGACAGGCGCTGCACCAGTTCCCCACCGCCATCCAGGCCCCGGCGCAGCCCTACCCGGTTCTGCGCCGCTTGGGGCCGGCGGGCTTTGCCGAGAATCTGGAAAGCGAGCTGGGGCCGGTCTACGACGCTATGACGCGCGCCGCGCTGCGTGAGGCGTTCACCGGCGACGCGGCGGATGCAAACACGGACCCGGAGCCTGAAGAAGCCCCATGAGCCTGCATCAACTCTTTCTCGAATACAACAGCGACACCTTGGCCGAGTTTATCAAGCTGTGCGCGGCCGTCGTGCCCATGGGGGCACGGCCCACGCGCAAAGACCAGCGGGCCCAATCTTTGGTCGAGACGCTGCAGAATCCGGCGCATGTGCAGCTTCTCTGGCAGGCAATGGACGGCCTATCGCGCAAGGCCGTGGCTTCGGCCTATCACAATGGCGGCGAGTTCGTCGCAGACGCCTTTGTCGCCCAGTATGGCAGTCTGCCCAAACGTCCGGGACAGTCGGCCTGGTATTTTATGCATACGCCCATCCTGTTGGATCTTTTTATTCACCAGGGTAAAATTCCGCCGGAATTGATGGCGCGGCTGGCCGACCTAGTCCCGCCGCCGGAACGGTTTCAAGTCGGCGGCGGAGAAGAGCTTGGGGCGTTCATCGCAGCCAAGGGCGCGCAATGGGAAGGGCTGATGGTGGCCGAGACCGAGAAGGCAGGCCGGCACGATCTGCTGCTCCTGTTACAGTTGTTCGACCAGCGCGCCGTCAAGCTCAACGCAGCCGGGGACCGGCTGACGCCCAGCGGGTTGGCGACGCTGCTCCAGAATCTGCTCGACGGCGATTTCTACAGCCCGGCTTATCTGGAGCCGGAGCCGCGCACGCCCTCGGCCGGCGCGCGGCGCAAAGCCCGCGCCGACGACCTGCCGAGGGCCGAAGAGACTATCCGCGCCTTTGGGTTGACGACCTTTGCCATAGGCGCGGGGCTGGTGTCGAAATACGACGGCAGGCTGACCGAGCTTGGCCGCGCCTTTCTCACCCGCCAAGAACCCGAACTGCTGCTGGACGCGTTCGAGACCTGGACCCAGGCGAGTGTGTTCGACGAGATCACGCGCATTGATGCGCTCAAGGGGCTGCGCTCACGCGGCATCCGTCTCACCCAGCCGGGTCTGCGCCGCGGCCGCATCGTCGAGGCGCTCTCGTGGTGTCCTACCGGTGTATGGATCGAGATCGCGGAATTCTATCGGGCGCTGAAGATATGGCATTTTGATTTCGAGGTGGAAGAAGGCGGTATCAATAAGCTCTATATGGGCTATCGCTATGGGGGAAGTGGATACTATGAGCCGTGGGCCGGCAGCCGGGATATGTGGCTGCTCGTCAATGGGCTTTACATCAATGCGGTGCTCTGGGAGTATTTGGCCGTGATCGGCGCGCTGGACATTGCCTATCTGCCTCCCGGCGAAGTCGAACTAGCCGCGGCGCTCTATGCCGATTTTGAGGACGAGTATTACAGCCGCTATGACGGGCTGCTCTTTTTGCGCATCAACCCGCTGGGCGCTTATCTCTTCGGGCAAGCCGGCGACTATCAAGCGCCGACGGCAGGCGCTGCGCCTGTGCTGCGCGTCGAAGCCGACGGGCTTCTACAGCTTCTCGACGCGGCGCGCCTGACGCCGGTGGTCAAGGCGCAACTGGAGCAGATCGCCACGCCGGAGGGAGAAGCCGCCTACCGGCTGGATGTGCAGAAGGTGCTGTTGGCATTGGAGCAGGGAAGCGATCTGGAGGCGCTGCGCGAGTTCTTGACGCGGCAGAGCGGCCGCCCGCTGCCGCCCGAAGTCGAGCGTCGGCTGGACGAGATGGCGAGCGCGGCCCGCGCGTTTAGCATGGAGGGGCCGATGCTGCGCATCCGCGCCGCCCACGCCGAACTTGTCCAACTGGTGCTGGCGGATGCGGAGTTGGGCAAGTTCTGTCAAGCGCTGGGCAGCCGCGACCTGGTGATCCCGGCCGGCCGCGAAACCCGTTTTCGCAACCGTCTGCGCGAGCTTGGCTACGGCCTCCAAGTCTAGGGCCGCATGTCCATAACCCAGGTCTAGCCTCTTGGTGGGTGCAGTTTTCCAACCGCACGCTTTATGATTGTATGCAGTTGGGGCAGATCTTATGCGCCTTGACCTCTACTTTGTCTCATGCTAAACTGTACATATTGTGCAAGGTGTACAGAATGTTCGATTACTACGCAAAGAGGAGGATGGAACCGTGGAACGTAGACTCGGCGTGACGGAAGTGCGCAGCCGCTTGGGCGAGATCGTGGACAAGGTGCAGTACCAGGGCGATACGGTGGTCTTAGAAAAGAACGGCAAGCCCGCCGCCGTCCTTATCTCGTTTGCGCTTTTTGAGCAGTTCTTGCGCCAGCGCGACGCTGCCTATCAGGTGGTGGTGGACGTGCAGCAGCAGAACCAAGACCTCAAGATGAATGAAGACGAGCTGCTCACTTTCGTTGACGAGGCCGTACATGCCGTGCGTAAACAGGCCAAACAACCCGCCAAAACACGGTAGAATGAAATTGTATGCGCATCGTGCTCGATACCAATGTGCTGGTCAGTGCGCTGGTGGCCGCGAGAAGCGCCCCAGCCCACATCCTGGCGCGCTGCCACAGCGGTGAACTGGAGCTGGTGGCCTCGTCCGACAGCTTGGCCGAACTGCGCCGCGTGCTGCACTACCCCCATCTCCGCAGACGCTTAAAGTACAGCGATGAACAAATCGAGGGCTTTGTGGCTTACCTCGAACAGACGGCCGTGCTGCTGACCCCATCACTTACGGTGCGGGCCGTCCCTGACGACGCTGACGACGACTTGTTTGTGGCGCTGGCGCTGGAGGCCCAGGCGCCCTATCTCGTCTCCGGCGACAAACACCTGATCCGCGTGGGCCACTATGCAGGCGTCACCATCCTCAAGCCCACCGCCTTCTTGCAGCTTTGGCAATCGCTCCACCCCGAGCCGGATCAAGGGTAGTGTACCGCGAGTTCGATATAAGGGAGTGGACAAGAGAACCCTCTTGGGTAAGGATGGTGCGGTCCCAGCACGACCGGCCGCATCCGTCGGGCGCTGATCGATCCCCAGCGTTTCGCCGACAGCGCGTGATCAGCCCACTCCCCAGCCCGTCATGGTCGAGCTATGCCGCGCTCAACAGCTCGTTCGTCGCTGTTTTTGTAGCCTCGGGAGCGACTGCCGACGAATTGAACCCTTTCGCGATCAGCCAACCCGCCAGAACCATTTCCTGCCCGGCCAGCGGCATGTACAGAAGGATGGCATTTGATGACATGGGGTCAACGAGGGCGAACACGGCCAGGAATTCCGCAGCCAGGTACGGAACCAGCGCCGCCACTCCCCATACGGATATCCAGCGCGGCACCAGCCGTGACCGATACAACAGCGCATAGAACATCAGCGCACCCAGGCAGAAGATGATCCCCGCCAGGGCGCTATGCCCTCCTGCTTTCAACAACAAGGCGCCCGAGGCTTGCAAGCCCGCCGTCGCCGCGTCTCCGGCCGGTACATAGGAGCGGCCGATCGCCACAAGCAGCAACCAGGCGATGGGGGCCACCAAACCGATGACCGTCTCGAGCGCGCCCCTGAAGACGAGGTAGCCCAGCGCCAGGACCTCGTTATGTCGTTTCAGGACGGGGTAGAGCACGACCGGAACCATGGCCGGCGACAGGCCCATCAGCAATACGCAGAGCGCGGCGACAGTCACCTGGTTGGCATTGGCCGCGGCGCCGGCAAGCGGGTCATGGGCATCGCGCAGAGGTTGGGTCAGCGCAAGGCTCAGGATGCCGGC
>JADLFO010000319.1 GCA_020845455.1 Caldilineaceae bacterium
CAAGGCCGCGGCGTCTATTTTGAAGTGACCACCGAACTGGGGGGCTATGCGGCCCCCCAGGCGGCGTTGCTGCGCCATCTGCCCGACAAACCGGGCGGCTGCGCCTCCTATGCGGGGGCGTTCCGTCGCGAGGCGCTGCCGCCGGTGCGCGCCACTGGATCCGGCGGGGCGGAGGGTACAGTGGATCAGCGCGGGGTCAACCGCGTCAACGAGCATACGCTGGATATGCGCCACGACCGGCTGCCGCTGCCCAGCCGCCACCGCCATGCGCCGGTGGCTGTGGGCGGAGGGCGCAGCGTGGCCCATTCGGAGATCGCGCTGGTGCTGTCGCGTCCCGCCTATGGGCTGCCGGAGGTGACGGGCGAGAGCGAAGGCCGCGTGGTGCTCTACACCTGCCCGGAACTTGACCCGGCGCAGACCGTCGAAGTGGCGCTGCGCCCCGGCTCGATCGTGGTGACCCCGGCGTCGGAGACGGGCGTAGCGGGTCACTATTTCGCCAATGCCTTCGCCATGCTGGTGGCGATCCCCGGCTTTGTCTCGCCGGCACAGCCGATCCCAGAATAGTCAGGGATTCGTAATACAGTGGATATCGGCCAAACTGCGCGTACGGACACGATATGTACGGACACGAACTATCGTGTCCATACGCAAGTTAGCGAATCTCCGAGGCGTCATACAAGCGTACAGCCCGAAATGTGCGCGCCACTGGTGGCGCTGAAAGCCCCACCTACATCACTACAAGACTAGATGGAGTCGCCCATGCAGTTTCTGGATCATGCGGTCAGAGGGATCGCACACTGCTGGCTTGACGCCGACCTAAAGGATGAGCCGCTGCATGTGCATCTTACGGAGGTTGGCCCCGGCCAACGTTCGCACCCGCCCCACCGCCACGGCGGGTTGGAGGGAGTCTATATGATTGAGGGCGAAGGCACGCTGGAGATCGACGGGGTTGTCCAGGTGCTGCGCGCCAACGAGGCTACGGTCTTTGACCCTCGCAAGCTCCACGGGCTGTATAATCACAGCAGCGCGCCGATGCGCTATCTGGTGATCTTAACCAAGGGCGCGCCGGGAAGCTGACCGGCTGCGCCGCACCTTGCCCACCCTGCCGGGAAAACCGGCCCACGTTGAAGGATACAAGAGATGACCAATCAGCCGATTCGTGCCGTGTTGATCGGGACGGGCGGTATTGCGCGCTCGCATGTGGCCGCAGTGCGGGCCGCCGAGGGGCAGGTTGCGCTGACCGCCGCTATGGATATCGACGCAGGCCGCGCCCATGCTTTCACCGAAACCCAGGAGATCCCGGCCACCTATACCGATGTCGACATGATGTTGGCCGAGCAAAAGCCACAGTTGGTGATGATCGCGACGCCGCCCGGCACGCATGCCGAGTTGGCCGTGCGCAGCATGGAAGCGGGCGCGTGGGTGCTGTGTGAGAAGCCGTTGTGCGCCTCGCTGGCGGAGATGGACCGCATCGAAGAAGCCGAGCGACACACCGGCAATTACACCAGCAGCGTCTTCCAGTGGCGTTTTGGCTCCGGCGGCCAGCATCTCAAGCGGCTGATTGACCGGGGGACGCTGGGCAAACCGTTGGTCTGCAACAGCCTGGTCACCTGGTATCGCACGCCGGAGTATTACGCCGTGCCTTGGCGCGGCAAGTGGGCGACCGAGTTGGGCGGGTGCAGTATGGGCCACGGCATCCACGCCATGGATTTTGTACTCTGGCTGCTGGGCGAATGGCAGGAGGTGCGCGCCATGATCGGCACGCTGGATCGTGACATCGAAGTGGAGGATGTGTCGATGGCGAGCGTGCGTTTTGCCAATGGGGCCATGGCGAACCTGACCAACGCCGTGCTGTGCCCGCGTGAGGTTTCGTATGTGCGTTTTGATTTTCAGAAGGCCACGGTTGAACTGACCCATCTGTACAGCTATCGCAACGGTGACTGGCGCTATTCCGCGCCCGCGGGCGCGGCCTATGGCGACGAGGTGGCAAAGTGGGCGTCGATCCCAGAAGATGTGCCGTCTTCGCACGCCGCGCAGTTTGCCGCGTTTTTGGCGGCCATGCAGCGCGGGGAGCGCCCGCCTGTCAGCGGGCCGGATGTGCGCGGCACGATCGAGTTCTTGGCGAGCCTGTACAAGTCGGGCATGGAGGGCAAGCCGGTCAAGCGCGGCGAGATCACGCCCGACGACCCCTTTTATCATCAAATGTGCGGGCCGTGTGACCAGGCCTGGCAGCAGCCGTAATATGCGGGGCGAACTCAACCCGGACGAAACTCTGCTCTGGACCAAGCTCCAACAGGAGATCGAGCGGGCCGCGGCGGCCTGTCCCGGCGTAACGGGCGTAGCCGTGGCGAGCTTGACCCATGAGGCGGGCTGCGTGCTGCATGCCGAGGAGGTCTTTCCGGCAGCGTCTACGATCAAGCTGCCCATCTTGGTGCAGTTGCTGATGCGGGCACGGGCCGGGGAGGTCGACCTGGCGCAGCGGGTGGCCGTGCCGGCCGCAAGCCATGTGCTGGGCAGCGGGGTGGTGGCCTATCTCGCCGGGCCGGTCATGCTCTCGCTGCTCGACCTGGCGATCCTGATGATCATCGTCTCAGACAACACGGCGACCAACCTATGCCTAGAGGTCGCGGGGATGGACGCGACCAATGCGCTGCTGGACGGGTTGGGGCTGCCGCAGACGCGCGTGCGGCGCAAGATGATGGACCAGTTGGCGGCAGTGCGTGAACTGGAGAATGTCGCCACGCCTGCTGAGTTGGTGGAGTTGATGCGGCTGCTGTATGCAGGGCAGCCGGACGCGCAGGTTGCGGCGCAGGCGCTCGAGATCCTCAAAAAGCCCAAAAACGGTATTCTCAACAAGGCGCTGCCACCGGATGTGCCTGTGGCGAACAAACCGGGCTGGGTGGAGGGCGCGCGCTGTGATGCGGGGATTGTCTATCTGCCGCGGCGGCCCTATGCGCTGGCGATCATGTCCAAGTATGCTCAGTGCAGCGACGAGGGGCATGAGCAGGCCCTGATCACGCTGGCGCGCATGATCCACCGTTGGATGAGCGTGCTGGATCGCAGCAACCGCTACGGGCGGGCCGTATATGAGATTTCCTAAGCGGACATAGAGGGGGTGAGATGACGCAGCCGGAGACATTGGCGGCGGATCTGCAGCGCTACTTGGGGCAGAACGCCCTGGTGCGCGACGTGACCAATCTCAGCATGGGCTGGGAGAGCGATGTCTACGGTTTTGTGTTGGAGAACGCGGCGACGGGGCACGCCGAGGCACGCGCATTACGGCTCTATTTCGGAGCGCACGGCGCGTATACGGCGGGCCGCGAGGCGGCGGCGCTGCGGCTGCTGCGCCGGGCAGGTTATCCTGTGCCCGAGGTCTATGTCGTGGAGAGCGGGGCGGCTGCGTTGGGCCGCCCCTTTATGATCATGCAGCGCATGCCGGGAGAGCTGCTCTGGGCGCCAATGCTGCAGCCCGGCGCGCCGCAGGCAGAACAACATATGGCCCACTTCTGCCGGCTGCTGGTCCAGCTTCACACATTGAATTGGGCCGCACTGCCCGCCGCAGAACGGGCATTGCTGCCACAGCGCGATGTAGCCGGCCAACTGGCGTATCTTGGCGGAATTGCGCGGCGCTATCCGCTGCCGGGGATCGATGACGGTATGGTCTGGCTGGTGGCGCGGCAAGATGCCGTTGCTGCCGCGCCCTTGGCGTTGATTCATTGGGATCTACACCCGGCGAACGTACTCTTCGCCCCGCCTGACCGCTACACCGTGATCGACTGGACGCAGGCGGAGATCTGTGACCCACGCTTTGATTTGGCCTGGACGTTGGTGCTGGTTGGGTCGCAGGCAAGCTGGGATGCCGCCGGGCGGATCCAGGCAAGCTATGCCGCCCAAGGCGGCGCGACCACCGCCGATCTGGATTACTTTGTGGCGGCAGCGTGTCTGAAGCGGCTTGTCTCGGTGCTGATCTCACTGTCGCACGGCGCGGAGACGTTGGGGATGCGCCCCAGCGCCGAGGCGACCATGGCGCAGCACTTAGACCGCATCGCCCAGGTCTATCGGCGCTGGCTGGAGATCACGGGGCTGCGGCTGGCAGAGGCCGAGCGGCGATTGGCCTCTCATCTCTGAGAGTGCTAGAATCATCTCAAAAGGAGATGACGTACACATGACGACAAGCTTACCCCCGCGCGATCTGACGAGCCAGGTGGCGAGCCGCACGCAGCCGGGCGAACATATGACGCCGGACGAGTTTCAGCGCTACGGCCATATGCTGGTCGATTGGATCGCCGATTATTACCGTAATGTGGAGAAGTATCCGGTGCTCAGCCAGGTGCAGCCGGGGGAGATTCGGGCGCAGCTTCCGCCCGCCCCGCCGCAGACGGGCGAGCCGTTTGAGGCCATGCTGGCCGATGTAGACCGGGTGATCATGCCGGGGATCACTCACTGGCAGTCACCCAATTTCTTTGCCTTCTTTCCCGCCAATACTTCCGGCCCCTCGATTTTGGGTGAACTGCTTTCGGCAGGCTTGGGTGTGCAGGGCATGTTGTGGGCCACCAGCCCGGCCTGCACCGAGCTAGAGACGCATGTGATGGACTGGGTCGTCAAGATGATGGGCCTGCCCGAGCATTTCCTCTCCACCTCCACCGGAGGAGGCGTGATCCAAGAGTCTGCGTCGAGCGCGTCGCTGTGCGCGGTGCTGGCCGCACGCGAGCGCGCCACCCAATACGCCGGCAACGAGACCGGCGCGACCGGCAGGTTGACGGCCTATGTCTCGACCCAAGCCCATTCGTCGCTGGAGAAGGCGGTTAAGATCGCGGGTATCGGCCGTGAGCGGCTGCGACTCGTCGGCGTGGATAAGACCTTTGCCATGCGACCGGGCGCGCTGGCGGCGCGCATCGCCGAGGACCGCGCGGCGGGCTTTGTGCCTTGTTTTGTGGCGGCGACGGTCGGCACCACCTCTTCGACTGCGGTGGACCCGCTGCCGGAAATCGGCAGGATCTGCCGCGAGCAGGGGCTGTGGCTGCACGTGGATGGGGCCATGGGCGGCTCGGCCGCGATCTGTCCGGAGTTTCGATTTATGTTCGAGGGCTTGGAACTAGCAGACAGCTACTGCTTCAACCCGCACAAGTGGATGTTCACCAACTTTGACTGTGACTGTTTCTTTGTGGCCGACCGCTCCGCCTTGATCCGGACGCTGAGCATTCTGCCCGAATATCTGCGCAACCAGGCGACGGAGTCGGGGGCGGTGATCGATTATCGCGACTGGCAGGTGTCGTTGGGCCGCCGCTTCCGCAGCCTCAAGCTCTGGTTTGTGATCCGCCATTACGGCGTGGAAGGCTTGCAGACGCTGATTCGCAAGCATGTGACGCTGGCCCGCGACTTTACCCGATGGGTTGAGGAAGATCCTGACTTTGAGCTGGCGGCGTCGACGACCTTTAGCCTGGTCTGCTTCCGGCACAAAGGCGGCGATGCCGTCAACGAGCGCATGTTGGCCCAACTGAATCAGAGCGGCGCGCTTTTCCTGAGCCATACAAAGCTCGACGGCAAGTATACGCTGCGCATGAGCATCGGCCAGACGCACACGGAGCAGCGCCATGTGGCGCAGGCCTGGGAGTTGATCCGTGCCGCGGCCCGCGGCTAACCACAGGAGGGATATCTTGGATCCATTCTTCACGGCGCTCTGTGCGCGGTTACAGGGGGTCCACGCCGGTTTCGATAAGGCGCTGGAGGGGCTGGGCCAGGAGGCTTTGGACTGGTCGCCGGGGCCGGAGATGAACTCGCTGGCGGTGTTGGCGACGCATGTGGCAGGCTCGGAGCGTTATTGGATCGGCGATGTGGCGGGCGGCGAGCCGTCGGGCCGGGTGCGCGCCGCCGAGTTTGAGGCGCGCGGCCAGGATGGCGCTGCACTGCGGGCGCGGCTGGCCGAGGTGCTGGACCATTCGCATGGGGTGCTGGCGCGGCTGACGGCAGCCGATCTAGGACGAGAGTGCTATGCGCCCATCCTGGGCGACACATATACGGTGGCCTGGGCTTTGCTGCACGCTTTGGACCACGCCGCCGAGCATATGGGTCACTGCCAGATGATCCGGCAGTTGTGGGATCAAAACCAGCGCGCCGCCGGTTAGCTATACACGATGAGTAAGGAGCGTTCAGTATGCATGTCGTGGTGACGGGCGGAAGCGGTCGCGCCGGGACATTTACCGTGCGCGAACTGGCCGAGGCGGCGAACCCGTCGCCCAGCGGCTATCCGCGGCAACAGACCTTCGCCAACAATGTGTTGAGCACCTATCACGTCATGCAGGCGGCGGGCGACAATGGGGTGACGCGGCTGTCTGGATATTCCGCTGCGCGAGGCGATTGAGCGGCGCTGCGCGGCGGGGCCGCCTTTGCCGAGGGGTTTGGCGATTTTCAATCGGCCTTTGACTGCAGCAAGATCGAACGCTTCTTTGGCTGGCGTGCGCGCTATAGCTGGCGCACTGAGCCGGCTGTCAACTGGGCCGAATCTGTGTAGAGGGGTCAGGAGATGGCGATGAATAAGCGGGAACGGTTGGAGGCAACCTTTGCAGGCGAGCAGGTGGACCGTCCGGCGGTGGCGCTCTGGCGGCACTGGCCGATCGACGATCTGCGCGGGCCGGAGTTGGCGCGCGCCACGCTGGCCTTTCAACAGACCTATGATTTTGACTTTATCAAGGTGACGCCCAACAGCAATTTCTGCGTGGCGGGCTATGGCGCGACGACGACTTGGGTCGGCAATGAGGAGGGGACATACGTCTGGGGGCCGCGCGTGATCCGCACGGCGGAGGACTGGACGCGGCTGCCGCCGTTGGAGCCGAGCGACGGTTTGCAGGGCGAGGTGCTGACCGCCAACCGGCTGGTGGGCGAAGCGGTAGGGAAGGACGTGCCCTTTATCCAGACGATCTTTAACCCGCTGTCGCAGGCCAAGAACCTGGCCGGCGACCGGCTGCTAGCCGACCTGCGCCAACATCCGGAGGCAGTGCAGGAAGGATTGGCGACGATCACCGAGTCGATTGTGCGCTTTATCGACAAACTCAAGGCGACCGGGGCCGCGGGTATCTTTTTGGCGGTGCAGCACGCCAGCTATGATCTGTTGACCGAAGAGGAGTACCGCACCTTCTGCCGCCCGCTGGATCTGAAGATCCTGGAGGCGGCGGAGGGCATGTGGTTCAACCTGGTGCATCTGCATGGCCGCAATGTGATGTTTGACCTGGTGGCGGACTATCCGGCGCAGGTGATCAACTGGCACGACACCGAGACGCCGCCGAGCCTGGGCGGCGGGCTGCAGCGCACGCGGATGGCGTTGTGCGGGGGGCTGCGCCAGTGGGAGACCATGCTGCGCGGCACGCCCGACCTGGTGACGGACGAGGCGGCCACGGCCTTGGCGGCGACCGGTGGGCGGCGCTTTATTCTGGGGACGGGCTGCGTTACGCCGGTCACCGCGCCCACGGGAAACCTGGTGGCGGCACGGCGGGCGGTGGAAACGGTGCGCACCAAGTAGGGGCGGCGCGTATCCAGGCCACGGCGTTCGAAATGTAGCCCAGTCCATATCCGTTTTTTTCCGACCCGTTTTACAATTGCCGGGGGTGGGCGTATAATGGCCCCAGCGCACTCCCGGCGTACACTTTATCCGCATTCTTCAGAAGCAGCAGCGCATGATGCCGGAAGCGATGAGGGCGCGGCCGCAAGGCCACAAGTGGATCAGGCGGACAGTGAGCGCTTGTCTCCTGTGTGGGGGTCTGCTGGCCGCGGGCTGCCAACCTATTGTGCCGCCAACATCCGCGGGCGGCGCAGATATGGCGGAGGCGCCGCCCGCTGCGACGCCGGTTGTACACGCGACCGCTGAAATAACTGCGACTGCCATAGCCGCGACGCCTGTGCTGAGTGGAACTGCGCCGCTGTCTTCGACAGGAACCGCTAAAGACCCGGCGCTGATCGCGGCCGGGCTAGCAGTCTACCGGCAGCAGTATTGTGGCGTCTGCCATGAACTGGCTGCTGCGGGCACGCGCGGCGTCTTTGGCCCGACGCATAACGGGATCGGCACGACTGCCGCGCAGCGCATTCAGTCTCCGGGTTACAGCGGTCATGCAACCACGGCAGCGGAGTATATTCTTGAGAGCCTGCTTGACCCCCAAGTCTATATTGTAGAAGGCTTTGCGGCAACGCCGCACCGTATGCCACCGTATTGGCATCTCGACAGCGCCAGCCTCGATGCGTTGGTTGCGTTCTTGCTGTCATAACAATCATCACAATCATCACGGCAGAGATCGCAGCCATCGACTCATTGGAGCAGCGCATCGCTTGGCGATGGGAACGCCCGAGATACAGCGCTGAGCGCCGGTTACGGACAGGCTCCAGTGGGAAAGGAGGCTGGCACGCCGCCACAAACCGCGTATGGGGATGAACGATCCTTATCTTCATCATTTATCGCAGTTCCATCCATACCAGCATAGGGAGAAGTTCTTATGATCAAACGAGCATTTGTAGCTGCCGTGCTCGTCTTGGGGTTGGCGTCGGCGCTGGTCATGCAGCCTTCGCCAGTTTTTACCCAGGAAGGCGGCACGGTGATCGCAGAGGGGTTCAACGGCCCCCAAGGGGTCTATGTCGCCGACGACGGCGCGATTTATGTGGCCGATTCCGGTGTGGGCGGTGAGGAAGAGATTTCTTCGATCGACCCGGCCAGCGGCCAGGTGATCACCGGCACGTTGGGCGAGACCGCCCAAGTGGTCAAGATTGACCCGGACGGAACGCAGACGGTCTTGGCGACGCTGACGTCGATCTTTGCCGGAACTGAGGCAACCGGTGCGGCGCGCGTGGCGGAGCTAGACGGTGAACTGTATGTTACGCATGGATTCTTCCTGGCAGACCCAGCCACGGGTGACGCATTGGTCCCGACGACCGCCGATGTCCTGCACATTGGGGAAGACGGCGCGGTGGAATCGGTTGCGTCACTGTGGCGGCTCGAAAAGCGTATGAACCCGGACAACACCGTTATCGAGTCGCATCCCTATGGACTTGCCGCCGGGCCGGATGGGAAGCTCTGGGTGACGGATGCCGGGGGCAATACGCTGCTGCGTGTCGATCCAAACTCCCAGGCAGTGGAGTTGGTAGCCACCTTTGCGGCGATTCCGGGCGTCTTCCCCAACCCCAACCGCGGCGGGGAGATGTTGGCGGACCCGGTGCCGACGGGGATCGCCTTTGACGACGACGGCAATGCGCTGGTCGCGTTCTTGAGCGGTGCGCCTTTTGTGCCCGGTTCGGCTAAGGTCGTCAAGGTGACGCCGCGCGGCCAGGTGAGCGACTATGCTACGAACCTGACCATGCTCACCGACCTGCGCCGCGGGCCGGACGGCAATTTCTACGCCGTGCAGTTTGCGGAATTCACCGATCAGGGGCCGACGCCGAACAGCGGCGCGATTGTGCGCATTGGCGAAGGCGAAGGGTCCACGCCGGTGCTGGAGGGGTTGTCGTTCCCTACGTCGATCGATTTTAATGAGAACGGCGACGCCTATGTGACGATCAACGGCGTGGGCGCACCCGGTTCGGGCGCAGTGGTGATGTATGAGGGGGTGGCCGGCGGTGAGGAGGGGGCTGCGGCGGTAGCCACTGCCGAGCCGACAGCGGAGCCAACGGAAGAACCCGCCGCAGAAGCGACTGCCGAGCCGACTGAAGAGGCGACGGCGGAAGCCACGGAAGAGCCCACTGCGGAGCCAACCGAAGAACCAACAGAGGAGCCGGCTGAAGAACCGACAGCTACCGCAGAGCCGACCGAGGAACCTACAGAAGAAGCGGCCGCGGAGGCGACGGCTACCCCGGCTGCCGAGGAAGAGGCGGCCGTCCCCAGCGTCGAAGTCGTCGACCAGCCCTCAGACGGGGACAGCGTGGCGGTGGCCAAGGTGGTCGCCACGCAGCCCGGCTGGATCGTGATCCACGCCGATGCCGACGGCAAGCCCGGCCCTGTGTTGGGCCGGACGCCGGTTGCCCCCGGCGAGACCGACAACATCGTCGTGATTCTCGACGAGCCGATCACGGACCAGACGCCGCTGTGGGCAATGCTCCATGTCGACGAGGGCCGGCAGGGGACCTATGAATTCCCCGGCGCGGATATCCCGGTGCAGGTCGAGGGCGCGATCGCGATGGCGCCGTTTGTGGCCGATGCGTCGCCTGTTGAGGCGGCTACGCCGCAGCCGACGGCAGAGCCAGAGCAAGAGGCGACGGCTGTGCCTGAGGAGGAAGCAGGCGGCGAAGCGACGGTCGTGCCGACCGAGGAGGCTGCTGAGGAAGCGGCTGGAGAGGCCACGCCTGAAGCGACGGCGGAACCGACGGAAGAAGCCGTTGAAGAACCCGCAGCCGAAGCCACAGTCGAGCCTACGGCTGAAGCGACGGAAGAGGCGGTTGAGGAAGCCGCCGCGGCGACCCCGGCAGCTGAGGAAGAGGTCGTGGCGGAACCGGGCAGCAAGGGCGCTCCGGCGACCATGCCCAACACCGGCGCGGCGCAGACCGGCGCAGGCCCGATCCTGCTGGTCGTCGGCGGTGTGCTGCTGGCGCTGGCAGGCAGCGTGGTGGCGCGGCGCAAGGCATAACCCGCTGTCTTTTCAAGCGGCGAATGAACAGACCGGCGTCGGGAGATTGCTTCCGACGCCGGCTTTTTTGTGCTGGGCCTTTGTGTTCTCTGCGTGCGTTGCGCTGAATTTCGCCCTTCAGGGCCGCACGACTTCGCCGGTCTGGGCGGAGCGGTAGAGCGCCAGAACGCTGCGCAGGAAGGCGCGGCTGTCGTCGAGCGAGACCACCGGCGCGGCCCCGTCTAAGATGCAGGTTTCCATCGCTTGCACTTCGCATAGGTAAGGATTGATGGCCGGAGCGGTGATCTCCTGCTTGCTGCCGCCGCGCCCGGTCAGGATCATGGTGCTGTCTTTGCCGGCAATGCCCGGCTTCCAAGGTTCGGGGATCTGCAGGATGCCGGCGTCGCCCACGACGAAGGCTCCTTCACGGAAGGGGGTGCGGAACCCGGAGGAGATCTGCGCCACCTTGCCGCCGGCGAAGTGCAATTGGCCGCGCATGGCCACATCTACGCCCGATTCGCCCACGATCTGGCCGGCCCACACCGCCTGCGGCGCACCCGCGCCGAGCATGGTGATGGACAGGCTGTTGGGATAGACGCCTACGTCCCACAGTGAGCCGCCCGACAGCCCGGCGTTGAGGCGGATATTGCTGCTGTTTTCCGGCGGCAGATAGAAGTGGAACCAGCTTTGCACCGTCTGCAGGTCGCCCAGCTTGCCCTCGCCGATCAACTCCAAGGCGCGGCGCGTCTGCGGATGGTGCAGATACATAAAGGCTTCGAAAAGGGTGACGCTGTGGGCAGCGGCGGCTGCGGCCATCTGGTCGAGTTCGTCTAGGGTGACGGCGATGGGTTTTTCGACCAGGACATGTTTGTCTGCTTGCGCCGCCTTCACCGCCCATTCGCAGTGCAGGGCGTTGGGCAGCGCGATATAGACGGCGTCGATCTGCGGGTCGGCCAGCAGATCTTCATAGCTGCCATAGGCGGTGGGGATGCCCTTGGCGGCGGCGTAGTCGAGACCTTTTGCCAGGTCACGGCTGGCGACGGCGACCAGTTCGCTGCGCTTGGCCTGGCGGATGGGGTCGATCAGGGCGTCGTTGATGCGGGCCGTCGACAGCAAGCCCCAGCGAATCATGTCGGGCATGGGAATCTCCTCAGCGGTGAGCCGGCGCGCGGGCCGGTGGATGAACTTTGGCGCTTGTGTGGTTCCATTGTAATCTCCTAGACATAGACAACCAAGTTTGCGATGCCCCACCCTGAACCTGGAGCGGCGCAGCGATCAACGCCGAGGAGCCGAGCATGAAAGTGAGCAGTGTGGCGGAGATGCGCCAGATGGACCGCAGCGCCATCGAGCAGTACCGGATCCCCGAACTCTTGTTGATGGAGAATGCGGGGCTGGCGGTGCAGCATGTGATCCGGCAGCGCGGGCCGGTCATCGGTCAGCGCTGGTTGGTGCTGTGCGGCACGGGCAACAACGGCGGCGATGGGCTGGTAGTGGCGCGGCTGCTGCACAGCGCGGGCGCTCAGGTGGAGGTGTTGATTCTGGGCGACCCGGCGCGCTATGGCGAGGCGGCGGCGGTGAACTACGGTGCGGCGCAGGCGTTGGGGCTGCCGCTGCGCCAAGTCGCCGAGGTCGACGCGGTCTCTGCGGCGCTGGCGCGCTGCGATGGCGTGGTGGATGGGCTGCTGGGGACGGGGATCGCGCGCGCGGTGGAGGGGTTCTATGCCGCGACGATTGGGGCGGTGAACGCGTCCGGTAAGCCGGTGGTGAGCGTCGATATCCCGTCGGGCGTCAACGGCGACGCGGGGCAGGTGATGGGGGCGGCGATCCGCGCCGCGCAGACGGTGACCTTTGGCCTGCCCAAAGTGGGCAATCTGTTGTACCCGGGCTATGCGCTGGGCGGGGAGCTGTGGGTGAGCCATATTTCATTCCCGCCTGCGCTCTATGGGTCGGCGGCGCTGCAGATGGCGGTCAACGAGCCGCTGCCGCTGCCCGCGCGCGACCCGGCGGGACACAAGGGCGATTTTGGCGAGGCGCTGTTTGTGGCGGGGGCCGCGGCCTACTATGGCGCACCCTATTTCAGCAGCCTGGCCTTTATGAAGGCGGGCGGCGGCTATGGGCGGCTGGCCGCGCCGGCGAGCCTGGCGCCGCGCATCGCCACGCGCGCCGGGGAGATCGTCTATCTGCCGCAGGCGGAGACAGCGGGCGGTGCGCTGGCGCACGCCAATTTGGATGGGCTGCTGCGAGTTGTCGACAAGATGGATTTTGTGGTGGCGGGGCCGGGCACGTCGCTCGACGAGGAGACGCAGAACTTGATCCGCGACCTGGCGCGCGGCTGCGACAAGCCGCTGCTGTTGGATGGCGACGGGCTGACCGCGGTGAGCTGCGACCTGGACGCGGTGCGCGGCCGCCGCAGCCCGACGATCCTCACGCCGCACACGGGTGAGATGGCACGGCTGACCGGGCTGGCCGCCGCCGAGATCGAGCAGGATCGAGTGGCGGTGCTGCGCCGCACCACACGCGATCTCAACGCCATTGTCGTGTTGAAGGGCGCGCATTCACTGGTCGGCTATCCGGACGGGCGTATCTACATCAACCTCAGCGGCAACGCGGGCATGGCAACCGCGGGGTCGGGCGATGTGCTGACAGGGACGATCGCGGCCATGGCCGGGTTGGGGCTGCCGATCGAGGAGGCCGTGCGCCAGGGGGTCTTTGTGCATGGGCTGGCCGGAGACCTGGCCGCGGCGCGCCAGGGTCAGGATGGGATGACGGCGCAGGATATCCTGGAGGCGCTGCCCGCGGCGGTGCGCGCCTGCCGCGCGGGGGGAGCGGCGGCACGCTATGCGCTGCGTGTGGTGGAATAGCAGAGAATTCACCGCAGACTCCTCAGCATGACACGCTCTGCCCCTACTCCCTCTCTGCTCTGGCCTTTGCGTGATTTGCGGTGAATTTCTCTGCCTCTACTGCCTGCTGCCCTCTGGTCAGCCGCGGCCCAGGTATTTCTGCTGCGTGGGCAGGACGATGCTCTCGAACACGTTGACATGCAGCGGCAGCGCGGCCATGGTGACGGCGGCCAGGGCTAGTTCGTCCACGGTCATCATCGGTTCGGCGTCTTGGGCAGCGCTGCTGGCGGCGCGGCGCTCGGTCAGCACATTGCCGGGATGAAGCACGCTGGCGACCACGTTGAAGTCGCGGCCCTCCAGCGCGATCGATTTGGTCAGCCCGACCAGGGCATGTTTGGTGGTGTTGTAGGGTGCGGCGTTGGGCCGGCACATTTGGGCCGAAATGCTGCCGATGTTGATGATGCGCCCGCCGCCCTGGCGCTTCATGAGCTTCATGGCCTCGCGCGCGCAGAGAAAGGGGCCGGTGAGGTTGACGTTGACTACCTTCTGCCATGTGGCGAGCGACAGCTCTTCAAAGGGGCCGCCGTCGAAGGCGCCGGAGTTGTTGATCAGGATGTCGATGCGGCCAAAGACGGCCATCGTCTGTTCAAAGAGCGCGATGACTGCGGCTTCGTCGGTCACGTCGGTGGGGATGACGCGCACGCGGTGCTGATATTGGCCGATCTCCTGCGCGGTCTCGTCCAGGTTGGCCTGGTTGCGCGAGGCGAGCACCAGGTCTGCGCCTTCACGCGCAAAGGCGCGGGCGATGCCCTTGCCGATGCCCGTGCCTGCGCCGGTGATGATGGCGATCTTGCCGTCTAGCTGGCCCATGATGGTTCCTCTCGTTGGCGTGGTAGTATCGTGCTAGTTGCGTTTACAGGGTGATGGCTTGGCCGGCTGCGGCGGAGGCATAGCTGCCGAAAACCAGCCGCACCGTCTTAAGATTGTCCTCACCGGTGGTCTCGGCGGGGTGGTCACCGCGCAGCGCGGCGAGAAGATTGGCGTTGCAGGCCACGATGCTCGAATGCACGACATCATAGGCCGGGTCGGCCCAGGGGTAATGCATCGGCGGCACGCGGCGGATGCGGGTTCCTTCGGCGGTCGTCTCGCGCAGATGGAAGTCCGGCCCCAGTTCGAGAAATCCCTCTGACCCTTCGACATAGATATAGGTTTCGGGGAAACGTTCGATCTCGGTACGGCTGGCGTAGCTCATCTCGACGGTGAGCGTCAGCCCGTCCTGCATGGTGAGCATGGCCGTAGCTGTGTCTTCGCCGCGCACGGCGGCGTGTTTGAGGTCGCGATAGACAGGGCGCGTCTGGCAATAGAGCCGCGACGCTTCGCCAAAGAGAAAGCGCGCCGCGTCGAACAGGTGCGACCCCATGTCGGCCAAGATAAACTGTTCCAGGCCGGCCAGGAAGGGCTGGTTGGCGAAGACCGGGAAGCTGGAGCAGTAGTGGATGCGGGCGCGGAAGGGCACGCCGATCCGCCCGCTTTGCAGCGCCGCCTTGAAGGCGCGGATCGGCGTCTGCCAGCGCCAGTTCTCATGGATCAAGAAGGGCACGCCCGCAACCTGGCAGCCGGCGACCATCTGCCCGGCGGTTGCTAGGTCGGGGGCCATCGGCTTTTGGCAGATGGCGGGTAGGCTGCGCTGCGCCGCCATGTGGACGAAGCGGCTGTGACTGTCCACGTCGGTGATGATGTCGACAAAGTCAAGCGTTTCACGGTCGAGCATGGCTTCGGCGTCGTCATAGACGGCGGGCACGTCAAACTCGCGTGCTAGCGCCTCGGCCTTGCTGCGTGTGCGGTTATAGACGGCGACACAGGTCGCACCGTCCAGTTCGCGCCACCCGGCCAACTGGAAGCGAGACCAGAAACCGGCTCCGAGGATGGCAAAGCGCAGTGGGTGCATGGTCGATCAGTCCTTGTGCGATGGCCTTGATCTATGCGGTCTAGTGCGTCTCAACCGATACGATTCAACTGGGCGACGTCGCCGTCGCTCAGGTTGACCTGCAGCGCGTCGAGGTTTTCCTGGGCGTGTTCGATATCGCTCGACTTGGGGATGGTGATGACGTACGGTTGGCGCACCAGCCAGTTGATGGCGATCTGGGCTGGGGTCGCGCCGTGGTTGGCGGCGATGCGGGCGACGACCGGATGGGTGAGCACGTCGTCTTTAAGCGGCGAATAGGCCGTCAGGATCACGCCTTCACGTTGACAGAAGTCAAGCATGCCGTTTGTCTCCGGCTCGCGGTGCAGCAGGTTGTAGTGGACCTGGTTGGTGATGACCGGCGTGGCGCAGAGTTCCATCGAGCGCTGCAGCAGGGGCACGTCGAAGTTGCTGACGCCCACGCGCCTGACGCGGCCATCCGCCACCAGTTCGTTGAGCGCCTCGAAGGTGACTTCTAGGGGAATGTCACGGTTGGGCCAGTGGATCAGATAGAGGTCGACATAATCGGTATCGAGGCGGCGCAGGCTGCCTGCGATGGCCTTGTGGACATCGGCATAGCGCAGGTGTTCGGGCGCGACCTTGGTCGTGATGAAGACTTGGCTGCGGTCAAACGCCTTGATCGCCTGGCCGACCACCTCTTCGCAGTGGTTCTTGCCGTAGGACTCGGCGGTGTCGAGATGCGTATAGCCCATCTCGATCAGGCGGCGCAGCGTGGCGATCGACTCGGCGTCGCGGCTGTAGTCGGCGGTGCTGCCGCCGCCATAGCTCCAGGTTCCCAGGCCGAGCACGGGCAGCGGCCGGCCGTCCAGCATGGTCACGGTTTTCATGGGCCGGCAATCCTTTCGTGTAGGCCGCTCAGCGGGCGGCCAGCAGGTCTTCGGGGCGCTTAGCCCGCCGCAGCGAGGGAAGCAGCGCCGTAATATCGTCTGGTTCTAGCTGCTGGAGGCCAAGCCCGCGCAGCCGGTAGAGGTGAAAGCCCCAGCCGAGCAGTTCATGCGGCAGCGCATCGGGCGCGTGGCCGGCGCTCTCTTGCAGCAACGGATGCCACTCCACGATCAGCCGCACCTGGGGCGCTTGCAGAATGCGCTCCATGCCGCCCAAGACTTCCAACTCCGCGCCTTCGACGTCGATCTTGACCAAGTCGGGTTGGCCTGGGATGAGGTCGTCGAGCGGGGCGACGGCGACTTGGATGGCGGCGGTCACCTCGGCGTAGAAACTCTCAGGATAGAAGCTGTTGACCGCGCTGGTGTCCCCGCGCAGATAGAAGTCGCGGACTTCGTGGCCGCGCCCGGCAGCAAAGGGCAGCACCACCACATTGGCTATCCCATTTTCTGGTCCCTGGCCCGCGGCGTTGGCGAGCAGGTTGGCGTAGAGCACGGCCAGGTTATCTTGGGCCGGTTCCACGGCATAGACTCGGCCCTGCGTGCCGACGCGGCGAGCGGCGTAGAGCGTGTTATAGCCGATATTGGCCCCCACGTCCACCACGGTGGCGCCGGGCTGCACGGCCAGATCGCACAGCCGTTGAAAGCGCACGTTGCCTGCGACCACCGACAGGCGGATGATGCGCGGCCCCGGCACATGCAGACGCAGCCCGGTGAGCGTCACCTGGTCGCCCAGCGCGGCCTGGGCGGCAGGCCGCGCATAACGGCGCAAGAGATGCCAGGGCGTCTCGGTCAGGCGGTCGACGGCCGGTTCCATGGGCTAGAACTTGGGCTGGAGGGTGACGGTCACCGGGTCGGAGCCGCGCAGGAAGTCGAAATCGACGCCCTGTGGCGCTTGGTTGACCTGCTGCAGATAGAGCTGCCCATAGCCGCGGCGATAGGCAGGGGCGGGCGGCTGCCAGGCAGCGCGGCGGCGCGCCAGTTCGGCGTCGTCCACGTGCAGATGCAAGCGGCGGTTGGGCACATCCAACTCAATCTCGTCGCCAGTCTGCACCAGGGCCAGCGGGCCGCCGATGGCGGATTCGGGCGCGACATGCAGCACGATCGTGCCGTAGGCCGTGCCGCTCATGCGTCCGTCGGAGATGCGCACCATATCGCGCACTCCCTGCTGCAGCAGTTTTTGCGGGATGGGCAGATTGCCGACTTCGGGCATGCCCGGCCCGCCCACCGGCCCCACGTTTTGCAGCACCAGCACGCTGTCGGGGGTCACGTCTAGGTCGGGCGCATTGAGCCGGGCGCGCAGGTCGTCCATGTCTGTGAAGACCACGGCGCGGCCGCGATGCTGCATGAGCGCGGGGGTGGCGGCGGAGTGTTTGATCACCGCGCCGTCCGGGGCCAGGTTGCCGCGCAGGATCGACAGGCCCCCTTCCGGCTGGAAGGGGTCATCGAGCGGGCGGATGATGGCGCGGTCTTGCACCTCGGCGGCGGCTACGTTTTCGGCCAGGGTGCGCCCGGTCACGGTCAGCGCATCGCCGTGCAGCAGCGGCAGCAGCTCGCGCAAGATGGCCGGGATGCCGCCCGCATAGTAGAGGTCTTCCATCTGATAGCTGCCGCTGGGGCGCAGGTTGGCGATCAGCGGCGTGCGCCGGCTGATGGCGTCGAACAACTCCAGCGGTAGGTCGATATCCAGCCGTCCGGCGATGGCCGGGAGGTGGACGACGGCATTGGTGCTGCCGCCCACGGCGCAAAGCAGGGTGATGGCGTTTTCAAAGGCCTGGCGCGTAAGGATCTGCGAGGGGCGCAGCCCGCGGCGCGCCAGGTCGACGATAGCGCGGCCCGTTTCTTCGGCCAGACGGATGCGGCGGCTGTCCACGGCAGGCGTCGCGCCCGTGCCGGGCAGACCGATGCCCAAGGCTTCCAGCAGCGAGTTCATAGTGGAGGCCGTGCCCATGACCATGCAGTGGCCGCGGCTGCGGAAGACGTTGTCTTCGGCCAGGCGGTAGGTTTCGGCGGAGAGCGTGCCCGCCGTGTATTCGGCGGTCATGCGCCGGCAGTCGGTACATGCGCCCAGGATTTCGCCGCGGAAATGGCCGTTGAGCGCCGGGCCGCCGGACAGCGCAATCGTGGGCGCGTCGGCGCTGCACGCGCCCATGAGCGCGGCGGGGGTGGTCTTGTCACAGTTGACGAGCAGCACCACGCCATCCAGCGGTTGGCCGCGGATCATCTCCTCGGTGTCCATGGCGGCGAGATTGCGCCAGAGCATGGAGGAGGGGTTGAGGTAGATCTCGCCCAGCGAGATCGTCGGGAACTCCAAGGGAAAGCCGCCTGCCTGCCAGACGCCGCGCTTGACCGC
This sequence comes from Caldilineaceae bacterium, assembly GCA_020845455.1. Classification (GTDB taxonomy): domain Bacteria; phylum Chloroflexota; class Anaerolineae; order Caldilineales; family Caldilineaceae; genus QEUY01. The sequence goes on from JADLFO010000319.1 coordinate 18,636, forward strand.
TTCGCCCAGTTCGCGCAGATGGGCGTTGCAGTTGTTTAGCTCGCTGTAGGTGTTGCAGATGCCGATCAAGGGCCGCGCCATGTCGGCCTCGTCATAGCCCATGGCCTTGGTAAAGGCGCGATGGGTGAAGCCGGCGACATGGGGTTCTTGAAAGAAGCCGGCCCCGCGCAGCGGCGCGGGTGCGGTGGGGTCGTGCGGGTCGTCGTGGCGCATGGCGTTCCTTAGGTGGGTGTGAGGGGACTGGCAACGCCCCCTCGCACCCAGGGTAGAGTGTCCGTCGTACGAACTAGTCGACGACGAGGTGGTCTCGAATATAGTCCATGTTGATGTCCAGGCCCAGCCCAGGCTCCTGCGAGATGTGGACAAAGCCTTGGTCGTCCATGGGGTCGATGGGTTTGTTGAGCCAGGGTGGGACCTCGTCGAAGTTGATAAAGGGGTGGAGCAGCCCGCGCTCGTAGAACTCGCCGGGGGTGGGCATGGCGCAGAGCACATGCAGGTTGCCCACGCCGCCGCCGTGCACCTCCATACGCATGCCAAACGATTCGGCCAGATGGGCGATCTTCATCAGCGGCGTGATGCCGCCCACGTCGCCCACGCCGCCGCGCACGATGTCACACGCGCCATGTTTGATCCACTCGGCGCGGGTGTACATCTTGCCTTCGGCGGTCTCCGGCCCACAGATCGGCAGCAGGGTGTTTTGGCACAGCCAGATATACGACGACATGCTGTGCTCGTCCATGGGTTCTTCCATCCAATAATAGTCGAGCTTTTCCAGTTCGCGCGCCAAGTAGAGCGCCTCTTCGCGGCTGTAATAGTGGAAAGGGTCGAGCATCAGCGGCACATCCGGCCCCAGGGCTTCGCGCACGGCGGCGCAGGCCTGGATGTCGCGCTTGGCATTGGGCGCACCGGCATAGGGCGGCTGCCAGGTGTGGAGCTTGAAGGCCGGGTAGCCGCGCCCGCGAGACCACAACGCGAAATTGGCGTAGTCCTCCGGCGTTGCCAGCCCGCCCTTCATGTCGTCGCCGCACATGGTGCTGGCATAGGCCGGAACCTTGTCGCGCGATGCGCCCAGGAGCTTATGCACCGGCTGGCCCAGGGCCTGGCCCGCCAGGTCCCACAAGGCCAGGTCGACGACCGTCAGCACGCGGTCGACCAAGCTGGTGAGGTTGAGGCGCTGCCGCTCGTTGAGGGCGCGCCAGATCTTTTCGCGATAGAAGGGGTCCTCGCCGACGAGGATAGGCTTGACCAGGCTTTCCAGCGTGGACTCGGCGATGTGGCCGAAGCAGCGGCCTGCCACGCCTTCATCGGTATGGATCGTGACCAGAGACTGGGTCGCTTCATGTTCCGGGCCGGGGTGGCCGTGACCTTCAGAGTCACGCACGGTTTTGGAGACGTAGCGAAAACTCTGGATGGTGACGTCGGCGATCTTCATGGGAGACTCATTCCTCTCTATGGGTTCCTCAAGGTAGATACGGCAAGGTAGATACGGCAGGCGCTAGGCGTTCGCCGGGAGGGGGTGTTGTTGACGTTGGTTCCAGACATAGCGGGGCCGGTAGCCAAAGGCGGCTTCGGCGCGGGCGCAGCTCAAGGGAGAGGCGTGCTCCGAAAGCCCAGCGCGTACTTCCATAGCCGCGCCGAAATAGGCGGCGACGAGTTCGGCGCTGGGCCGGTCGAGCACAACTTCGGCCCCGGTGATGTTATAGGGGCCGGAGGGCGGCGCGGCGGTCTCGACGGCCTGGCGGCAGGCGATGGCGGCGTCGCGGGCGTCGGTGCGTGTCCACAGCAGCCAGCTTCCGCTCGCAGGGTCGGCGGCCATGGCGTCGATCTCGGCTGCGATCTCCTGTGGGGCGCGCACGCCCATAAAACGGAAGGAGAGGATCGTCAGGCCGAAGTTGGCGGCGAAGTAGGCGGCGGCCTGCTCGCCCGCGACTTTGGCGAGAGCATAGCTGTTGACCGGGCGGACGGGGTGGTCTTCGTCCACCGGCGCATAGAGCGGCGCGGCCTTGGCAAAGCCATAGACCTGGGCGCTGGAGGCCGAGACGATGCGGCGGACGCCCATCTCGGCGCAGGCCTGAAACACATTGAATGTGCCGCGCACGTTGTCGCCATAGGTGCGGGCGTCGGGCACGATGCCGGCGTTGGCCCACGCGCCCAGATGGATCACGGCCTCAGCCTGGGCAAAGGCGATCGCTTGGTAGACATCGCCCGGCTCGGTTAGGTCCACGCGCAGAAAGCGACCGGGCGCGTGGGAGGCGGGTGACAGGTCGGCGTTGACAACTGCATGGCCTGTCGCGGCGAGTTCGGCCACCACAAAGCGCCCAATGCGCCCGCTGCCGCCCGTGACCAGTACATTCATGAGGCTGGATCGCTCTCTAGGGGGTGGGACGTGCGTCTCCGCGTCGCCGGCGGGCATGGAGATCGCGTTGGATAAAAGGGCCGGTACGCTGCTGGGTCTATTATTCCGTTTTCGCGCGGGGATGTCAACATCCGGCCTAGGTTGACCGGGCGCAGGCCTCTTGACCGGCTGGGCGTGTCTATTCGGCCAACAACTGGGTGCGGCGGAAGCAGCAGGTGACGGCGAAATAGAGCGCGGCGTCGGCCAGGAGCAGACCGAACGCCAGCACGGCGAGCGATGCTGTGACAGACGGGGCGGACAGCCCCGCGGCCAAGCGATCGAGGGAGCCGCTGGGCAGGAAATGGAGGCCGACCGCGCCCGCGGCGGCGACCATAAAGCCGAGGGCGACGATGAACAGGGTGAGGGTCAGCCGGGCCTGGCGCACGGTGGTGACACGCAGCGAGACGAGCACGCCGATACAGGCGGTGAGCGCCGCGGCGAGCAGCCCCAAGGTAAGGCTGCCAACCCCCAGTGCCGGCGCGTAGACGATAAAGCCATCGGCGGCGTAGACTAGGTTGACGGTGATCAAGCCGAGCACTTGGATGGCCACGGAGTTGAGCCAGCCAAAGAGCGCGGCCGCCATGATTTTGCCGGTGAGGATGGCGCGGTCGGAGAGGGGGCTGGCGAGCAGGGTTTCGAGGGTGTGGCGTTCGCGTTCGCCGGCAAACGATTCGGCGGCGGCGCCGATCACTAACGGCAGGGGCAGCAGGACCCAGACCCAGAAGACCAGTGAGTCCGAGAGCCACTGCCGGCCCCACCACCAAGGGGCAGCGATCCCAAAGAGCGCCAACATGGCGAGATGTCCGGCGCTGCAAAGCGGACGGCCGGCGCGGGCGACCACCAGTTCTTTGAGTTCTTTCCAGACGATCGTCCATGTGTCGCGCATTACGGCGATTCCTCCTCTGGCGCCTCTTGCGTGAGGGCGGTGAAAGCGGTATAGAGGGCGGGCTGGTGTTTATGCACCTCTTCGATGTCGGCGCTGGCCTCCACCAGCAGGCTGACGAGGGGAGCCGTGTCATGGTCGCCGGAGAGCTGAAGCACCAGGCGGTTGTCGACGCACAGGGCGGAAGCCACTTCGGGGCGGCGGCTGACGAGGGCAATGACCTGGTCGGTAAAGCCGCGGCCCACGATCTCCAACTGGGGCGCGGCGGTGCGGGCGCGCAGTTCCGCCAAGGAGCCGACCTCGAGGATGCGGCCCTGGCGCATGATGGCAACGGCAGAGCAGAGCGCTTCCGCTTCGACGAGGTCGCGCGTGGCGAGGAAGACGGTCATGCTCTCGCGGGCGGCCAGGTTGTCCAGGTCGCTCCAGATCGCCTCGGCCTCGGCTGGACTCAGGCGGTCGGTCGGCTCGTCGATGAAGACGAGCGCCGGGTGATGAAAGACGGCGCGTGCCAGCGAGAGCTTGCGCCGCCGCCCGCGATCCCAACTGCCGACCAACTGGTCGCGCTGCTCCCACAGCCCCAGGCTGTTGAGCAGTTCCTTGGCGCGGCTGCGCCGGTCCCCGGCGCTCATATGCCAGATGCGACCGAAGAAGTCGAGATTGTCCAGGGCGGTCAGCCGGTCATAGAGTCCTGAATAGGCCAAGAGCGCGCCGGTGTGCTGGCGGATACGGTCGCCCTGGGTTTGAATGTCGTAGCCCAGCACCGTGGCGCAGCCGTCGGTAGGCTCCAAGAGACCCAAGAGAAGGCGGATCGTCGTGGTCTTGCCGGCCCCGGTCGGGCCAAGCAGTCCGAAGATCGCGCCCGCTGGCGCTTGGAGGGAGACATGATCGACCGCGCAGAGCGCTCCGAAGGTACATGTGAGATTCTCGGTGTGGATAGCTACGCCTTCCACGCCTTCCTCCCCGATTTGCTTGGCGGCATGCAGGTTCATCACCGAGAGTATAGCGCGGCTGGAACGCTTCCGGTAGTGACAACTGTCCCTGGGGTAGATGACAACTGCCTACCGGCGAGGGGGCAAATGGGGCAGGCTGAGGCGGGTCGGGGGCGGCGGGCGAGGTCAGGAGGGCAGGGTGACGGCGATGCGGGTGCCGCCGCTGGGCGCGCTGCTGACGTCGAGCACGCCGTTGAGTTGATGGGCGCGCTCGGCCATGTTGTGCAGCCCATGGCTGCCCGGCTTGCCGTTGGCGGCTGTGTCAAAGCCTCTACCGTTGTCTTCGACCACCAGCGTCACCATGCCGTGATCGGGCCGAACGCGGATGGCGACCTGGGTGGCGTTGGCATGTTTGCGGACATTGCTCAGGGCTTCACGCGCGATCTGGAGTAAGTCGCTGGTCTGTTTGCCGGAGAGCCGTTTGAGCGTGGTCGGGTCGACGTCGACGTCGATAGTCAAGACCGAATAGGTCTGCAGGTCACGCGCCAGTTCCTCCAGGCCCTGCTGCAGGTTGTGGCCGTTGAGTTGGCTGGAGCGCAGATCGTGGATGTAGGTGCGAATGTCCTTGATGACCTGGTTTAGCCCGGCGATGGCGCCGCCGATACCCTCTTGGGCGGCTTCGGGTGCGGTCACCAGTTGGTGGCGGCTGTTGTCGAGCATGAGGCCGATGGCATAGATCGATTGGATCACGCCATCGTGAAGGTCCATGCCGAATCGTTCGCGTTCCTGCAAAATGGCGATCTGTTGGTTTTGCCGGTAGAGTTGAGCGTTTTCGATGGCGATGGCCGCCTGGTTGGCGAACATCTCCAGGATCTCCTCGTCTTCCTGGCTAAAGGCAAGTGCTTGGCCGCGCCGCCCGCTTGTCAGGTCGGGCAGTTTGTCCGCCAGATAGAGGTTGCCAAAGACGCGCCCCTTGGAGATGAGGGGGACCCCCAAGAAGGAGTTCATGGTGGGATGGTTGACCGGAAAGCCGCGGGCGCGCGGGTCGTTGGTAACGCTGTCGACGCGGATCGGGCGATGCTCGATGATCGGCACGCCCAACAGCCCGTGGGTGCGCGGGAAGTGATCCATGCGGGCGCGCGAGGCAGGCGAGAGACCGGAGGTGATCAGTTGGGCGATGGTGCTGCCGTCTTCGTCGAGGATGCCCAGCGCGCCGTACTTGGCGTTGAGCAGGGCGCGGCTGAGGTCGACTACCTTTTGCAGCACTGTGGTGAGGTCATGCTCGGTGGTCAGGGCGATGCTGGCGCTGTGCAGCGCCTCGAGATGGTTGGTGCGCTGGCGCACTTCGCCGGCCTGGCGCTCGAGGACGGAGATAATCCAGCGCCAAAAGATGGCGCTGCCCAAGATGACAAGCCCCATTTCCACGGCGATGAGACGGGGGGAGAAGGGCTGATCGAAGATCAGAAAGCGCAGGACAATCAGCCCTGCCCAACAGATCAGGGCCAGCAAAACGCCCAATACGCCCAATAGCCTCGTATTCATAGGTCTGTATTCATAGGGTCGATGATCCGCACAAAAGCCGGGCATGTGGTACAATTGGGGATATTATAGCTTCCGGCGCTAGGGATGGTCAACGATGGGGCGATGAATCTGAGGATTTTGTTGGTCGACGATCATGAGATCGTGCGTCTGGGGTTAAAATCGCTGCTGGCGCGCTATCCCCAATTTGAGGTGGTGGGAGAGGCGGGGGACGCGCAGGAGGCCCTGGAGAAGACGCTTTATTATCAGCCGGACGTGGTGGTCATGGATATTCGTCTGCCCGGCAAGAGCGGCGTTGAGGCGACCCAGGAGATCTTGGAGGCGCGGCCGCAGACCAAGGTGATCGTGCTGACTTCGTATGCTGAAGATGATGTGTTATTTGACGCGATTGCGGCGGGTGCGTCCGGCTATGTGTTGAAGCAGATCGGCAGTGATGACCTGGTGCGGGCGTTGATGACCGTGGGTCGCGGCGAATCGCTGCTTGACCCGGCGGTGACGCAGCGGGTCTTTCAGCAGGTGCGCTCGAATGCGCGCCAGGCTGAAGACGAGTATTTTGCGACGTTGACCGACCAGGAGCTGATCATCCTGGGGTTGATGACCGACGGACTGACCAATAAGGAGATTGCGCGGCGGGTCTTTTTGAGTGAGAAGACCGTGCGCAACTATGTCAGTTCAATCCTCAGCAAGCTCAATGTCACTTCGCGCGCCGAGGCCGCGGTCTACGCCGTGCGCCACCACATTGAAGACCATCTTCCCGGCGGCAAGGTCAACCCCTAACCTGCGGGCGTCGTCGATACAATCAACCCAATCAACCGCAGTGCGGCCATCCGATGCGGCTAGGCAGGCGCCGGTTCCTCGCCTGTGTTGCTTGCCGGTGCGTCGGATGCGGAGATGTCTGCCGGGGGGACATCCGTCAGCGGCACGGTGATGGCTTCGGCATGGACGGCGTGGTCGGCCATCAGGTAGCGTTGTTCTGCCACCAGGATGGCTTGGTCGGAGCTCCAGAAGAAGTTGTCGCGGCCCAGGGTGTCGATCAGTTGGCTGCGCTCCAGCATTCGCAGGACGCTAGGCTGGACACCGGTGAGCATGAGCGCCTTGCCCTTGTGAGTCAGTTGTTCGTGTAGCGATGAGAGGGTTTCGAGGCCGGTGACATCGATCATGGGGACGGCGCGCATGGAGAGGATGAGCACTTGCACATCTTCTTCGTGGGCAAAGGCCTCGTTGAAGGTGTTGGTGGCGGCGAAGAAGAGTGGGCCGGTCAGATAGGCGACGCGGATCGCGCCGCAGTTGGTGACGATGGGCATGCCTTGGCTGCGCAGCTTGTCGGCGTCGACTTGGCGCACATCCACGTTGAGATTGGCGATCTGGTTGATAAAGACGACCGCCGAGAGCGCTGCGCCGATCAAGATGGCTTGGGTCAGATCGAGCGTGATGGTGGCGAGCAGCGTCACGGTGAAGGTGACCATGCCGGTCTTAAAGCGGTTGCCAAAGAGAAAGCGGATGGCCAGCCATTCGTTCATGCGATAGGCGGTGACCATGAGCACGCCGGCCAGCGCCGTCAGCGGGATGCGGGCGATGACGGGCGCAAAGAGCAGCGCCGAGGCCAAGAGCGCCAAGGCGTGGAGGATCGAGACGAGCCGGGTTTGGCCGCCGGAGCGGATGCCGACTGAGCTGCGCGCGATGGCAGCGGTGGCAGGCACGCCGCCAAAAAAGGGGATGAGGATGTTGCCCACCCCTTGGGCGACCAATTCCTGATTGGCCTGAAGCCGGATACCGGTCATCTTGCTGGCGACTGCGCCGCAGAGCAACGACTCGACCGCGCCCAGGGCGGCAATGGTCAACGCGGGGGCCAGCAGATGTTCCAGATCGCCCCACGGGATGTCGGCGAACCCCAGGCGCTGGTCGAGCAGGATGGTGCGCGGGATGTCGCCAATGATGGGGATTTGCCAGCCGGCGGCGAAAGCGACCAGGCTGGCGACGACGATGCCGGCCAGCGAGCCAGGGATGAGCTTGCTCCAGCGGGCGGGCCAAAAGACCATCATTCCGATGACGATGCTGCCGATGAGCGTGGTCTGCCAGTTTGGGGTCCAGCCGCCGCGAAAGTAGCCCAGCAGTTTGAGCGCCGCCGACTCGACGCCCGGGGTCGTGACGCCCAGGAAGTTATCGATCTGGCCCACGAAGATGATCACGGCGATGCCGGAGGTGAAGCCGCTGATGACGGGGGCGGGGATAAAGGCGATGAAACGCCCCAGCCGCAGCAGGCCAATGGCGAGGATGATGGCGCCGGCCATGACGCCGGTGAGCCACATGCCTTCCATCCCGTAGCGCGCGCTGATCAAAATGAGGATGGCACTCATCGCGCCGGTAGGGCCGGAGATCTGATAGGGCGCGCCCGAGAGCGCGCCGATCAGGATACCGCTGAGGATGGCAGTGACAAGACCGGCGGCGGCTGTGGAGCCGGAGGCTACGCCGAAGGCAAGCGCCAGCGGCAGCGCGACGGCGCCGACGGTTAAGCCGGCGAGCAGGTCTTGGCGGAATTTGTCTAGATTATAGTTGGTGAATTCACGCTGCCAAAGCTGAACGAGGGAGAGGCGGTGCATGGCGGGGATGGTGTTCCTTCTAGTTGGGCCGGGTCGAACCAGGGGCAACTGGGTGGCGCAGTAAGTATATGATCGTTGAATGGTATACGCCCGTTGGGTTTGTTTGTCAACCGCGACGGGGTCTCGTTGCATGATCATGCGCTGTATGTGATCGTGGGTGGAGGGTGTACGAATATGGCCGATGTCACTGCCGGCAACGCCGGCGCGGGGAACGTGATCACCGGGCTGGTGATCCAACAGCATAACAAGGAGCGGGTCAACGTCTTTCTCGACGGTGAATATGCGTTTGCCGTGGGGCTGGACGCCGCCTTGGGGCTGCGTAAAGGGCAACGGCTCAGCGCCGAGCAGATCGCCGCGTTCAAATACGAGGGTGAAGTCGACTTGGCCTATCAACGCGGCTTGCGCTATCTGGGCATTCGCCCGCGCAGCGAACAGGAGATGGCGACCTATTTGGCCGGCAAGGGCTATGTCGAGGAGGTGACGGCGGCGGCGCTGGCACGCTTGCGGGCGCGGGGCTATGTAGACGACGCGGCCTTTGCGCGCTATTGGGTGGATAACCGCACCCGTTTCCGCCCGCGGGGGACGCGCGCGCTGCGTTATGAACTGCGTCAGAAGGGGCTGGATAGCCCGACGATCGACGAGGCGCTGGAGGAGCAGGATGAGGATGCGGCGGCCTGGGCGGCGGCCGCGCCTATGGCGGCGCGCTGGGCCGGTCTGCCGCGCGAGGAGTTTGACAGGAAGCTGATCGGCTTTCTGGCGCGGCGTGGCTTCAACTATGCCATCTGCCGCCGCGTGGCAGAGCGGGCCTGGCAGGAAGCCCACGGGGAATAGGTCTATGTTTCTTGGCCGGTCACTTCAAGCAGGGCCTGGCCGTTGGTGAGTTCGCCGATGGCCGCGTCGAAGCCGGGCAGTTGCTCGCTGGGCAGCCGGAGCCGATAGGTCACGTCGGCGGCGTATTCTTCGCCAAGCAGTTCGGCCTCATAGTCGGGCAGCAGACGTTTGAGGAGCGTCACGGCGGAGTAATCCACGAGCAGCGTCACATCGGTTTTGGGGACGCGTTCCAGCGTGGGCAGACCGGCGAGGGCAAGCTGCACGCCGCCGCTGTAGGCTTTGACCAACCCACCCTTGCCCAAGAGTGTGCCGCCGAAATAGCGCGTGACGACCGCGCAAATATCACCGATGCCGCTGTGCAGCAAAACCGTCAGCATGGGCCGGCCCGCCGTGCCGTGCGGCTCGCCGGCGTCGCTCATGCCGATCTGTCCCGTGCTGCCGGGCGGCCCGACCACATAGGCCCAGCAGTTGTGGCCGGCATCGGCAAATTCGGCGCCGACTTCGGCAATCAGGGCGCGGGCCGCTTCCACGCTGGGCGCAGCGCCGACGGTGGTGATAAAGCGGCTGCGTTTGATCTCTTCTTCGACGCGCCACGTTGCCGCGGGGATCGGGTAGCGGTTGCTGGGCCGGCTCACGGCGGATGCCGCCTATCGCCAGCGCCGTTCGCCGTCATCCTCGTCGCCGAAGTCGTCATCATAGTCAAGTTCGTCATCAAGTTCGTCGTCAAGTTCGTCGTCGAGTTCGAGGTCATCCTCTTCGTCGAGTTCGTCCTCAAACTCGTCGTCTTCCAACTCTTCACCTTCCAGATCGTCTTCTTCCAGATCTTCCTCGATCTCTATGTCCAGTTCGTCCTCAATCAGAAGCTCGCCGCGCAGATCCTCGCCTTCTAGGTCGCCGTCGAGGTCATCGACTTCTTCCATCTCGTCGTCCCAGTCATCGTCGTCGGCCCAGTCCAACTCGATGGGGTCGGTGGCGACGACCTCTAGGACAGCGCCGCAGTGCGTGCAACTGACCTTTTGGCCGATGCGGGCGCGCCCTTCCAGTTCAATGGCTTCTTCACATTCAATACAATGCGTGGTCGGCATGCCAGTTGGTTCCTTGTATTTACCAGATATCTAGCCGTAGGCCGGCCCGGCGTGTGGGCCGGAGAGAATTCGTTGGCAAGCAGAGGCCCCCTGCACCTTGCGGCTCAGTGCTGTTGTGTGCTATCGCCGGGGCGATATGGCTCTGATGATTGCTGTGCCTATCGTGCCATTATAAAGTTCCGAAAAGGTTTTGAAAAAACGGCTCATGTCTGTTGGTGCAGCCCAGCGCGGCCGGCCGATCAAGCGGCGCAATCAAGCATGCGGAGCCAAGCCGTGCAGACGGCATGCCGGAATGAGATTCTTCCACTCTCCGATTATAATGCAACTATGATCACGCAACTGTAGCGGATCGCCATCCGGACAGGGCCAAGCCCCTGGCCGTAATGTCTGATTCTGCGGCGTACGTCTGCGTGCGTCGGCAGGAAACTATCCATTCTGTGTGAGCGATTGGCGCAGCGGCTGGCAGCAGGCCGCCGACCCGACGGCGGCGATCACCGGCGCGGCCGTAGCCCATCAGGCGCGGCTGGCCGGCAACGAGCAGGCCGAGCCGCACTATGCTCGGCTAGGCGCGGCGCTGGGCCGGGTCATCTAGTGGTTGGATGCGTGTGAGGACTGGGTTGCCGACCGGGCGCGCGGGCGCTTTAACCCACTGCCCAGGCCAGAGGCCGTGGAGGAGGTGCTGCCCCCGGCGTTTGACGCCGCATCCGCGGCCCTGGCAACTACGTCGCCGGTGCGCCATGGCGCGCTGCTGACCGATGTGTTGATCGCGGGGCCGCGGCGGCGATTGGCGCAGTTGCGCGGCGCGCAGGAGGGGCAGCAGGGGGCATTCAGCCATGCGCGCCAGCCGTCTCGGCAGCGCAGACAGGGCGCTGCGCCAGGCCCGTGCGACCCGACATGCGCGGCGTGCGGCGACTGTTATACGATCGGCGATGGCTGTTGCCAGAGCGTGCCCTGCTGCAGCGATTGTTGTGATCATAGCGGCTGTGATCGTTGCGGCTGTGATCGTTGCGGCTGTGATCGTTGCGGCTGTGATCGTTGCGGTGACGGCTGCAACTGTGGGTGCGACTGCCCCTGTGATAGTGGCGGAAGCGGATAGGGCCACCGTCTGCGGCGGCGTGTTCGCCTGAGGGATGGCGGGGATGCGGCCCTGAGCAATGCTGCGTTGACAAGACCCCGCCTCCGCGCTAAACTTTCTGACATAATGAATTCTCGATATGATGACGCTTGGTACTCATCTTCTCTTATGACCTACATAGGCTATATCACGGGGCCGCGGGCCGAACAGCCCACAGGAGTGCGTGTGGTCGAGCCGCCGCCGGGCACGCGCCAGTATCAACGCGGGAATCTATATGCTGTGGTGGACTTGAGCGGGGAACATCCCGACCGCGCTGCGGTCGCCGACCGGCTGCTCAGCGACATGCAGCGCGCCTACTACAGCGCCAGGGGCAGCCAGTCGCAAGTCTTGATTGCGGCGCTGCAACAGGCGCAGCAGTCGTTGCGTGAGGTCAACGCCCACACCCAATATTATCCTCTCAAGGCCGGGTTGTTGTGTGCGGCGCTGCTCAACGGCAAGCTGTTGGTCGTCGCCAGCGGGGCGGCCTTTGCCATGGTGCGCGTCAGCGATAAGGTTCACATGTTCCCATCGGAAATGAGCCTTAACGTGGGGGGCTACAGTCTTGCCGATGGGCCGGTCGAGATCTATCGGCAAGATGTGCAGCCTGACGATGTCTTTTTTGTGGGGGGCGGCAGTTGGTTCAACCATGTGCCGGTGCGTACGCTGGCCGGGATTGTGGCCTTTACGACGGCGGAGAACTGCACCGACGCCGCCGACGAGTTGTTTGATGTTGGGGGACGTGTACCTCTGCCGGGGCTGTTGATCGTGTTGGGCGCAAACTCGGAGCCGCCGCGGCCGGGTGCGCCGCCTCCGGGGTCGGGGTCACCGCCGCCGCGCCCGCGCCGCCCCCGCTTTGGGGGGTTGCCCACCGCGCTGAGCGCCACACCGCCGGCTCGGCTACCTGCGTCGACGCCGCTGGCCGCCAGTTCGTCGCCTGTGGCGCCGCCCGCTGCCTTCGCGCCCACAGAGCCGGCGCCGCCTATGGCTGCGTCTCAGGCTGAAATAGAGGTGGATGTCGCGCCGGGTGAGCCGATTTTCCCGCCGCCTGCGCCGGTGAGCGAAGCCCCCGCGGAGGCACGGCGCGGTCCGGTCTGGCCGGGGCAATTGGGCGCGGCCGCGGCGCAGGGTTTGCGCCAGGCCAAGGAGTTATTCAACCGCATGCTGCCTGAGCCGGCCCCGCTACCGCGCACGGCGGCGTTTGCGCCGGTTTCTCCACATGAGGCGCGTGATGAGCAGGGCCGATTGATTGAATCGGTTGAAACCATCGGGCGGGCAGAGAAGCGGGCCGGAGAAGCGGCGCGCCAGGATGCAGAGGCGATGCCGCCGGTGCGTGAACCGCCACCCGGCGTTTCATACCGGACGAGGGATGCTTCTGTACATGCTGCGCTGGATGCGGCTGTGGAGCAAGAACCGCCCGTGCTGCCCACGCCTGTGCTGGAGCTGCCGCCGTTTGTGGCTCCGCCGCCGGCCAGAGGCGCTCGGGCGCGTTTGTTTTTATTGCTGGCCCTGGTGATCGTTTTGATGGTCCCTGTGATTGTCGCAGCGCTTCATTTTTTCAAAGGAATCGATCAGGGAGCCGAAGCGGCCCAGTTGACCAGCGCAGCCCAGGCTCAACTGGTAGGGGCGCAGGCTGCCTTGGATTTGGGCGATAAGACCAGCGCCCGCCAGCAACTGATCGAGGCGCTCGACTTTCTGGACCAGGCGGTGCTGCTGGACGGCTCGAACCCCGAGCGCGACCGGCTGCGCGCCACGATTGAGTCTGAACTGCAGGAAGTGCAGCAGATTGTGCCGCTCTATGGGCTGACCGAGCCGCTGATCACCTTCCCGCCCGAAGCGCAGCCGCGCCGCGTGCTGGTGGTGGACGAGGATATCTTTGTGCTGGATGCGGCGCGCCAGGCGATCTTTCAATACCGGTTTGACCCGGCGACGGAGCGAGTCAGTGATCAGGCCGGGATGGTGGTGATCCAGCAGGATTCGGTTGTCGACGGCGTGACGGTGGGGCCATTAGCCGATATGGCATGGCTGCCCCAGGTGCCTGGCTATGAAGACCGCCCGACGCTCTTGATTGTGGACCGCAATAACAATGTGTTTCGCTATGACCCGCGGGTCGAAGGCGCGACGCGCATGGTCTTGGGCGGGCAGGCGGATTGGGGCAGCATCAGCCAGATCGAAACCTATCAAAACCGGCTGTACATTGCCGACGAGGGCGCGGGCGAGCTTTACCGCTACAGCCTGGGGGCGCTGAATACGCCCGGCGATGCCTGGTTTTCCGAGCAGACCCAAGTCAACTTGGCGGGGGCCATTGCGTTGGAGATCGACGGCGACGTGTGGTTTCTGTTTAGCAACGGCATGATCCTGCGCTATCGCAGCGGAGAGCAGGTTCCCTTTTCGCCCGAAAACAGCATCGGCCTGGCCGAAGAGCCGACCGACCTTTATGTCTTTCGCCAGGAGTTGAACCTGATCTATCTGGTGGATACGGGTGAAGACCGCATTTTGGTCTATGACAAGACCGGCGCGTATCTCAGCCAACTGCGTGCGCCGGAAGGGGAACTGTTGCGCGGGTTGTCGAGCGTCTATGTCGACGAGGTGGCGGGCACGATGTATCTGCTGACCCAGTCGGCGCTCTTCACGCACCCGGTGTGGCAGTAGCCCGGGGGCCGCGATAGGCCGTATCACGAGCGGTGGCGACCCTGGTATTCGTCCGACTTCCGTAGGCTGATGAACTTGCCTGGGTTGACAACGCCTGTGCTATACTTAGAGCCACTATGGCATGGCGTCGGCATGAGCAAGAGCCGTCCCGGACGGACTCACAACGCAATCGATCCGGCTTTCGTCTGGTTCCTCGCGGTCGTCGTGGGGTGGCGGCTGCGATCGTCTATTCTTTGGTGACCTTGATCCTCGCCTTGGTGGTCAGCTCCTGGGTCTATGACCTGGCCCGCGTGCGCATTTTGAACAGTTCGTCGTTTGCCGATCTGGCGAACTGGGAGGTACTGTTGCCGGGCAACGGCGGCGCGGACGAGGCCGGGGCCGGTGATGGAGCTAACGCGGCGCAAGAGGGGGCTGCGGCAGACGGCGATCAGGCTGAGCAGGCCGTCCCCGCCATCAACGTGCTGCTGCTGGGAACCGACCTCCGCCCCGGCGAGGCCGATGCGCCGCGCACCGACACGATTATCTTGGCGACCTTTGACCCGCAGCGCCAGTCGGTGGGGCTGCTCTCGCTGCCGCGCGACCTGTGGGTTCCGGTTCCCGAAATGGGCTATGACGCCAAGATCAACACGGTCTACGGCATCGGCGAGGAATATGCCTATGCTGGGGGCGGGCCGCAGTTGACCAAAGATACGGTCAGCAGCTTTGTCGGGCAGCCTGTGCAATATTATGCCCGGATCAACTTCCAGGGCTTTGTCGAGTTGATCGACCTGATCGGCGGCGTGGATGTAGCCGTTCCCTTTGCGATCTACGACGACGCCTATCCCACCGACGACTATCTGACCACGACCTTTTATCTGGAGGCGGGGATTCAGCACCTCGACGGCGAGACGGCGCTCAAATATGTGCGCACGCGCAACGTGGACGACGACTATGGCCGGGCTGAGCGCCAGCAGGCAGTGATCCGGGCAGTGCTTGACAAGGTGTTGCGCGCCGATATGCTGCCGACGCTGCTGCCTAAACTGCCGCGCCTGCTCTATACCATGCGCAGCAGTATTGAGACCGATATCCCGATGGCGCTGCAGCTAGAGTTTGCCAACTATCTGCGCACCCATTCGCTGCGCGAGGTGCGCCAGTTGGTGTTGGACAATCGTTTTGGCGTCGAGACCTATGCCGACAACGGCGCTTGGATCCTGCTGCCCGACCGCAGCTTGGTGCGCAGCGCGCTGGCGAATTTCTTTGCTACAGAGACCGAGGGCAGCGCGGTGGCGTTGGCGGACCCGACCTGGGTGCGGATCGAGGTGCTCAACGGCACGGGCGAGCCTGGGGTGGCGGCGCGCACGCGTGACCTGCTGCAGAGCCAGGGCTATCAGGTGGTCTCGATCGGCGATGCCGACCGCAGCGACTATGAGCGCACGATCATCATCAACTACGGCGTGCCTGACGAACTGGTGAAGCGGGTGGGCACGGATTTGGAACTGGAGCCGAACCGCTCCAGCCTGCATGGGCTGAATGTGTCGGCCCCGATCGACGTGCGGATTGTTGTGGGGCGTGATTTTTTGGGCCATCTTCAATAGGGATGTGTGGCCGGTATGCCGCCTTATCCGAGCTAGAGACTGGAACGCCCGCGGCCCGCGGGCGTTTTTGATCGTGCGGGTATGCGATGAGTTAGCCCTACGTTTTCTGGTTTGTCTCTTTTTGCGTCCTTGGCGGTGAATTCAGTTCGAGGTGAGCAAATGCGCAAGTTCTGGGCCGGCGTGAGCGCCGGGATGGTGGGTGCAGCCGCCTATGGGCTGCTGTGGCGTCTGCCCCGAGTGACGGCCCCGCTGCCCCACCCGGCAGCGAGTCCGGCTGAGGCGCTGGTTCGGCTGCAGGCGTTGCAGGCCCAGGACGGGCCGGAGATCAACCCCCTATGCCGGACGCGCCTGCTGGCACAGGCTGCGCCGGCCCGCCGCGTGGTGATGCTCTATCATGGCTATACCAACTGCCCGCACCAGTACCATCAGTTGGCGGCGCGGCTACATGCCGCCGGCGATACGGTCTTGATGCCGCGGCTGCCGCTGCACGGCGCGGTCAACCGTGTGCCGCGCGATCTACACCGGCTGACGGCGCAGCGGGTGATAGATTTTGTGCAGGCCACGGTGGATATTGCAGCCGGGCTGGCGCCGGAATTGGTCGTGTTGGGCTTTTCGTTTGGCGGCGTGTTGGCGGCTTGGGCGGCGCAGCACCGGCCCGAAGTGCAGCGTGCGGTGCTGGTCTCGCCGGCGTTTGATCTGCAGCCCGTACCTAATCGCCGGCTCTATGCGGCGCTGCTGCCCCGGCTGCCGGATCGGTTTGTATGGTGGGACCCGGCGCTGAAGAAAAAGGCGGTGGGGCCGAGCCATGCCTATCTGGGCTTTTCGCGGCGGGGGGTCGGCCATTTGCTGCGCTTGGGGCTGGCCGTGGAAGAGGCGGCGCGGCACAGCGCGCCTGCGGCGGGTTCGATCTGCGTGGTGGTGAATCCGAGCGATGAGTTGCTGGACAATGGCGCGGCGTTGGCGCTGGCCGCACGCTGGAAGCGGCACGGGGCCAAGGTCGAGGTGCGCCGTTTTGCCGCCGAAGATCAGTTGGCGCATGACCTGATGGACCCGCTGCAGCCGCTGCAACAGGTGGATAGGGTCTACCCGCTGGTGGAACAGGCGCTGGCAGCCGCAGGCGTCTAGGCGCGGCCCAGCCGCTACCAGCTAATATGGCCGACGCGGCTTGGATCACCCGCCAGCGCGTAGACGATGCCCCCCTGGAAGCCCTGGGCACGCAGCCCGGAGACCTCAAATTCCTGGGTGATGGGCATGCCCAAGCCGATGCGCCGCGCATAGCCGGCCAGCGGCGAGTCGGAGCGGTATTCGATGCCGATGCGCGTCCACAGCGCCTGGCGCAGCGCCAGCAGCCCGGTGGGGCTGAGGTCAATGGCGTTCGCGCCGTCGGCAATTCTGGCCAGCGCCGCCGGTTTGGAGACGACCGGGACATAGATCGACTGGTCGCGGTCGCCGCCGGCTTCCTCTTGACCGTCGGGGTTGGGTACGGCTTGCCAGACCACGAAGAACGAGATGTGATGGTTGGCGGGCAGGCCGCCGCCGCAGACGACCTCCGCTGCGCCGGCAGGCGCCCAGCACCAGGGGCCGCTCTCGCCGCGCGCGGGAACATAGCTGCTGCCTGGCCCTGTGATGATGTTGGCCCAGCCGGAGCGTTGGCGCGTATAGCGGCGCACATAGCCGTTGTAGGCTTGATCGCCGAGCTTGTCAAAACCATCGGACCAGAAAACGATCTCCTGCTGGCGCACCAGCTTGCCGTCTAGCCCGATCACGGCGGCGAAGAGATGGTGGTCGCCGCCGGCTTCTTCGAAGGCGTCGGGCGCATTGTGCGCCTTGAGATAGTCGTCGCGCGCCCACTGCGGCACAGAGCCAGGCAGCGTGGTCGGTTCCCATGAGCCGTTGCGTGTGGTGAAGATATCTTTGACCAGGTAGATCACATCACCGGCGGCGCGGTCGGGCCGCTCCGCCAGCGGTTTGATGCTGACGTTGTAGAGCGATACCCATTCGCTGACGCGCGTCTCGACACTTGGCCCGCCTGGTGCAGGGGCCGGGGGACGGCCCGGCTGGACAGGCTTGCCGGTGGCCGGCTCCTGTTCGCGTGCGGCTTCCCAGTCGGCGCGCGGGACTGCCTGCCACACGACAAAGGTCGAGACAGGGTGGTTGAGCGGCAGGCCGCCGCCGCAGACGACCTCCGCTGCGCCGGCAGGCGCCCAGCACCAAGGGCCGCTCTCGCCGCTTTCGGGCACAAACGAGCTGCCCCCGGCCATAAACATGTTGGCCCACCCCGAACCCTCTTTGGTGCGCTCGCGGTTGTAGGAGGTGTAGTTGGGGTCGCCCAGCCGTTCGAAGCCGTCGGACCAGAAGCTGACCTCATGGCCTCTGACAAACGCTCCATCCAGCCCGATGATAGCGGCGAAGAGATGGTGGTCTGCGCCTGCTTCCAGAAATTCGGGGCGTAGATAGGCTTCGCGCGCCCAGGGCGCTACCGAGTTGGCCGCATCGTCGGGTTCCCAGGAGCCGTGATAGGTCATAAAGACATCTTTGACCAGATAGACCACGTCGCCCATGGGCGGCTGGTCGGGCCGTTCGACAATGGATTTGATCGCCATGTTGTACTGCTGGAAGGCGGGCGCGATGCGCTGCGTGACGAGCGGGGCATCGGCCGTCTCTGCGACTTCGGCCGTCTCTGCGACCTCTGCTGCCTCTTCTAGCGCCTCCTCTTCCGGTGTCTCCGCTACGGCTTCGGCGGACGGCGCGTGCGGCTCTGTCGCCCCGCCGTCAGGTTCGGGCGGGGACGGTTCGTCCACGGCCGCGGTGGCGTGCGGCGCGCCGGTCTCCGCCTCTGGTGTGGCGAGGACGGCTTGGGGCGCGGATGTCTCGCCGGGGGGCGCTGCTGCGCCTTTCTCCGCTCTCGGCGCGTCCTGGGGTGTATCTTGAGGTATAGCGGGCGGCGCTGCCTCTGCCTCGACCTGGGCCTCGACTTGGGCGCTGGGCCACGGCTCGTCAAGCGCAGGGGGGGTAGCCGACGGTGGTTCTAGCTGCGCTCCCTGTCCGATCTCCGGGCCGGGGTCGGTTTCGGAATCTGTCTCACGGGGTGCGATGTCAAATACTTGTGTGTCCACCTGTAGCCATGTGCCTTTGTCAGATAGGTCGGCAAGGTAAGTTGCAGCCTTGCCCGCGATGTCATAGGTTGCCCAAGGGGTCGTATGCCCCAGGGTAAAGACCGAATAGCCCAAAATTTGGCCGGAAAAGCGCTCTAAATAGCGCCCGCATTTCAATAATTGCTCGACATATCCTTCGGGGGTGGTAAAGGTCTGCCAGCCGGCGGGCTGGTCGCCGCGGATCAAGCCGTCGATGCCGAATTCGGTGACGGCGAATTTGAGCTGCCGGAAGGGCAGTTGGGGGAGCACTTGGTGCTCCAGGCGAAGCAGATACCAATCATAGGCGTTGTTGGGGCCCCAGAGGTCGGGCATGCCGTATTGATGGACGGCGGCGATATGGCCGCGCTTTTCCGCCCGTTCCAGCGCCGGGTAGACGCGCCGCCAGGCCGCCATCCGGTCGCCTTCGGGCAGGTCGGGGTTGCTCACGCCAAAGCCCAGGATGGCGCAGCGATAGCCGTTGCGCTCGGCGAGACGCATGCGCGCCAGTTCGAATTTGCC
Organism: Caldilineaceae bacterium; assembly: GCA_020845455.1. GTDB lineage: Bacteria > Chloroflexota > Anaerolineae > Caldilineales > Caldilineaceae > QEUY01. The sequence goes on from JADLFO010000319.1 coordinate 37,888, forward strand.
GAGAAGGGGCAAGTCTTCTTCGTCTTGTAGGATTTCGTTGGCGACTTGCCAGTAGTTCACCCCATGCACGAGCCGGGCGCGCACGGCTTCGTTGGCCCAGTTGGCGGCCTCGATGGGGTCGGCGCGAATGCGCTCGTCCAGCTCGCGCGGGGAGACAGGCATCCGGCCCACGACGATGCTGTGCGGCGTGACCTGGCGCAGCGCGGTCACCTGGTCGGGGTCGGGGTCGTAGATCGTGATGATGCGGGGCTGCCAGCGCTCCAACATCTCCAGATGGGGCTGCGGGTCGCCCATGATGTAGGGGCCGATGATCGCGCCTTTGGCTTCGGTCAGCCGTTCCAAATAGGGCATTGGGTCGACAAAACCGCTCCAGCCGTCGCCGACGAAGTAAGGGATAAGGCGCAGCCCGAAGTGAAGATGAGGCGCAGCGCCCGGCCCGTTGCTGCCGCTCAGCCCGATGATTTGGCTGGCCCCGACTTGCTGACCTTCTTGGACGCGGGTTTCGCTGAGGTGGGCATAAAAGGATTGTCCCCAGCGGTGACCCACTAGGACGGAGCGGCCATAGTTTTGACTCTCTGCACGGATTTCAAGCACGACGCCGTGCTGAACCGCAACCACCGGTGTGCCTTCGGGGAGGGCAAAGTCGACGCCGGGATGGCCCCGCAGGGGGATTCCGGCATGGCTTACTTGGCCGAACAGGTCAGGCCGGTCGCCGAATTGCAGCAGAACCGGGAAGCTCCCGACAAAGGGCAGGTTGCGGAGCATAGACTATCTCCCAATCGGTGCGGTGTTGGCAGCTTTCGCGCCGCTTCCGGATGCGGCGCAGCAGTGGATGGCCCGGATGGGAAGGGCGCTGTTTCACGCCATTATAAGCTTTGTTCGCAGCGGTGACAACTGACGCACGGGGCTAATCGGGTCACTTGGTGGGCAACCGCCCGCCTGCTGTCTACAGGTTTGGCGGGAAAAAGGCGACAGGCCCTTCCCGCGGGAAGGGCCTGTCGTATAAAACGAGGCTGCCGGTGGGCGCAAGCCAGGTTAGGCGGTTGCGAAGACAGCCTCTGGGGGCGAGGCCGCCTCGCCGAAGGGGCTGTACTCCTTCTCCAATTCCCGGCGGAACTGCTGGGTGTAGAGCCGGTAGTAGTGCCCCTGGGCGCGCAGCAGTTCTGCATGGCTGCCCATCTCGGCGATCTCGCCATTATCGATGACCAAGATGCGGTCGGCGTTGCGGATCGTGCTGAGCCGGTGGGCGATCACGAAGCTGGTGCGCCCCTCCATCAGCACGTCCATGCCCTGTTGGATCAAGACTTCGGTCAGGGTATCCACCGAACTGGTCGCCTCGTCCATGATGAAGATATCCGGGTTGGCCAAGACGGCGCGCGCCAGGCTGATCAACTGTTTCTGGCCCACCGAGAGCAGGCTTCCGCCCTCGCCCACCTGTTCATCATAGCCTTTGGACAGGTTGGTGATGAACTCGTCCGCGCCGACGATGCGCGCTGCTTCGAGCACCTCGGCGTCGGTGGCGTCCAGCCGCCCATAGCGGATGTTCTCACGCACGGTGCCGGAGAAGAGGTGCGGCGTCTGCAGCACGATGCCGACGCGCGACTGGATGGCGTGCTGCGTCATGTGCGTGTAGTCCATGCCGCCAATGCGGATCGTCCCACGCTTGGGTTCGAAGAAGCGGCAGATCAGGTTGACAATGGTGGACTTTCCGCCGCCTGTCGGCCCGACCAGCGCGATCGTCTCGCCCTGTCGGACCTTTAGGCTGAAGTCGGTCAGCACAGGGCTGTCGGCCTCGTAGTAGAAGGTCACGTCGTCGAACTCGATATCGCCGCGCAGCGTGCCTGGGTCGGTGGCGTCGGCGCGGTCTTGGATCTCCGGCTCGGCTTCGAGCAGCGAGAAGATGCGTTCACCGGCGGCGATGGCCTGCTGCATCTCGGCGTAGACGCGCGCCATCTCTTGGATGGGCCAGAGCATAAAGGTGACATAGGTGATAAACGCCTGGATGCCGCCGATGCTCAGGGTCGTCCCCGCAATGTTGACGCTGGTGATCTGCCAGCCGCTGTACCAGATCACGGCTCCCACTGCCAGCGCGCTGATCAACTGGACGGCGGGCAGGAAGAGCGCCGAGAACCAGGCCGCGCGATAGCCCGCGCGGTACATGTCGCCGGTCAGTTCGCCGAAGCCTTCGAGGTTCTCGCGCTCGCGCCCCAGGGACTTGATCACGCGCACGCCGGTGATCGTCTCGTTATAGCCGCCCGTGATCTTGGAGTTGATCTTGCGGACGTGGCGATATTCGACGATGATCTTCTTCTTGAACTGGATCGCCACCACGACGATGGCGGGGATCACGACGCTGACGATCAGCGCCAGCCGCCAGTCGATGATCACCATGAAGTAGATCGCGGTCAGGATGTTAAAGAACCCCCAGGAGGTATCCAGGATACCCCAGGTGACCAACTCGGCCAGCTTGTCGGTGTCGGACGTGACGCGCGACATGATCCAGCCCACCGGTGTGCGGTTGTAGTAGGAGAGCGAGAGCCGCTGCAGATGCGCAAAGAGCTGCTTGCGCAGGTCATAGCGGATGCGCTCGCCCAGGATGCCGGTGAAGTAGATAAAGCCGAAGACCGTCAACGCCTGGACGACGATCAAGGAGCCGTAGATCGTCAAGGTGTGGGTGAGCGCGGCGCGGTCGCGCGCCACGATCCCATCGTCGATGATCAGCTTGCTCAGATAGGTGAAGTATGAGTCGAGAAAGGCAGCCCCTGCGATGAGCACCACAAAGCCGACCAGATAGGGCCAGTGCGGCTTGGTCAGCCCCAAGATGCGGCGCAGGGTCTGCCCGTTGAATTGTGTGTCGAACTCTTCTTCCTCGAACTCAATCGGGTCGGACACGGTTCAACTCCTTTTGCAGTTCATCCTCGATGCGGGTCTGAGCCGCATAGATGCGTTGGTACATGCCGTCCTGTGCGAGCAGTTGTGTATGGTCGCCGGCCTGCACGATCCGGCCTTTGTTGAGCACCAAGATCAGATCGGCCGTCATGATGGTCTGGATGCGGTGGGCGATGATAAAGGTCGTGCGCCCTTGCATCAGCCGTTCCAGGGCTTGGCGGATCGCCGCCTCGGTCTCCGTATCCACTGCCGATGTGGAGTCGTCCATAATCAGAATGCGGGGGTCTTTGAGCAGCGTGCGTGCGATGGCGACGCGCTGTTTTTGACCGCCCGATAGGGTCGTGCCCCGCTCGCCCACCAGCGTATCATAGCCGTGGGGCAGCTTGGTCATGATGACGTCGTGGATGGCGGCGGCCTTGGCCGCATCTTCCACCTGCGCTTGCGAGACCTCCTTGCCTACGCTGTAGGTGATGTTCTCACGCACCGTGCGCGAGAAGAGGAAGGGCTCCTGTTCGACGATGCCGATCTGCGAGCGCAGGAAGGCACGCGAATACTTCTTCAGTTCAACTCCGTCCAGCAGGATGCGCCCGCCGGTGTAGTCATAGAAGCGCGGCAGCAGGTTGACCAAGGTCGTCTTGCCGGAGCCGGTGGCGCCGAGCAGCGCCACCACCTGGCCGGGTTTGACGTGGAAGCTGATGTCTTGCAGCGCCACAGTGCGGGTGCGTGTATCGCTTCCGTTCCGGCCGTCCGCGCCGTTCACGGCCTCCTTGCCGTCGCGCGCGCTGGGTTTGTCCATGAGGTGGAGACCTGTGCCGTTGACGCCGGTCCCATCCTTGCTGTGCTCCCCCTTGTCTGTCTTGCCGGCCTCGTCCTTTGCCGCTCCGTTCTTGGCGGCCTTGGGCGGCGGGATGATGGCCGGCTGCTCGCGATAGGCGAAGCCGACATGCTCGAAGACTACATCCCCCGATAGGCGCTGCGGCGGGGTGAAGCCCTCTTCCTGCATGACCTCGCGGTTCTGGCGGATGATCTCGCCGACACGTTCAAGCGACACCAGCCCGCGCGACATATCTACGACCAGGCGGCCCAGGTTGCGCATGGGCCAGATCACCATGAGCAGCATGCCGGCATAGGCCAGATAGGTGCCGACGGTGATCGTGCCGTCGATCGCCATGAGCGCGCCGACGGCGTAGCCGCCGATCATCTGGATGCCGCAGAGCACATCGGAGAAGGGCCAGTAGAGCGAGTGCATGAGCAGAAGCTGCTTGCCGCGCACATACTTGTTCATGTTCGCTTCTTCGAACTTACCTTCCTCGTAGCTCTGGCGGGCAAAGGCCTTGACGACGCGCACGCCGGTCAGGTTCTCTTGCAGCGTGGTGGTCAGCACCGCTTCCTGTTCCTGATACTTCTCATAGGCCCGCGACACCAGGCGGAAGAAGTAGACCGAGAGCGCCAGGATGACGGGGATGACGATCACCGAGATCCAGGCTAAGCGGGCATTGAGCCAGTAGATCGCGACGAAGTTGACAACGAACAGAAAGAGGATGCGTCCACTTTCGATGGCCTGCGACGCAAAGAAGCGGCGCAGCGCGTCCACGTCGGAGGTCACGCGCTGGATCAACTCGCCGGTCTGCATCTCGTCATGATAGGCGAAAGGCAGACGCTGAATGTGGTCGAGCAGATAGTTGCGCAGCCGTTGGGCAATGCCTTCGGCGGTATGCGCGGCCAGCGTGCCGCTGAGGAAGGTGAAGCCGCCCTGCACCAGCGCCAACCCGACAAAGCCGCCGACGATCATCCACAGCCCATAGGTGCGGTCGCCTTGGTTGAGATAGGCATCGACGAAGTATTGGATGAGCAGCAACGAAAATGTGCGTGCAACGGTGGCGACGCCCAGGCTCAGCCCCGCGCCCAAGTAGGGCAGCCGGAACCCGTGCATGAGCCGCCAGATGCCCGCAAGCCGTCCGCTCTGAGCAACCGGTTTAAGATCGGGGGTGAGTTGATCCAGGCGGGCAACAGCTTGGTTCAACATAAGTGGTGTTCCCTCACAAGTGTCTTATCAATGGTGGGTAGGTCCGACACCGGCGCCGACCGGCCCGCTCGCGGTGTTGGGGGAGCGAGCCGCAGAGAAATGCGACATAAGGTCGCCATACAAAAGACCTCGACAAATAAGATCCCGACAAAAAAAGACGTAGGCGATGGTCCTGGAACCTCATGCCTACGTCTTGGGGAACCCTTCAAACCGGCTGGCGTTGCAGCCGACCCCAATAAAAAAACCGCAGGCACCAGGTCGGTGCGCTGCGGCTCGCATTTGCGAGTCGGCCAGTTACCTGGCAATGGGCGCACCACTCCCTTGGAAGAATTCAGGGAAACCCCCGATTCCGAGGATACGGCGAACGATCATCTCGTAAGCCATGCGGTGCGACTCCTTTAATCGCTCAATGAGCACGGATAATGCGCTGCGGGCGACGGCAACCGCTATGTTGCTCCCGCCACCCTGCCAACTCTATCACACGGTTGGGTCTTTGTCAAGCACAATTGACATCCGGACATAAAGAGATGGAGGTAGAATAAGGGCGGATCAGGTTGTGGGTAGGCGCAGGAAGGAGGAACCGTGGCAGAGGCAATGGCGTGGGAGAGCTACCTGGGCAGTTATGAGGGCC
>JADLFO010000320.1 GCA_020845455.1 Caldilineaceae bacterium
CGCTTCCACAAACGGAGACAACGACCTACATTATTCTAAAGTCGTGCGTCCCAACCGTGCCGCAAAGCTGGCCGCGACCTTGCAGGCGGTGCGGGATGCGTGCCGGCCTGTGGGGATTATGACCCCAGAGGTCGTCGCCGTCGAGGCAGCAACCGGCGTGGTAACCATGACGGCGTTGCCGGGGCGAAACTTGCTTGAGATAGTGGCGGATTCTGCGAACTGCACGCTTGCCGAGCTAAGCGCCTATGGGCGGCGCGCAGGCGCAGTCTTGGCAGCGCTGCACCGCAGTGCGCTCCCCTGTGAGAAACGACATGATGCCCTAGCGGAATGTGAGGTGGTGACGCAATGGTTGGAACGGCTGGCGTGGGTTGCGCCAACGCTCCATGCCCAGGTGAAACCCCTGACAAACCAGGTCTTCGCGGCGCTTACCGCCGGCGGCGCGCCGCCGGCGCCGCTGCATCGAGATTGCTATGACAAGCAATTCGTGGTCGGCGGCAGCGATGTCGGCCTCCTGGACTTTGACACGTTAGCATCGGGTGAGGCAGCATTGGATATCGCAAACCTGCTGGTGCATTGCCAACTGCGCGTCTATGAGAAAGTTACAAGCCTACCCCGTGCCCAATATTTGGCGTATGCCTTTGTAGAAGGCTATGGGCTTACGAACCAGGAGGCGGCGCGGCTCTCTGCCTATGCCGATGCCTGCCGGCTGCGTTTACTTTGTGTCTATGGCTGCCGCCCCAGACAAAGAGACGTGGTGGGACGCCTGGCCGCAAATCTGGGGCAAGCCCTCCTGGGCATAGAGTCGTAAATTGACCCTCCCGCTCGATCGGGCATAATACATACCAATACATATTGGTACGAGCAGGTATGTACAAGGAGCCGTCATGAGACCCGAGACACCCCAACGCGTCACCTTGCGTTCGACCGAGGTGCAGCGCAACTTCCGCGAGGTGGTCAACCGCGCCGGTTCCGGCCGGGAACACATCATCGTCGAGCGCGACGGTCTGCCCGTGATCGTCATGCTCTCGGTGGCCGAGTATCAAAGCCTCATGCAGGAGCGCGAGTTGCGCGCCGCGCGCCGCAAGCAACTGGAAGCGACGGCCCGCCGCATCGGCCGGGCGCTGGAACGCCGCGGCCTGAGCGAAGAGGAAGTCCTCGCCCAACTCGACCAAACCCAACAGGACCTCTACGACGAACGCTATGGCCGGCCCCGCATCTAGTCTGCGCGTATTGGTTGACGCCAATGTGCTAGTCGCAGGCTTAGGCCGGCCGCGCTGGGCCTATGCGCTCTTGCAGCACGCCGTCGCCGGCGATTTTCAGTTGGTGCTCTCCCCCTATGTCATTGAAGAGGCGCGCCGTCATCTGGCGCGCATTGCCCCCGATGCCCTGCCCGACTTTGAAGAATTCCTGCGCCTGAGCAACTACGAGGCTGCGCCCGACCCTACCCCTGTCGAGGCGGCCGCCCATGTTCAGTTAGTGCGCGACCCCAAAGATGTGCCGGTGGCCGTGGCCGCCCTCCAGGCCCGGGTGGACGTGTTGGTCAGCCACGACCGAGACCTGACCGAGAGCGAGGCGCTCCAACAACGTCTGCCGGTGCTCCTGCCCGCCATCTTTCTGCGTGACCTCATGGGCTGGACCTCAGACGAGCTCGAGGCTATCCGCGCGCGCATCCGGCAGGAACTGCCGGAAGACAACACCCCTGCTTGAATCACAAACGGGTGTGAGGTCTCCCCCGTCTGAGGCTATCGTCCGTCCACCGGCGCCGATGCTACCGGCCCCAAACAGAAAAATAGCGACCGTAAGCAACTCCCCGCTAAAGCGGGAAGCTTTATCCCTGACGCTACGCAGCAACATCTAGCGTAGTCGAGATGTTTGGCAGGCTTACAACTGCCCGTCGGCTAATGTTCACCGACGCGATATAGTCCGCAAGGCCAGAGTGCCCGCAGTCTACACAGAGGAATTTGTCTTGAGTACGACGATTGGCTTTATCCACACAACCGCATACAGGACAGGTGCGCGAGGTGTTGCGCGGGTCAACCGCGACCACCGGCACACCTGCCAGTTTCGCCTTGTACTCGATAAACTGTCGCAACTGGGAAAACGACCAGCTATGCAATGTCGCTCTCTGAGGCTTGCGAGCCTTTACCCGTCCACGGATGCCAGTCAATTCTTCGACGGCGATCCCCTGTCCGGTGCATTCAGCCTTTTCGACAATGTGTTTGCTGACGTTGTGGTTGACCCAGGTGGCAAAACGGCGTTCTTTGCCGGAAAGTTTTTTCAGACGGCGACGGCTAGACTTCGTGCCTTTGGCTTGCAGTTTGGCGCGCAACTTGCGATGGCGATGGCGCACGTTGTTCACGGCTCTGGAGGAGTGGACTTCGCCTGTGCTGTCCACGGCGATGTTGGTCACGCCGAGGTCAACGCCCAGAAATTCGTCAACATCGCTTGGTTCAGGCGACTCGATTTCGCAGGTGGCGAACAGATAAAACTCGCCGTCCACCAGGCAAAGATCGGACTCGCCGCGTTGCCCTTGCAACAATTCCAACTGGCGTTGCCCTGCCACAAAGGGGACGCGTTGCCGACCGCCCACTGCCCAGATGCTCACCTCTCGCCGGTCAACGTACCAGCGCAGGATACGCGCATCATAGGCGATGCCGCCGCGTGGCTTGAATGCGCGTTTGGTTTTCTTGTCCACCTTGTAGGCGTCCGCCACTTTGGAGATGCAGCGCACAACGACTTGCGCCGTCAAGTCGAACTCGGCGCGAATGGCGTTGTAGACCAGTTTGTGGATACCGTACTGGTTGAAGGTGCGTTCTTGCCAGGCAATGTCACTGATACGATTGCAGGCGGCATTGGCGCGCTCCAGTGTAGCGAGCAAGGAGGCGTGTTGATCTGGCGTTGGTTGCAGTTTGATTTTCGCCGTCAATTTCATGCCCTCAGTATAACATGTCGTCAAATGTTTGATAAGTTTCGGGCTTCGCCCGACCCCTATCCCTCTCCCCGATTCATCGAGGAGTGTCACGGAGGTTTTTATGATACAGGATTGGCTCAGCATGTGGCGGCGCGAGTTCGCCGGGTATAGCACGGCGACGCTCCAAAAAGATGTGCTGGCCGGCATCACCGTCGCGGCCGTGGCGCTGCCGCTGGCGCTGGCCTTTGGCGTGGCTTCGGGGGCCGACGCCGCCGCCGGGCTGGTGACGGCCATCCTCTCCGGCGTGATCATCGGTCTGCTCGGCGGCGCTCCCTACCAAATTTCCGGGCCGACCGGCGCCATGTCCGCCGTCTTGATCGTGCTCGTCAGCCGCTATGGGCTGGAGGGCATGTGGTTCGCCTCGCTGCTGGCGGGCCTCATGCTCACCCTGCTTGGCGTCTTTCGCCTGGGGCGCGTGGTGGCGCTGATCCCCGGCCCGGTCATCTCCGGCTTTACCAGCGGCATCGCCATCATCATTGCCCTGGGCCAGATCGACAACTTCCTGGGCGTCAAGACCCCGTCCGCCGAAAGCGTGATCGAGAAGCTGCGCTACTATGGCGAGCACGGCGTATCGCCCAACCCGCAGGCGGTGCTGCTGGCCCTCTTGGTCATGGCGACGATGATTCTCTGGCCGCGCTTGCGCTGGGGCCGGCGTGTGCCCGGCTCGCTGGTCGGCATCCTCCTGGCGACGCTGGTCGTGGTCGTCAGCCGCTGGGAGGTCCCCGTGATTGGCGCCATCCCGCGCACGATCTTGCTCGACCACCGCCTCGACGTTGCCTCCATCCCGTGGGCAAGGCTCGGCGAGCTGGTGGTGCCTGCCATGTCCATTGCGGCCCTGGGTGCGATTGAGAGCCTGCTGTGCGGCGCGGTGGCGGGCAACATGACCGGCATTCGCCTCAACAACAACCTCGAATTGATCGCCCAGGGCGTGGGCAACCTGGTGATCCCCTTCTTCGGCGGCGTGCCGGCCACGGCCGCGATTGCGCGCACCAGCGTCAACATCAAGAGCGGCGGCGTCACGCGCCTGGTCCCCATCCTGCACGGCGTGGCGCTGCTGCTGGCTGCGCTGCTGCTGGCGGAGATCATCGGCCAAGTGCCGCTGGCCGCCCTGGCCGGGGTCTTGATCGTGACGGCGTGGCGCATGAACGAGTGGCACACGATCCGCTTCTATTTTAGCCGGCGTCTCAAGCATGCCATGCTCGCCTTTGTGATCACCCTCGCCGCCACCGTTGTCCTGGACCTGACCCAAGCGATCCTGATCGGCTTTGGCATCAGCACGCTGATCTTCATGGCGCAGATGAGCGAACTGCGTATCACGCGCCGGCCCGTGGAGATGGAACGGCTCGGCGACGTGGGCGAGCCGTTTGTGCATCCCGGCCCTAAGGTCGCCGTCTATTACCTGAGCGGGCCGCTCTTCTTTGCGGCGGCGCGGCGTCTGGTCGAATTTGTCGAAGGCCACGATGGGGCCGACGCCACCCTGATCCTGTCGATCCGCGGTGTGCCCCTGATCGACGCCACCGGCGTGGAAGTCCTCCGCGAACTCATACACCGCCAGCGCACGGGCGGCGGCGATGTGCTGCTAACCTCGATGGATGACCGCGTGCGCGTCCTGCTGCAGCGCGCCTCGGTGCTCACCGAGTTGGGGCCGGATCACGTCTTCTGGAGTGCGGATAAGGCGATCGCCGCGTTGGGGACGCCGGTCGAAGCCCCCGGCGGCGAGGCGTTCGTCGAAGATCTGCCCGAAGCGGCGATCCCGCCCATCCTGGACACGATCCTCGACACGATCCTGATCCCACCCTTCACCGAGACGATGGCCGGCGCATCTACCGCGGGCGTGGACACCGTGTCGGACACCGTGTCGGACACAGCGCTGGACACAGCGCTGGACACAGCGCTGGACGCGGCGCGGCACGGGTCAGACCCACTGGCGCAGCCCGTCCGGCAGGTGATGCGCGCCGAAGTGGTCCGCGTATCGCCGGACACGCCTGCCGCCGAGGTGGTGATGCTGCTGCTGGAGAAGGGCTATCGCAGCCTGCCGGTTGTGGCCGAAAACGGTCGCCTGCTCGGCATCATCACCGACGGCGACTTGCTGCGCCGCGCCCATCTGCAGACCCGCCTGAGCCTGCACGCCGAGCTGTCGCCCGCCGACTGGCAGCGACAGTTGGCCGACCTGCAGGCGCAGGCCACGACCGCCGCCAATCTGATGAGCGCGCCGGTGATCACCGTGCGCGCCGCCGCGCCCTTGCGCGAAGCGGTGGAGAAGATGACGGCGCATCACCTGAAACGGCTGCCGGTCGTGGACGCCGCCGGCCGGCTGGCGGGGTGGGTTAGCCGTGTGGATATTCTGCGCGCCTTGGAGCGCCATCAGCCGGTGACGGAGGTAGAGCCGGAGGCCGCGCGCGCCGGGGCCACCATTGCCGACCTGATGTACCGGGACGTGCCGACCGTGACTGCCCAGGCCACGCTGGAAGAGATCGTGCAGGCCCTCGAGCAGAACCGCCGCCGCCGCGCCGTGGTCGTGGACGCCGAGCGCCGCGTCCTCGGCATCATCACCGATGGCGATCTGCTGCGCCGCGCCCGGCAGGCCCCGCGCTCCGACCTGATGTCGCGCCTGCGCAGCCTGCTCGCCGGGCAGCCCCACGCGACGCCGGTCTATCTGCCCCCCGGCGAAACCGCGGCCGACCTCATGACGGCCCCGGCGATCACGATTGGGGTGGACGCCGCCCCCGCCGAGGCCCTGCGCTTGATGCTGCAGCACAGCATCAAGCGGCTGCCCGTGGTGGATCAAGAGGGCGTGCTGCTGGGTCTGCTGGGCCGCGGCAGCCTGCTGCACGGGCTGATGACGGTCCCTGATCC
>JADLFO010000321.1 GCA_020845455.1 Caldilineaceae bacterium
CCAGGGCGCAAAGTAGATCGCTTCGTCGTCCCAGGTCATTTCAATTGAGGTATATTCTCCCTGAAAATCGACCGGACAGTGATGCAGCGTGCGCGTTTGTCCCCAGGGTATTGAGACTTGCAGGCTGGCGTTGTCGCCAAACTGGAGCAGGCGCGTATGCGCCTCCACGACAGACGCTTGCAGCGCAGGCCCCAAGATGGCATCCTCGGCAAAGGCGTGCGCGGCTTGGGCGATACGCAGTTCTTGGGCCGAGATAAAGCTCTTGACGGCTAGCAAGTCCTCGCCGGACAGCCGGTGCATGTCGTCCAGATAGAGCAGGCCGGCATGCCGGCCCACCAGCAGCCCTGCATAGGGGTGCTGGGCCGCGGCGCGCTCGACGCTCAACTGCCAAAGCGCCAGCTTCTCCGGCAGCGGCGGGCCATGCAGAAAATCCATCGGCGCGCCGTCGGGCCGGAGCAGCGGGGCCAGTTCCCATTCATACCAACCGTTGTCGTGCTGCGCGATGGCTGCCATCACCGGCGCATAGGGCGTTGGGGCAGCGAAGTCTGCATTGCCCCAATGACGGCAGAATTCCGCGGCCATCAGCCCGTGGCTGGTCTGGTTGACGCAGAGCAATTGGCCGTTGGGCTGTGGACGTGTGATCATGGTCGGCTCACTTTGCGGCTTGGCGATAGGTGAAGACGGCGACGCCGAGCGGCGCGCCCAAGAGCATTCCCAAAAAGCGCGCCCAGCCCGGCAGTCGCAGCAGCCTGGCCCACAGCCCATAGCCGACCAGTAGCCCCACCCCGCCCACCACTACGACTGGCGGCAGCGGCGCTTCACTGCCCGGCGTATTGAAGACCGCTTGTTGCATCTTGTCGATCTGGCCTTCGGCCTGGGCGCGGCTCCAATCCAAATAGAGCGGGATCAGCAGCACCGGATAGAGCAGGCAAAGCAGGAAACGGATCATGGGTTTCTTTCTGTCCCTACTGTCTACTGCCCATTGCCTTTAGTATCCCTCGGCGAAGATGTCAATCATCAGCTTGACATCGCCCAGAGGATAGAGGATCGGGCAGGTCGCGCCGTTCGCCATGTATGCGCGCACCTTAGCCTTGACCTCGGCGGGCGTGCCGCTGGCCGTAATGCGCTGCACCAGTTCATCCGGCACCAGCGGCATGGCTTGGCGCACTTGCTCATGGGTGGCAGGCCAGCCTAAGATGGACTGGATCTGCTGTACGACTTCGGGTCTGACGCCGCTGGCCTTGGCAATGTGGGGCTGCTGGGCCAAGTATTGGGTGAGCAGCTCGCGCGCCCCGTCCAGCGCGGCGCGGCGGTCTTCATGCACCGAACAGACGATCAGTTGGGGACGGTCAATTGCATCGAGACTACGCCCGGCGCGGGTCGCGCCCCGTTCGATCTGTTCCAGGGCTTGCAGGTTATAGTCGGGCGGCACACAGTAGTTGAGCACCACACCATCGGCGATTTCGCCGGCCATCTCCATCATCTGCGGGCCGGTTGCGCCGATCATAATGGGGACATGGCGCGGCTCGCGGCGGCCATGCACCACATCCAGTTCGATCCCGTCCACATGATGAAATTCACCGTGGAAGGTCACGTTCTCCATGGCGAGCAGGCGGCGCATGACCTCGATGGTTTCACGCATCGCCTGCAGCGGTTTGCGCCGTTCGATGCCCACGTTGCGCGCCAGCGGGTCCCACCACGCGCCGATGCCGCAGATGACGCGGTTGGGCGCGAGGTCGTCCAGGGTCAGGAAGGTCGCGGCCAACAGGCCAATATTGCGTGTCCAGTTGTTGATGACCCCAGAGCCGACCTGGATGCGCTCGGTAACCGCGGCGAAGGCGGCCATGGGCACGATGGCATCCCGCACCAAGCGGCTTTCGGCCTGCCAAACGGCCTCAAAGCCCTTTTGCTCGGCATAACGCACATAGTCCATGCCGTCGCGGATGGGGTGCTTGTCCTGCAAATAGAGCGCCACCCGCTGCCGGGCGGGTTGGGGGCCGCTGCCTGTGGGCGTCATGCATCGCTGCCTTTCGCGTGGGGTCTTTGGAGCTGCTCAGCTTCGGGCGTAGTGTACACTGAAGCCAGGAGAGCGTCAAGGCAAGTTGGGCGGGCCTGGCGGCCATGCTATAATCGGGCCATGAACCCGGACCCCGCTGCCTGGACCCTGCCTGCCTCTGATCTGGAGCGCGCGGCCGCCTGGCCCATCTTGCGCCAGGTACTGCGCGAGCGCCGTTCCATTCGCCGCTATACCGAGCAGCCGATTGCCCGCGCACTGCTGGAAGAGCTGTTGGACGCGGCCGGCTGGGCGCCGTCCGCCCACAATCGCCAGCCCTGGCGCTTCTGTGTAGTGACGCGTGGGACGACCCAGCAGGCGCTCAGTGCGGCCATGGCCGCGCGTTGGCAGGCTGATCTGGGCGCAGACGGTGTGGACGCCGCCGAGATCGAACGGCGCATTGCCGTCAGCCGGGCGCGCATCAGCGGCGCGGCCGCGTTGGTGGTCGCGGCGGTCAGCATGGAGGAGATGGACCCCTACCCCGACCCGGCGCGCAGCCGGGCCGAATGGACAATGGCGGTGCAGAGCGTGGCGCTGGCCTGCCAGAATCTCTTGCTGGCTGCCCATGCCCACGGGCTTGGCGCCTGTTGGATGTGTGCGCCGCTCTTTGTCCCCGACTTGGTGCAGACGGTATTGGAATTGCCGGACAGTTGGCAGCCCCAAACACTGATCACCCTTGGATATCCTGCGGAGACCAAGACCAAAGAACGCGCCCCCCTGAGCAGCCGAGTAGTCTGGCGCTGAGAGGGACGGCGTTAAGGGGTGTTGCGCTAGGCCCACCCTAGCCCGCGCGTGTGAGTATGAAATGGATAGAGGCCATGACGTTATCTCATATTGTTGCCTTGGCCGGCGGCGTCGGCGGGGCGAAAATGGCCGCGGGCCTGCAAGCTGCGCTGCCCGGCGGCGCGCTGACCGTGGTCGTGAATACCGGCGATGACTTTGAACATTGGGGGTTGACCATCTGCCCGGACTTGGACACGGTGGTCTATAACCTGGCCGGGGTCAACAACCCGGCCACCGGCTGGGGTCGCGTCCACGAAACCGGCCAGGTTCTGCAGGCCATGAGCGACCTGGGCGGCGAAGACTGGTTCCGCCTGGGCGACCGCGACCTTGCGCTGCATCTGCGGCGCAGCGAGTGGCTGCGCCAGGGCATCTCGCTCAGCGAGGTGACCGACAGGCTGCGCCGCAGCTTTGGCGTCTCCACCCTGGTGCTGCCCATGTGTGATGAACCGGTACGCACCCTGGTGCACACCGACGAGGGCGATCTACCCTTCCAGCACTATTTTGTGCGGCGGCGCTGTGAGCCGCTGGTGATTGACCTGAGCTATGTGGGGGCCGACGAAGCGCGTGTGCCGGACAGCGTATTCGATGCCGTCTCGGCTGCCGACCTGATCGTCCTTTGTCCCAGCAACCCCTACTTAAGCATTGATCCGATCCTGAGCGTGCCGGCGATGCGCCGCCTGCTGCGCGATGCGCACGCCTGGAAGATCGCGGTGACGCCGATTGTGGGCGGCGAAGCCATTAAGGGACCTGCGGCCAAGATGATGCGCGAGATGGGCCAGATGATCAGTCCGTTGACCGTGGTGGACCATTACGCCGACCTGCTGGACGCGTTTGTGCTGGACAATGCCGACGCGGTGCTGCACGATGCCGTCCAATTGCCCACGCTCATCACCGATACCGTGATGACCGACCTGGCAAGCAAACAGCGCCTAGCCCAGGAAATCCTCGACTTTGCCGCTGGACTGGCGGGCGCAGATGACTTGCCTGCCGGTTCGCCCGACGCCCGGCTGCCGGCATCGTCCTAGGCCGGCTCGCACGCGCCTATGTGCTCTGCACCCGCTATCTGGCTTGTGATCCCGGTCAAACCCCTGGACGAGGGCAAAAGCCG
Source organism: Caldilineaceae bacterium (assembly GCA_020845455.1). GTDB lineage: Bacteria > Chloroflexota > Anaerolineae > Caldilineales > Caldilineaceae > QEUY01. The sequence goes on from JADLFO010000321.1 coordinate 3,945, forward strand.
TTTGGCCGCGTTCCTAAGCATAGAGGAACGGGCCGCGCTCAGCCGCCGCTGGCTGTTGGGCGTGCTACAGACGGCGCGGTCCGCTGCTTGTTTCGCCGGGCAGGCCGTCATCAGCCGTGACCCGGAGGTGTTGGCGCTGGCAGCGCAGCACGGAGCCGTGCCCCTACAGGAGACGGGCGGCGATCTCAACGCCGCGTTGGAGCAAGCGCGTGCCGAGGTCTGTGCTGCCGGGGCGGATGCGCTCCTGGCGCTGCCCTCCGATCTGCCGCTGCTCACGGTGGACGACCTGGTTGCGCTGTGCGCGCCGGCCGAGTTGGGTGACGGGGTTGTGATCGCGCCGAGCCACGATGGCGGCACCAATGCGCTGCTGTTGCGCCCGCCCCAGGCCATTGCGTTTGCCTTTGGCGAAGCGAGCTATGCGCGCCATTGTGCGCTGGCCGCGGCTGCCGGTCTTCTCTGCCACACCTACCGTTCCGATACCCTCGCTTGGGATGTGGATTACCCCGAAGACCTGCTGGTCACCGGGCGCTAAGCGTCCGCCAGGCCGGGCGCAGACTCGAGCTACGTTTCTTCTCACCCTTGACAATTGCCCAGTGGTGGGACGGGTGATAAGATGCGTTGGCTATGCAACAGCCGATCCATGACCACCGCGGCTCGGCCGCACCCATTCCCGCCCTGCGCCTTGATGCCCGCCGCCTGGCGTTGCTGGTCGTGCTGGCGGTAGCAACCTTTGCCTTGCTGGTCATGGCGGGAGGGGGGCGCGCGACCTTCACGGCTCTCTCCGGGCTAGATGGGCGGCTGTTACTTTTGGCGGCGGCTGTCCACTATGGCGGCTTTGCCCTGCGTGGCCACCGCTGGCAGTTGCTGCTCGCCGGCCTCAATCACCGTCTAGGCTATCTCTATACTACCGGCGTGCTGCTCAGCGGCTGGTTTGTGAGCGCGCTCCTGCCCGCGCGCGCCGGCGATGTGTTGCGCGTGGCCGCGCTGCGCGTGCCGCCGCCCCACCAGCCGCCGGTGCCTATGGCCGATAGTTTGGGCACGATTGTGCTGGAACGTGCCCTGGACATCCTGGCGATTCTGCTGTTGAGCGCCGCGTTTGGGCTGGCGGTGTTGGGGCCGCGGCTGCCTGGCTGGCTTGTGGCAGCCTATCTTGCTACCCTGCTGCTCTTGGCTGCCGTGGCTGCGGTAGTGCTGTGGACGCCCGCCGTGCTGGCGCGGTTGCGCGGCTGGTCGGCTCGCCCGGTTTGGCAGCGAGCGCTGGATTTTGCCCTGCAGGTGGCGGA
>JADLFO010000322.1 GCA_020845455.1 Caldilineaceae bacterium
AGCATCGACCCTTGCTTCCTGTATCATGGGTCTGTCCTGTCGTGGTGAAGATGGTTTGGTTGGCTACCCCATCTTGTACCATGACAGGACGCTCAAGCCCCCTTTAAGTCAAACTGTGATCTACTGAAACTATATTTCAGTAAATCCCGTAGTAGTTTGTCAATTATTGCGAGGGTGCTATGCAGTGCTGCCGCAATGACGTCCCTCCCAAATGGCTGGAAAGACAATAACCCTGCAATAGCCATTACCTGACTTGCCTCACTGCCAACTTGTTCTAAGCCCTTATCCATCAGCACTTGTATGCTGTCGTGCCGATGTTCCCCTTTTCCCTCCTTTAGCAAGGTCAAATGCCACTCCTGCCAGAGTTCCACAAACCTGGACGCATCCACCAGAGCGTACAACCTTGGTGTACGACAGCGGCGTGTTTGTCGGGCGCTTCATGATGGTGTGGCAGTCACGGCCTTAGCACCAAGCAAACCATCCTCATCTATGGCTCACAGCCGGTAAGTGACGCCGGTAGGAGCATATCCTGCCTGCGCTAGTTATCAGTTTCATGCCCAAGGGAGGAGGTGCAAGATTCATGCCAAAGGTCAAAGACTACACTGCCCAAAAGGAGATGACCCTTGACTGTGGTCACACCGTTAAGGCTGGTGACACGTATCACGTCACCAGTGTCTTCACCTGTGCCCGCGAGCTTCGGTGGCCGCTCAACATTCTCATGGCCTGCTTTGCCGTTGCAAGACGCAAAGAGAGCCGTGGTACGCCGCAAGATAAGGGCACACCACACGAGAATGAGAAGCCGCCGGAGAACAAGACCGCAAACGCATCGTGAACTCGATCACGAATTCCCGCTGCCGTCCAAGAGAGGCCAGATCCTTTGGGATCCGGCCTCTCACCCATTCTTAGTCTAGCACACAAGTCAGGTAGATGAAGCCGGAAAACGGTGGATACAGAACAGGAGGGGGTATGAATCAATTGACATCTCAACGACATGCAATACAAGGAACCGTTTTCCGATATGCAGGAAAAGAGGTCCCGTCATACCAGCCGGTGCAGCTGGCTGCACCTCTGTCTCGGTCTGCCCGAATGGGGGTTTTGACCGACTCTGCACTCAAAAACCCAACCCGCATCGTAGGAGGCCCCGGGAGCGGTAAGAGCAGGCTGATGGGGAGAATCCTTGCCTGGCAACTTTTGACACGCGGCGCTCCCCAGGTCATCCTTGACCCAACCGGCGGGGTAGGTGACAACCTCATAGACAAAATCATGCACTGTGAAGAAGAACTACGCCGTATCCTGTGGCAACGCATCGTGTATGTCGATGTTGCTGCATCTGACTTTGTCGTTCCCACGCCCCTTTACGCGCGGCTGTACCCGCAGGAGACCTTGTTTGAGACCGCCAGCCGGTTCCCATCGATCATAAAGTCCATTGACCCTGCCTTGAGTGGCGCGCCCATCATGGGTGCCAATGCCTTAACGGAGACCGCAGTCCACGCTGGTCGAATCGCGGTTGCCCTTCATAGGCAAGTAGATTTTGTGGCCGACCTTATTGACCGACCCCGTCAGTACAAAGGAGAGCTACGGCACGCCCTTGCCCGGTATCCTGAGCTTGAGGATGCCGTTGCCTATTTTCGCGAGATGATGGACCCAACGAGCGCCCCACTTCGTGAGCGGCGTGTCGGGAGCTTTCGCAACAAACTTCTGCCGGTTCTTTCTGACCCCTTGATGCATGCGACGTTTGCCGCCTCACACCGCGGCATTGACTGGCAAGAGATAGTCCGAGGGGGAAAGACCGTGCTTCTTGACTTTCGCCATGAGCTTGACTCCGAGCGTAGGCAGTTCAAGATGGTCTGGTGGTTTCAGGACTTTATCGGCTTCATCAAACACCGTGGGACAGCGGGGCGAGGAGAAGAGATATTTTTCTTCATAGACGAGATAACCCAGCTTCTTGCTGCACCAACGGGGGATGCGCTGTGGAGCCTTACCCAATCGCTCAACGAGCTTCTCGCCGTTTTGGCCCGTGGGTATGCCTGTAATGTCGTTGTTGCCCACCAGAATTTAAGCCAGGTGAGCGAGGCGGTTCGTGACATCTTAAGTCAATGTGGCAACCAGATAATCGGCAATATCACCAATCCCGATGACGCCTATTACCTGGCGCGGCAGTTTTTTCAGTATGACCCGTATGCCGAGAAGAAGCGGGAGCCGGTGTGGATGAGCGTTATGCAGACGAGTGAGACCGGTATCCCGCTTGATTACTCGTGGCCCAAGGTGATTGACTACAAATCGGTTGAGTTTACCGCCGAGGAGCAGATGTATGCCCTGATGGATAAGTTTCGCCTGCCACGCTTTCGATTTCTTGTCCGCCCGGCATCTGCCGAAGGGAGCATTTCAACCAACCTGTACCGCATGAGCATTGAGCGAATAGACGAGGGGGAGTACCCGGATGCGCGTGAAGTCCAAGAGGTGTTGGGCTTCCTGCGCCAGAAAGACGGTATTCCCGTCGAAACACTTCTTTCTGAGATAGGAAATAGACGAAAAATCGGTACCGGGAAGAGTGCTACAATGAAGGATGCCCACGCTCTATCGGTACAAATCGAAGATGAAGCAGAAGACAATGACGACGAAATCCTTCGAGAGAAAGTCTAGAGCGTGTTATGCACTTGACAAGATGAGTATGCTGAAAGGATGGAACGCCAAGCATACCCCAGTGATGTCAGTGACGAAGAATGGGCGCTGGTAGCGCCGTACTTGACCTTGATGACGGAGGATGCGCCACAGCGGGAGCATCCCTTGCGTGAAGTCTTCAACGGCTTGCGCTATATCGTGCGGACGGGTGCCGCGTGGCGGCTGATGCCGCATGACTTGCCGCCCTGGCACACGGTCTATCAGCAGACCCAGCGCTGGTTGGCGGCGGGGGTGTTTGAAGAGATGGTGCAGGACTTGCGCCGTCTGCTGCGCATGGCCGAGGGCAAAGCACCCGAGCCGAGTGCCGCTATTCTGGACGGGCGTACGCTCCAGTCTACTACCGAGAGTGGCAGTCGTGCGGGCTGGGATGGGCACAAACGCAAACGGGGCAGCAAGGTGCATCTGGCCGTAGACACGCTGGGCTACCTGTTGACGCTGCTGGTCACCCCCGCCAACGAGCAGGAACGCACCCAAGTGGCACACCTGGCCGAGCAGCTTCAGCACGTGACGGGCGCGTCGGTGCAGATTGCCTTTGTCGACCAAGGCTATACCGGCGATGCTGCCGCCCAAGCCGCCGCCCAACACGGGATTGACCTGGTCGTGGTCAAACTGCCGGCGGCGAAGAAAGGGTTCGTGCTCCTGCCCAAACGCTGGGTGGTCGAGCGTTCGTTCGCCTGGGCAGCACGCTTCCGTCGTCTGGCGCGTGACTATGAGCGATTGCCCGAGACTTTGGCGGGCTTGCATTTTGTGGCCTTCGCCATGCTCATGGCGCTGCGTTTCGTTCATTTGCTGTCTCAAAGTGCATAACACGCTCTAAGGATGGAGGTTATCTGTCAGCGATTCGATATTGAGAGTGATCATTGGTCGGGCCAGGAAATTGGGAGGTTTATTGTTGGGCATCCGATGCTTAGGCAAAGGTGCTTTCCTTTGGATCCAGCTACCTAGGCAAAACTGGAGCAAACTGAAGTCGCTCCATCGTCACAGCGATGTCGTCATGCCTAATCTGACGTGAGCAGTGGATGGAGCGCAGGTCATCATCGGCCTGTTCTTGAGCCTCTCGCCAGTTTCGTTGTATTTGTTCTGGACCGATTGTTGCCCGAACTTCCTTATTTCGCACGAGACTGACTAAACTTTCTACATCAATGTCAGGGTTCTCGAGTATCAAGTACAGGTCATAGAAGTCGCGGTATCGGACACGGGTTGCCGTCGCGCGAATTTTCTCAGCTGCAATCTCCCGCAAATCCATCGTCTGCACCATTACCTCTATTCCCCATACGTTCTGATAAGGTCTCACCACAGGAGGCAAAACCACGTTTTGTATCCTGTCCACCTCGACTTTGATGGCCCCAGGTTGCGCCAGAATCCCCGTATACCAGAGCCGTTCTATCTTGATTGTCGCTGGCGATTCATAGCGTTTTCTTACCACAAACTGCTCTGTGGCCTCAAGCGTGTTTACGACTTGCTCTAGTGTCAGATTGTGATCTTGCGACGTGAAGTCCAGATCCTCGGAGAAACGGTGCTGGGGTAGGTAGCAGTGATGTAATGCTGTCCCTCCCTTAAATACCAACTGTTCTCCAAGCGGTGACTCACTGATAAGCTTTATCGCTTCGGTGAGAAAGTAGTCTTTTTCCGCTATGTCGAGTGGATACTTGAGCGTGCGGCGGTTGCGAATTTGGAGTTGTTGGCGCGTAATCATGTGGATTGATGGGAACTATAGTGGCGAAACATGGCAGGATCATAGTAGAGCCGCCATTTGGCGTTGTACTCCTGACCATGGGGTTCGGTGCGACTTGCCGCCTGACTCGTCTTGGCACTCTCCTCGAGCCGCTTATCGTAGGACAGATTCAAGTGATCAAACAGAAGCCCAAACACGCGCTGGGTTGTGAGGTTGGACTTCAGGAGATAGGCGGTTAATCGTTTCTGGTCAACGTCATCACGGCTTTCGGACAAGATCTCCAGCACCCGATCGGCACTGTAGGTACTCCGGTGAAACTGTACCATATCAATGAGGGCCTTCTCAACGGTGGCAATACGAGCGGACTGGTCACCAAACGAGTGTTCCTCAAAACCATAGAAGTACTGCTTGGTGGTCTTCACAAATCGGTACGTGTAGCCCTCAAGCGTGGCCGATGCGCGCTGCTGCAACCCTACACTTGTTGTCGTCTGCAGGAGTTGATCGTGCAGGCCATGAAATTGCAGAGCCGCCTCAAATGAGACGTAGGAGCCGGGCAGGAGGTGTTGTGCAATGGCGTATCGTGAGATGGTGAGTGTGCCCAGTGAGCCAATATCTGCTGCTACCTGGTATAGACCTTTCTTGATACGCACCAACCAGCCGGCGCGGCTCAACCGGCTCACGAAGCGCCGCTTGGCAACATCCTCTTGATAAGGAACATAGGGCGCAATCTGCTCATAGGACACCACGCTGCCGAACTCGGCCAGGATATCCTCCAGAAAGGTCCGTTGTGTCTTATTGAGAACTGATCTGGTCATAGCACCTCCTCTATATTTCATATGACGATTGTAACCAAAAATGGTTACGATTTCAATACGAAATACAGAATAACTGCTTGGACAACCTTCCAGCCTTATTCGCGGAAAATACTTCCACGTCCCCACATGTATCTCTTGGGGTGTACTGCACCGCGACTTCACGCTCCAGGTAAAGAAAAAGTGTGGTTCTACCCAATTTCTGCTCAGGCAACTTTATACCGAAGTGTCATGTATGAGGGTGCTCTGTGGGGATATCCAGGAAGATGGGGCTACTCTGCTCTTGGACAATTTGATGTTTGACAGTCGATCCCAAGTGTATATAATGAGCGATAGCCTTTACTCTCATCAGTCTTGGTGAATGCACTATATACAGTACCTTCTGTGTGTTCCAACCACTATATAGTGGATAGTGGGCGCGACGAAACCCCCAGGGCTTCATAATCCCTAGGTCGGTGGTTCAAGTCCACTCGTCGCCACAGTGAAATGCACCTGCATCCGAGGCTTCATTGAGGTAGTTTCAGTTGTTAGGGTGCATTTTCATAGTGACCCAGGCGACTGTCAACCGCCTCGGTCAGCCGAGCGAGTTACCTGCCGCGAACAGGTGACTCGCTTTTTTGCATCTGGAGAATCAGGGCCATGGGGGCATGTATTCCAGTAGCTCGGCGACCGGTAGCAGCCGATCCAATTGCTGCTCGAAAAAGCCTAAGAGCCGGTCAAACATCTCTAGACCAGATCATTCAGACTCACCTGCAGCAGCCGTTGTGATCAATGGTTGTGATAATCCACTAGCCAGCGCTAACTCCCCTAGCGTCAGCCGTCTGCCGGTTTCCATCGGATCATCTTCCGTCGGCGATGCCTAACTGAATCTCCGCAGGGTATTTGACTTTCTGCAATCATGTTCTGCAATAATGCAAAATGAGCGTTTCCTTTTATAACAGAACAGAGAACACGCTCATGCGACACACCAAGGCAGGTCCAGTTGAGCATCGTTCTCATCTCAAGTTAGCTGAAACTTCACGGTCGAACCAGGCCCTGTACTCAGAAAGACCCACCACGGATTCCTCGCCAAGCGATGAAATCAATCGAGCTTATAGCTTATACTAT
>JADLFO010000323.1 GCA_020845455.1 Caldilineaceae bacterium
CTCTGGATCAGATAGTTGGGGTTCGAATCCCTGTCCCCCAGCCTAGCCCATCCACAACCAAAGTGCGAGGGCAATCCTACCCAAATCACCAAGACGGGTAGGCGCGAGGAGTGTCAGTTGTTAATGTTCTTCGAGTAACGGCGGTCCGACGCTTGGCAGGCTGTGGGACCGTCGTTACGCGTCTGGGGCCAGGCGGCTGTGCCTGGCGCTCGATAGGGTGTGCGGCCGCGATTAGGCGCGGGCCGGTGCGTGCGTGCTCGTCTCGGCGACAAAACACGCTAACAGCGTTTCGTCGAGCGGGTAGTTGTAACGGTCGGCAAAGGCGCGCAGGTCCGCCACGCGCACGCGGTAGTAGCGGCGCACGCCGTGGCGGCGGGCGGTCAGCCGTCCGGCGTGGACGTGGTTGCGGATCGACTGCTCGGTGAGGCCCAGCACGCCGGCCACCTGGGGCGTGTTGAGTTCGTGAAGTTCTTGAGGTGACATAGGCGGGTAGACTTCTGGGGCGTAGGCCCCGTTGGTTTTGGTTGATTGGCTAGAGCAGATCATAGCATGTCTGTTCCTGGGGCGTCAAGTCGCAGGATTGTTTCGCGTCTGCGCGGCGTTGGGCCTATAGCGTAAGCGGGCAGTTTTGCGACGTGCCCAGGTAGGAAATAGAAAGAGGCGTGTTCTGCCCTATTTCCTACTTTCTTCCGCCCGACGGCGGGTTTGCGTCGGCGACGGTGACGGTCTCGCCGGCGACGGTGGGCCGTTTGCCGGCCAGGTGATAAGCCCTAAGCCACTTGTCGGGCCAGAGGTCGCGGGTACTAGGCATGGGGATCAGCTCCTGGTGTGTGTCACACCTATGGGCAGTTTTACGACTTGCCCAGGTCGGGAAAATTAGGCGTGTCTAGGATTGCAGATAGGGCAGAGGCGCGGCCCGTGCTTGCGATTCTTCAACTTGCGCTCGAGCGTGCGCGTGCCGTTGGGCCAGGTGCGGACCAGGGTCACGGTGCAGCCCGCGGCCAGCGCGGCGCGCACCAAGGGGCTGCCGTGTCCGGAGAGGTGTTGCTGTAGACGGCGGCGGCTGTCGGCCGTGTAGCCCAGATAGTGGCGCGCGTGGCGCAGCGGCGGCTCAAAGTGCAGTAGATACAAGATAGCCATGATGGGAACGGGCAGTTTAGCAACGTGCCCAGGTCGGGTGTGGTCGGGGCGAGTGGCACACCCCTTGTAGTCGGGGCGAGTGAGCCACCCCCTGCGGGTTATTCGGTTAGGGCGTCTTCGGCGGCGCGGTGGGCGCGGCAGAAAATGTCATTGACTAGGGCGGCCCGGTGGCACAGGTCGCAGCGGCGGGCGAGGGGTAGATCGGGCAGCAGGAAATGGTCGGGGTAGTCGATCCAGCCGCTGATCTGATGCTCGATCCAGGCGTGGACGGCGACGCAATAGTCGCGTCGGGTGTAGCCTGCGTCGGCGTTGTAGGCGGGATCGTGGGCATAGAGGTTGGCGGCTAGCTGCTCGATCTGCTCGACGGTGATAGTGATAGGGCGTAGGCTGTTCATGGATGCTCCCCGCGTGGTTCGTATGCGCGGCCCACGGTATGGAAACGGTGGGGGATTAGATGACTGATCCGGTCTCCAGCCAGTGCTGGTATTGCGCCGGCGTCAATTCGGGCTGCCATTCCAGGTGGCCGTGTGGCCGCCCCGGTCTCCAACCGGGGCGGCCACACGGCGGGGCTAGGCAGTTCTTCCGGCTCCGGTAGGGTTTGGCCGGCCAGCCAGGTGGCGAAGCTGACCGCGTCATAGTGCCAGGCAAAAGTTACGCTGCCGGGAGTAGGCGGGTTGATGTCACACAGAGGCGCGCCGTCGGCGAGAACGATTGTGCGCTTGCCCAAGACGCAGAGGTCGAGCGTGTCTGTGTCGAGCAAGGCCGCGAGTTTGTCGGCCAGGATGCGGACATAGGCGGTGATCGCCATCCGGTGTTTGCACCAAACCTGGCTGCCGATGCGCGGCGCGCCAGGCTGCACGCCAATATGCGGGGCGCGGTGGTCGGGGACCCCGCCGGAGGCGGGGTCGCGCTGCCAGTCGCCGCGCTCGTAGTCGGGGCAGGTGCAATAGGACCCGCGCGAGGCTTCGGGGATCAGGTAGTGGCGCTCGTGCGGTTTGGTGGTGGAGGGCACGCGCCAGCACAGGTGGCGGTGGGCGGGGATGACCTCGGCGTAGATCGTCCAGTCGGTCAGGATGGCGGCGGCGCGCTCCATGCGGCCGGCGACCTCGGGCCGGGTGCGGTGTTTGGCGAGGCCGCGCCCGATCACGGCGGCGATCTCGGCGTCGGTGGGGCGGTAGAGTTGTGGTATCATGGTGCGGCTTCCTTTCTTCACGGGTCAGTGATGGGAAGGGCGTAGGGTGGGCAGACGTTGCGCCAACAACATCTGCCCACGTTTTTATTGGTCGGCCAGGGCGGCGCGCAGACAGGCGCGGGCCGCGGCGCAGTAGGTAGCGTACTGTTGAAAGTCGCCCACGGTGTCGATGCTGCGAGGGCAGGTCGGGTCCCAGACGCGCACGGTGTAGGCGCGGGGGCGGTCGCCGTGGGGCGAGTGAAATTGTTCAGACGTGACAAAGAAGGCGCGCCCGCGGCGCGAGATCGTCAAGGTGGCCGCGCAGGTGCGCGAGTCAAAGAAGCGCAGCGCCCCGCGCGAGAAGAAGCAGCCGCCGGCGTCTTCGTGTTGGCGGATCACATCGTCCAGGGTGTAGATGGGGCGGGTCATGGGCCGGGCTCCGGTGGGTTAGCGGTGGCGGTAGGTGTGGGATACGGGATCAAACCATTTGGCAGGCGGATACTTCGCCTCGCGGCGTTCCCAGCGCGCGGCTGCGCGGGATGCGGCTGCGATCAGCCGGGCGCGGTAGGCGGCGGGGAAGTTCAGGCGGGAACAATGGTCCAGGCGTAGCCAAAGGCGGCCGGCTTCGACGATCAGGCCAAGGTTGTGGATAGGGTAGGGCTGCATGGTCAAGGCTCCTGATGGGCGGCGATCATATCGGCCATGGGATAGAATCGCTTGGGTTCGGGTGGGCCTGGCGCGCCCTGTGCGGCGCGCCAGGCGGGGCGATGTCAGCGGCCGGCGCGCAGGTTCTCGGCGACCCAGCCGATGTACCAAAGGCGGTTGGGCGTTTTGAGCGGCCGCGGCGGGCAGGTAGAGAGCACGGCAAAGCCTTTGGCGCGCGGCGGGTTGGCGATGCAGTCCTGCTCAAGCGCCAAGTCGATTAGGCGCGGCAGGCTTTGCAGCAGGAGCGGGTCGGTCAAGGCGTAGCGGCTGAACGGGTTGCGGCGGCGCTGGGCGCGCAGGGCGGTAAAGTAGGCTTTGCGCCAGGCGGGCGTGTTGTAGTGGGCGTAGCTGATCAAGGCGGCCAGCGTGAAGCGGTTGAAGGTGATGGTGTCGGGCTGCATGGTCAAGGCTCCTTTTGAAGTTGACATAAATTTGATTAGAGAATGAGGGCAGACAGGGCGCGGGCGACGGCGGCCACGCCGCGCACGCCGCCAGCGCAGGCGGAGACAAAGCCAAAGCCGGAGGGCGAACGCCGCGCGGGCAGCCGACGCACGGGCGAGGGGCAGGGGATGACGTCCAGATAGTCGGCGACCAGCTCGGCGGCGACGGGCACCGAGACGGCGAACAGGATGCCGGAGCGACCATGCACGCGGCGCACGGCGCAGAAGCGCAGCCCGGCGCGCCAGGCCCAGCGCGCCGCAAACGCGCCGGCGACGGCGGGCGACCGGAAGGCGCAGACCAGCACGGCGCCGGTCAGGGAGTGGCGCGAGGAACGCAGGGCGACGGCGGCCAGGCTGCCGGCGCGGAAGGCCGACCAGAGGACGGCGGCAGGGGCGGCGGGCGGCGGGTACACGGCGGGATCTCCTGAGTTGGCTTCGGCGGGATAATCGCTTCGCTGCATCCAGTGTAACGGTCCGCTGTTCCCGTTATGCTCTCGTTATGTTGCAAAAAATAGATTAAACGGGAATTAGGGGGCTTGCGGCGGCGCCGGCCGCCGGCGCTGCGCCCAGCGGGCACGGCGGACGACCGCCAGCGGAAGGGGGGCCAGCCGGGCGACAGGGCCCCGGCGGGTTGGCCGCGGCAGGCGGCCAAGCGGCGCGTGCTCCGGGCTGTTTTCTGGAACCCCCGTACAAAGGTGGATTCCAAAGGTTGGTGCTCTGGAGTACCTTCCAAGACGGCGTGAGGTGGCTCCGGCGGCGGAACAGCGGGCGGGTGCCTCGACTCCCCAATACAATAGCCCGACCGCCCGCCGCCGGCGCGCGGACGTGCCCGTGCGACGCGCTGGGTCTGCGTCTGGGGGTGGGGGGCGGGGGCGGTGGGCTTGGCAACCCGCGCGGGAGCGGCCTCGCGCAGCGCCTCCGCCTTGGGCGGCGTTCTGCTCGGCCGCGGTGTTCCTCACGGCGGCGCAGGGGAGAGAGGCGCGCGGCCCCGTCCGTTCATGGCAGGGCGGCGCGCCGACAAGGCGCGTATCAGAGACAGGAAAGGGGAGAGGGGTGGACCGGCTTGGCGTGCGGCGGAAGGGGCGGAAACCAGAACCGCCGCGGCCCGGCGCAACGTCCAACGCCAGGCGGCGGCAGGCCCGGACGCAGAAGATGCCTCACCCGGGCCAAGTGGGACAGGCGCCGGCTATCGCTCTACCAGGTGATAGCGCAAGCAGGAGTGCGCTAGCCGATGCGGCTGCGCCGCCGTTGCCGATGCGGCTGCGCCGCCGTTGCCGATCAGGGGAGACGAAAAACCATCATCATCATTTCTGCTTCTGCCCATCATTTTGCTTGCGGATTCGAATCGGGCAGTCGGCTAGAGGCTACTTCTCCGTGTGGCGCAGGTGCTGCGCAAGCCAGGCCTCAAAGGCCCAGCGCGGCATGACCCAGCGCCCGCCGCGGCGGCGGGCGGCCTCGACGTGGCCGCGGCGGCAGGCGACGCGCAGCGTGCTGTCATTGACCTCGACGCCCTGTTCGGCAGCCAGCCGGCGCGCCGTGGCCGTGTCGATCAGCTCGCGCTCGACGGCCAGCGACACAGAGTCCGGCTCCGGGTCGGCTTGCAGCGTGTCCAGATACTCGGTCAGGCGCAGGCGCAGGGCGACCAACTCGGCCAGGTTGGCGAGTTGGAGCGTGTTGGCCGGGTCATGCTCGCGGCTGACGAGCAGGGTGTCGGCGTCGGGCGCTTTGTGGATCGTAAACATGGCGGCCTCGGTGGGTGGAGCGCAAAACGGAAACGGCCTTGGTTTGACTATAGCGGAAACGGCAACGCAACGCAAACGCGGCGGGGGCGGGTCGCAGGGGCGCAGGCTGTGACCGAGGAGACGGCGGCGGCGGATGCGCGGCGCAAAGGAGCCGGTGTGGACGGTCTAGCACACAATTTCTGTTTGACAATTACACTAGATCTGATATATTAGATTCAAAATACCCCACACAGCAGTTCCAGTCCGACAGTTTCCTTGGTCCCGCCCGTGCAACGGCGCAGGGCGCCGTTGGTTTGCTTTTCACGTCGCTGTGACGGTCTTCCTGGATACAATTGGTCCGGTTGAGCGCCATGCGCATATTGTGTGTTCATGCTTTTCGGTGGTCTTAAGCATACTATGCATCTGGAAGAGAAACTCCCAACCCTAATCACCAATCGCCTGAGCGAGCAGGTCTATGATTATCTCAAATCTGCTATCCTACAGGGGCGATTTTCCCCTGGCGAGCGATTGGTTCCGGAAGAACTGGCGGCTCATTTTCAGGTCAGCATGACGCCTGTGCGCGATGCGCTGAAGCAATTGGAGAGCGATGGCCTGGTGAAGATCATGGCGCGCCGCGGCGTGTTCATCACGGAAGTCTCCGCCCAAGACGTCGCTGAACTGTTTCAGATTCGTCAGATCGTGGAGAGCGCAGCCGTAGAGCGTCTTGATGAGGTGCCGCCTGCCATCTTGCATCGGCTCCAGGAGATCGTGTCTGAGATGGAAGCTATGCAGGACAACGACCATTACCAAGATTATGCGCGCTACGCTCAATTGGATGCGGAATTTCACCGGCAGATTGTGGCTCTGCTTGAAAACGAACAGCTTTCCAGACTCTATGAGGGCCTACGGTGGCCGATTCAACTGGTGCTCGTACTGTCTCAAGCGCAGCAGCAGCGCGCGATCGAGACCTTGGCGGAGCATAAGGCGATTCTCACGGCTGTGGCAGAGTGCTCGCCTATCCAGGCGCGGCAGGTCATTGTCCAGCACCTGCGCAACGCGCGTGACGACCTGCTGCGGCGTCTGTCCGAGAAAACCTGAACTGGGCCTACGCCAACGGGCGCTAGGTGTACCGATTGCCAACTGTAGCGGAGAGGAGCAAGGCGGTGGCAAGCGGCTCCCTCTGTCCAGACCTACCGATCGTGATGCAGCCCACCTACGCAAAGGAGAATAAGATGATCTCTCGAATGGCAAGGCCTTGGGCCGTGATGCGTGTAAGCCGGATGCGTATGCTCATGCTGTTGCTCGTCATTGCGGTGTTGACGGGGTGTTCGGCCCCGGCTGCAGCGCCAACCCCAGGCGCGGCGCCGGCTCAACCCGCGGCGGAAGCCCCCACAGTAGTGCCGCCGGAGGCAGCGGCGTCCGCTGGACACGAAGCGCCGATGCTCGCCGAGAAGGTGGCCGCGGGGGAGTTGCCGCCGCTGGAGGAACGTCTGCCTGCGAATCCGCTGGTGGTCGATGTAGTAGAACGGATTGGGACCTACGGCGGCACGTGGAACATGGCGCTGCGCGGCGGCTCCGACAATGCGCTCTTTGTACGCACGATCGGGTATGACTATCTAGTGCGTTGGGATCCCGAATGGAAAGAGGTGATCCCCAATATCGCCGAATCCTTCGAGGCCAATGAGACTGCCACCGAGTTTACCTTCAAGCTGCGTGAGGGCATGAAGTGGTCCGACGGCGCGCCGTTCACTGCCGACGACATCCTTTTCTGGTATGAAGACGTTCTGATGGACGCCGATCTGACGCCGGTGATCCCCACCTGGTTGGTCAGCGGAGATGAGCCGGTCGTGGTGGAGAAGGTCGATGATCTCACGGTCACGTTCCGCTTTGCTGCGCCCAATGGTCTCTTCCTGTACTTCCTGGCTTCGCCGACCGGCGACCAGCCGACCCGCTACCCGCGCCACTATCTAGAACAGTTCCTTCCCAAATACAACGAAGCCGGCATCGACGCCCTGATTGCGGAGGCGCAGGCCACGGATTGGATTCACCTTTTCCAACTCAAGGGCGGCGGCGTGCCCAGTACGCCCTACAATGCGCTCTGGTACAACGCCGACCTGCCGACCCTCTACGCCTGGGATATTGAAGTTCCCTACATCGGCGGGCAGCAGGTGGTCGCCGAGCGCAACCCCTACTACTGGAAGGTCGATCCGGAAGGCAACCAACTGCCCTATATCGACGAAGTCTCCTATGAAGTCGGTGAAGATGTGGAAGTGTTGGTGTTGAAGGCGCTCAACGGCGAGCTCGACATGCAGGAGCGCCACATCAGTTCGCTGGCCAACAAGGCCGTCTTCACCGACAATATGGACAAGGGAAACTATCATTTCTTTGAGACGCGCTTTGCGGACAATAATGTCATGTCTATTGCGCTTAATCTGAACCACAAGGACCCGGTGCTGCGTGAGATCTTCCAGAGCAAAGATTTCCGCATCGGCCTCTCGCACGCTATCAACCGCCAAGAGATCATCGACGTCGTGCTCGTGGGGCAGGGGGAACCGTGGCAGCCGGCCCCGCAGCCGGGTTCGCCGTTCTATAACGAACGCTTGGCGAAGCAATATACCGAGTTCGACGTAGACCTTGCCAATCAGCATCTCGATGCCGCCGGCCTGACCGAACGCGACGCCGAAGGGTTCCGTTTGCGCCCCGATGGTTCACGTCTCACTTTCACGGTCGAAGTGATCAGCGTCAAGCCCGACTGGATCGACATGATGGAACTGATCGAAGGCTATTGGGAGGCGGTGGGGGTCGATGTCAATATCTCCACGGTGGACCGTTCGCTCGGGTACGCCCACCGCGATGCCGTTGAGTACGACGCGTTGGCCTGGTGGACCGATGGCGGCGCAGGCTTGGACACGATTTTGGACCCCTATCTCTACTTCCCTGAGCACCCGGATTCCGCCTTTGCGGTGGCGTGGGCCTACTGGTATATGGGTGATACGCGGGGTGAGGAACCCTCCGAGGCGGCCAAGCGACAGATGGAACTGTATGACCAACTCAAGTCTGCCGCCGACCCGCAAGTACAGGTGGATCTCATGAATCAACTGCTGGAGATCTCCGCCGACGAGTTCTATGTGATGGGCATTTCACAGCGCGCGCCGGGGTATGGCATCGTCAAGAACAACTTCCACAACGTGCCGGATTCCTTCCCGCACGCCTACAACTACCCGGCCCCTGCGCCCACCAATCCAGAGCAGTATTATATCGAAGGAGAGTAATCGGCCCTTTGGTGGGAAGAGCCATCCTGCCTAGGGGGCAGCCCCCTAGGCAGGATGGCCTGTAGGTATACTGCAAGCTACTCCCGTTCAAGTAAAGGACATTACTCTTGAGCAACACAATGGCGCACCATGCCAATCCCCGCGTCTGTTTTCCTGGGCCGCAACAAGTGGTACTGGTGGAAGAGCAGATCGCTGCGCAGGCCGGCCCGGGCGAGATGTTGGTGAAATGCTTCTATAGTCTGATCAGCGCGGGTACGGAACTGGCGATGTACACGCACACCCATATCGGTTTTTCGGACCCGGCCAACACCTACGCCAAATATCCCTTCTACCCCGGCTACGCCGCAGTCGGGCGCGTAGAGGCGGTGGGTTCAGGGATCACGGATTTCGCGCCGGGCGATGTCGTTTATTACCCCGGCCACCACCAGCGCTATGCGCTGATCGCACCTGACAAGACGACCGTGTTACCTGTGCCGCAGGGGATGCCGTTGCCGCATGCGCCATTGATCCGCATGGCCGAGATCGCCTATACGTCGGTGCTGATGTCCAGCGTGCGGGCGGGAGACACGGTCGCCGTGCTGGGGCTGGGGCTGGTAGGCCACCTGGCGGCGCAGCTTTTCCAACTGCAGGGGGCTGCGGTCACCGGCGTGGACGTGGTCGCGTTCCGGCGGGAACTGGCGAGTCAGTCCGGCATTCGTCCTGTGGTGGACGCTGCGAATCAGGACGCCGTGGCGGCTGTGCGAGACGTGACAGGCGGCAATGGAGCGGCTATTGTGGTCGAGGCGACCGGCGTTCCCCAGTTGGTGGAGACTGCGCTGGAGATGGCGCGCGAGCAGGGTGAGGTGATCCTACTTGGCTCCACGCGTGGGCCGGCGCAGGTGGACGTGTATAACCATATTCACCGCCGGGGCGTGACGCTCAAGGGCGCACATGGCCGCCTGGTGCCGCGCCATGCGCCGCCGGGGGAGATCGACCAGGTGGACGTGGACAAGCAGATGTTGGCATGGCTGTACGAAGGTCGCCTCAAGGTCGATCATCTGCTGACGGAGCGGGTATGCCCTGAGCAGGGCGAAGTCCAGCGTGCCTATGAATCGCTGCTCCACGCCAAGGACAAAACCATGGCGATCCTGATCGACTGGTCTTAGCCTAGGGGGGTGAAAGGGGATAGCCCATGAAACTTGCACTGCATTCGGTGAGTTATTCCGGCACTTGGGGCGGACAGGCGCGGCTTTCGCTGGTCGATTTTCTGCGGAAAGCCGCGGCGTTAGGTTACCGTGCCGTCGAACTGGCGGCCAAACGTCCGCACGCCTCTCCCCTGGATCTCGACGCCCGCGAACTTGGCAGGGTCAGGCAGGCGCTGGCCGAAACTGGGTTGCAGGTGGTCTGTATGGCGAGCTATCATGACTGGTCGACGCCGCCGGAGCATCCGGATATGGCCTATAGGGAGAAAGAACTGCTCTACTTCCGCGCCGTAGTCGAACTGGCGGCGGCGCTCGGTTGCCCCTTGGTGCGCAGCTATACCGGCTTTTTCCACGATGGCCCGCTCCACCGGGAGCAGTGGGATCGCTGTGTGCGCGGGCTGCAAGAGGCGGCGCGGATGGCCGCGCGGCACGGCGTGACGCTCGGTGTCCAGAACCACTCCTGCATTGCCAGCCACCCGGACAGCTTGATGGACCTGGTGACCGACATCGGCGAGGCCAATGTGGGGATCGTGCTGGACGCGCCCATGGTGGCCGAGCATCGCCTGCCGCTGCGGGAGACCGTGTTGCGTGTGGGATCGTGCATCGTCCATTCGCATCTGACGGATTTCGTACGCCGCACCCGCTACCGCTACATCCCGGAGACAGTGACCTATGCGGAAGCGGGGCTGGAGATGATCGCCGTGCCTGTGGGTCAGGGAGACGTCGATTACGCCGAGTTTGTCGCCGCGCTGGCTGAGATCGGCTATCAGGGTGCGCTGGCCTATGAAATGTGCTCGCCGCTGGTGGGCGGTGGCAGCGAGGCCAACTTGGACCGCTGCGCCCGCCAAAGCCTTGCCTATATGCAGGCGCTGCTGCATCCACAGGAGACGGTCCCTGCTTGATGCCGGTCGCGCCGACAAGCAAAAGGAACTACGATGAAGATCAGCGTGTTTACGGTGATGCTGCCGGACATGACGCCCGAAGAGGCTGCAGTTGCACTGCAGGAGGCGGGCTATGACGGAGTCGAATGGCGTGTGACGGTCACAGCCCCGGAGCGGCAGCAGGAGGCGCCCTCCTATTGGGGCAACAACCTATGTACCCTGATACCTACGCCGGAGGATGCGGCGCGTGCGCGGCGGTTGGCCGAATCGGCGGGCCTCGCCATTCCAAGCCTGGGCAGCTATATTGCGATGGGCGATCTTGGAATGGTCGAGCGGGTGATGGAGTTCGCTCGCATTGCGGGCGCGCCGCAGCTGCGCGTGGGCGTAGGGCGCACCCTCGACACGCATCTCTATATCGACTTGTTTGCTCAGACACGCGCCTTTCTAGCTGAGGTTGAGCCGATGGCACGGCAGTATGGGGTCAAGGCGCTGATCGAGACCCACCCCAACACGATCTCGCCGAGCGCGTCGCTGGCCTATCGCCTGGTTGAAGGCTTGGACCCCGACCGGGTCGGTGTCATCTACGATCCGGGCAACCTCGTGCATGAGGGCTACGAAGACTACCGGATAGGCACGCAACTGTTGGGCCCCTATCTGGCGCATGTACACGTCAAAAACGGGGCATTTTCGCGTCCGGAGAGGGGTGGCGTTTGGAAACCCCTACAGTCTCCGCTGGAAGACGGCGTGGTCAACTTTCAGGCGCTGTTCGCGGCGCTTAAGGCGGCAGGCTATACCGGCTGGCTCGGTGTCGAAGACTTTAGCGGCGTGCGCGCCGGCCGGGAGACGCTGCAACACAATATCGACTATATTCGAGGCGCACTCGCTGCGCTCCCACGGTAGAGCATAGCCAACGTCGTCTATATTGAAGCGCCGCTCCGTCGAGGTACGGAGCGGTGTTTTTGCGTGCCGGCTGCTCCCATGGGCAACGTCTGCCTCCAGGGGAGTGGTGCAGAGGCTCGGGTTGCGGCCTAGCCCCCGCGCGGGTATGCTAGAGGCACATCTTCAACGCGCATGACAGACAGAACAGAGGTATGGCGACGCAGTGGGTCGTGGGCAGGGCCGCGGCGTGGGCGGTGTTGGCGTGGCTGTTGGTTGGGTGCGCGCCGGCGACGCCCCAGGCTACGGAGTTGTTGACGATTGTGCTGGTACTCGAGGATGCGGCCACTGGCGAGCCGGTGATCGGCGACGTGCATTGGACCGTCGAGGACGGACAGGGCGGCTGGACTGAGCCGCAGCAAAAGCTGGACGACGCGTCGAGCGGCGAACTGCGCGTTCCTAAAACGGGCCGCGGCCTGCTCGTGATCGTGGCCGGCGGCTACCGTCCGGCGCAGGTGAGGTTGGACGCCGCGGCCGAGCCGCAGGCGCGCATCGAAATGACGGTGCCGCTGACGCGCCTCGCCCCGTCTGAGCCGGCGTCCACGCCGGAGCCGGTCACGCTGCCGACGACGGTTCCCTTGCCCCTCTGCGGGCCGCAAGGGGGCAAGGGGTGCGCAGTGCCGGCGGGCGGGGCGGTGGTGGTGGCGCTGCCTACAGCAGCGCGCGGGCCGGACGCCGCGCCGCTGCTGACCCTCGCCGTCTCCGTGACCGAAGCGGGCACGAGCAAGCGCGTGCTGTCGGAGGTCTACGTCATCGCCGGCGAGGACCTGCGCGAGCCGGTCGACGCCGATCGCGTGGCGTCGGGCGTGAGCGAGGCGGCGGTGCTGCTGCCGGGTCTATCCCAAGATTTAGGAAGGGGGTAAAATGAAGGGAGGTGAGCGAAAGAGATAGGACAAGGGGAAAAGGATGAGTAAGGCAAGAGGGGAAAAAGAAGAGGAAGCCGAGTTTCTACAAGCAG
>JADLFO010000324.1 GCA_020845455.1 Caldilineaceae bacterium
TGATAGATCAGCAGCCAGCCTTCGTCGGTCTCGATCGGGGTCGGCCCCGCGCCGATCTTGGTGCTCTGCCAGCCGTCACGCGTGCCCATCACCCAGCGGTGATGCCCCCAATGCTCAATATCGGGGCTTTCGCTGTAGAAGATGTCGCCAAAAGGCGTATGCCCGTTGTCGCTGGGCCGGCTGAGCATGGCATACTTGCCGCCGATGCGCCGCGGGAACATCACCCCATTGCGGTTAAAGGGCAGAAAGGCATTTTCCAGCTGATAAAACGTGCGAAAGTCGTGCGTATAGCCCACGCCGATGGTCGGGCCGTGATAGCCGTTGCACCAAGTCACAACGTAGCGGTCTTCGATCCAGCAGACGCGCGGGTCATAGCGGTACATCAAGCGCGTCACTTCGGCGTCATCGCCCTGGAATTCGATGGAGTCGTGTTCGATCTGCCAGGTGATGCCGTCGACCGAGCGCCCGCTGTGGATATTCATCTCGCGCGCCTGGTTGTCACAGCGAAAGACCCCAGCGAACTGCCCGCTATAGGGCACGACCGCGCTGTTAAAAATGCTGTTGGAGGTCGGGATCAGGTCGCGCGGGATGACCGGGTTGCCGCTGTAGCGCCAGATCACCCCGCCGCCCGCCGGACGGTCCTCCCAAGGGATGTTGGGCAGTGCGGCCCCGGCGATCTTGATCCGGGTGGGGATGCTCTGCAAACTCATGCTTTATTTCCTTTCGATTAGCCGGATACAGCCTCGGGTAAGAGCGGAACAAATTCCTGCGGTGAAATCACCTTATTGTAGCCAGGGGTCATCGTTTGTATGCTGCACCGCTTCACGGTATGATCTTCAATGTGGCTCCATATAGAATTCGGGGGATGAATACATGACCATCTATGCAAAAAAACCGGTACAGGTCTATCTGCGCCAAGACCAGATTGACGCATTGCGTCTGCTTGCGGCCAAACAAGGAACTTCGGTCGCAGAATTAATACGCCAGGGCATTGACCGCGTCCTCATCGAAATGCCATTGGAAGAAGACCCGATCTGGAAGATTGTCGGTTCTGGTAATTCTTCTGTTCACGATCTTGCGCTGGAGCACGATCAGTATCTAGCCGAATCCGAAGAGAGCAACAATCGACCTCCCCATGCATGAAGTCTTTGTTGATACCGGCGCTTGGTTGGCGCTTACGGACCGCCAAGATAATCTCCACGCGGCAGCGAAAAGCGCGTTTGCGTCCCTATTACAAGAAAGCCATCGCTTGGTGACAACAAACCTGGTGATTGCGGAAACCTATACATTGATCCGCCGCCGGATTGGACACGCCACAGCCATGCAGTTCTTGACAAGTACACGCACATCGCCACGGGTAGAGATAGTGTTTTCTGTCCCCAAGCTGGAATCAGAAGCGGCACATATCCTCAGCCAATATGCCGATCAGCAGTTTAGCTATGTGGATGCCGTCAGTTTTGCACTCATATGTGAGCGCGCAATGGAGCAAGCGTTTGCATTCGACCATCACTTCTTGATCTGTGGATTTGTTACCCTCCCCTCGTAGTACGCCCTACTGTGAGAGAAGGCTATTATCCCGAGCCAGAGGTTGATGCTGCCTCCCAGATCTGGTACGCGCCGAACTCTGCGACATTCCTGTAATTGGAGCGAATGAACTGGTCTAGCTCGACAATGCCGCTGCTCTCTGCGCTGGCATTGGGCTCTTGGGAGAGCCAGATGTTGACCAAGACGACCCATTTCACCTTCTTTGACCCTAGCTCCTGTATGATCGTCTGCTGTACAGGCAGCGTTGTGGCAACGCCGGGGAAAAGCTCGCTGTAGCGTGACGCGCTGGGGTGGGCGGACAAAAAGTAAAACCCAACGTCGCTGACAAAGACGAGGTCATGTCTCTGATTGCCCACAAAGATCGACTCACCTTCTTGCGCGTGTGTCCTGAGGTAATTAACGGCCTGGGCCTGGTCGGGGTTGAGGGGAACGCAGCTTGCGCGCTCAATGTGCGAATAGCACGCCGATGGAGGAAAGTCGCGCCAAGTCTTCTGCAGGAGTCTGACCGGCGAAACAATATAGAGCAGCACAAACGCGACGATCAAGATGATATACGCCGGCCTGACAAAGCGGTTGATGAAAGCCACAACATCAGGCGAAAGCAGCGTAATCGCCACAAGTGAGGCCGGGATCGAGGTCGGAATGACGTGGATGTAGTCATAGCGGCTCAAGGCCTGGGCGAAAAGCAGCACGCCCAATACGGTCACCGCGACCCTTCCGGCAAAGCGCGTGTCAAAGGCGGCCCGTTTGGTCACAATGAACGCTGCATAGACAATGACCGCCGTTGCATAGATCAGCAGCGGAGTATAGAAATGCAGCCAGTCCCAAAACGCCAGGCTCTCAGTATCCTCCGGAGGCGGCCACACGTCAGGATACGGCAGCCAGCGCACCTCATGCTGGAGTGAGGTCGGAACCGCGATCACCTGCTCCCACAGGTTCCCGAATCCGCTTGCCACACCCACCGCCCCGTAACTAACGACCACCACAGCCAGCGCCGCCGCCGTGAGAATCGCGATTTCCCCTACGGCAGCAAGGGCCCTGGCCGCAAGCGTGCTGCCCGGCTCAACCCGCAACAGCCGGAAGAGAAGAAGCGCTGCCGCAATACTCACCCCGGCATAGGCTCCGATATCCCAGCGGATGAACATGGATAGCCCGACCAGCAGCCCCGACACAAACAGCCAAGACCGCCGCCCGGTGCCGGTATAGGCAAGCAGGCTCACGATCGACAGAAGGCCAAGGGCGAGCGCGGGGAAAACGGCATAAGCATAGAAACCCGCCGACGCTAACAGCAGCACGGCAACGGCAAAGGCCAGATAGGCGAGCGGGCGCGCGGTCGTCTTGCGGGCGATCAGCCAGATAGCAAGCGCAATCGTCAGACGCACCAGCGTATCATAGACGCGCGAGACCAGCAGCGATGTGCCAAACACTTTGAAAAGGCCGGCCAGCGTGTAGAACTGGCCTGGGGGATAGATCGCCCAAAAGTCCCGATAGGGAACTTCGCCCCCCATGACCCTGGCGGCGTTGAAGACGGCAAGCCCTTCATCATAAAAGTTAAAGGGGATTCTCATCGGGATGAGCAAGACCGCTACTGCGGCCAACACCAGCAGGGTTGTCGCGACCAGAGAGAACGCCTGTGCGGGTTTCGTCACTTGCAGGATCTACCTTTGTGGCCGGCAACGTCTCGGTTGCCTTTAAGGAATTGCTATGTCCGGTCGGCAAGCTGCTGCAACTCATACAGCCGGTTGAGCGCCTCGAGCGGCGTCAGACCGTTGACATCGAGTTTGCGCAGCGCCTCCACCACCGGGTGCGTGTCGGCGAAAAGCGAGACTTGCAGCGCGGCCTTGCCCGTGCGCGTCTCCGGCTCAAACAGCCGTTTCGGCCCTGCCGCGCCGCTGCGCTCCAACTCCAGCAGAA
Organism: Caldilineaceae bacterium; assembly: GCA_020845455.1. Classification (GTDB taxonomy): domain Bacteria; phylum Chloroflexota; class Anaerolineae; order Caldilineales; family Caldilineaceae; genus QEUY01. Next base: position 3,460 of record JADLFO010000324.1, read on the forward strand.
TTTCCTCGGCGCGGTTGACCACCCCGCCCGGCAGCCCGGCCATACGCGCCACATGCACGCCATACGAGCGGTCCGCCTTGCCGGGGATGATGCGCCGCAAAAAGACCACGTCCACGCCGTCGCTTGGCCGGCCGCTGCCGCTGTCGTCCACCGCCACATTGTAGTTAACTACATGCGGCAGCCGTTCGGCCAGGTCGGTCAACTCATGGTAATGGGTGGCAAAGAGCGTCTTGGCGCGCAGCCCCGGATGGTTGTGGATAAACTCGATCACGGCCCAGGCAATCGCCAGCCCGTCATAAGTGCTGGTGCCGCGCCCGATCTCGTCCAGCACGAGTAAGCTGCGCGACGTGGCGTGGTGCAAAATGTTGGCCGTCTCTACCATCTCCACCATAAAGGTGGACTGCCCGCGGTGGATCTCATCGCTGGCCCCGATGCGCGTAAAGATGCGGTCGACCACGCCGATCTGGGCGGCGTCGGCAGACACAAAGCTGCCGATCTGCGCCATCAGCGTGATCAGCGCCACCTGGCGCAGAAAGGTGCTTTTGCCCGCCATGTTCGGCCCGGTCAAGACATGGATGGCGGCATCGGGCAGCAGTTCGGTGTCGTTGGGGACAAACGGCTCGTCGGTCAGCGTCAACTCGACCACCGGATGACGCCCGCCGCGGATCAAGATGGCAGGGCCGTCGTCGACCATGGGGCGCACATAGCGATGCAGCAGCGCCACCTCGGCCAGCGCAGCATAGACATCCAGTTCCGCCAGCCCCGCGGCCAGCGCCAATAGCTCCCCGGCGTGCGCCGTGATCGCCTCGCACAGGTCGCGAAACAACTCCTGCTCAATCGCCAGCCGGCGTTCGTCGGCGTTGAGCACCAGCGCCTCATATTCCTTGAGGTCGGGCGTGATGTAGCGTTCGGCGTTGGCAAGCGTCTGTTTGCGGATATAGTCGGCGGGGACTTTGTCCTGGTGGGTGTTGGTGATCTCGATGTAATAGCCAAAGACCTTGTTATAGCCCACCTTGAGGCTCTTGATGTCCAGCCGCTCGCGCTCGCTGCGCTCCAGGTTGGCGATCCAGGCTTTGGCGTGGCGGCTCTTGTCCACCAGTTCGTCCAGTTCGGCGCTGTAGCCGGCGCAGATGATGCCCGGCGTCGCCAGCGTGGCCGGCGGTTCGGCGGCCAGCGCCGCGGCCAAGAGGGTCGACACCTCCTCGCAGAGCGGCAGGTGGGGCAGCGCCGCGGGCACAGGCTGCGGCCCTTGTCCGTTGCTGGGCAGCCAAGCGCCCGGCGCGACCAAGGCGGCGCAGAGAGCCGGGACCGCAGCCAACACCGCGCGCATCCCCACCAGGTCGCGCGGCAGCGCCACCCCCTGCGTCACGCGGTTGGTCCAGCGCTCCAGATCGCCTATCCCGCGCAGCAGTTCGCGCACATCCAGCCGCGGCGATGTGGCGTGATAGAAAAGCTCCACTGCGTCCAGCCGCCGCTCGATCGCCGCCACATCCAACAGCGGCTGGTTGAGCCGCCGGCGCAGCAGCCGCCCGCCCATCGGCGTCAGCGTACAGTCCAGCACGCCGAGCAGGCTGCCCTTCACCGCGGCCCCGCGCAGCGTCTCGGTCAACTCTAGGTTGCGCCGCGTCGACTCGTCCAGCGTCATAAACGAACCGGGGGTATAGCTCTGGATACGGGTCAACTGCTTGAGCGCGCCGGGCTGCATCGCCTGGAGATAGGCCAGCACCCCTGCCGCGGCACGCACCGCTTCGGGGGCGTTGTGCAGCCCAAAGCCGTCCAGGGTCGCCACCTGAAAATGGCGCTCAAGCCGGGTACGCGCCGTGTCGGGCGCGACCTGCCACGCTTCCACCGGCGAGATGACAGGGTGCAGCAGGTCGATCAACCCATGCAGGCTCGACTGGCGCGGCTCCCAGTCAATCGGGATCAGTTCGCTGGGCTGCAGGCGGCTGAGTTCCTCGCCGATGCGCCGCTCAACCTCTTCAGGCCGTGGCGCGGCGATCTGCGTGGCGGCGAATTCGCCGGTAGTGATGTCACAATAGGCCAGCCCGGCCACGCTGCCGCGTGCGCCTAGGCTCACCGCGGCCAGATAGTTGTTGCGCTTCTCGTCGAGCATCCCCGGCTCGACGATCGTGCCTTTGGTGACCACGCGCGTCACATCGCGCTCGACCAGCCCGCGGCCCGGCTCGGTCATCTGCTCGGCGATGGCGACGCGATAGCCCGCCTCGATCAGCCGCGCCACATAGCCGTCGACGCTGTGATACGGTACCCCGGCCAGCGGCACACGCTGGTCGTTGCCCACCGGGCGGGAGGTCAACACCACGTCGCAGACGCGAGCAACCAGCTTGGCGTCCTCGTCAAACGTCTCGTAAAAATCGCCCAGCCGGAAAAACAGAATACAGTCTGGATACTGGCTCTTGAGCGACAGATATTGCTGCCGCATAGGAGTCGTCATGGCGTGATGTTTATGGTCTAGCCACCCTTGCCCGGCGCGTCCTCTCCGGCGCTGCTTTCCGTCATGTCCATGGCGGGCGTGCCGGGGTCGGATGCGGCGGGCCATTCCTCGGTCAATTCCTCGCGCAGTTCGGCCTCGCGCGCCGACAGCCAGTCCGCAGGCATCCAGTTAAACAGGTCGGAGTTTGTAGATGTCCCGGCAGAAGCTGTTGGGGTCGACGATGCGGTAGAGGAGGCAGGGGCGTCGCCGGGAGTTATTTCGCCCGCGGCGCCCGGGTCCACGGCATCGGGCGCGGTTGCGTCTTGCGCCGGTGCGGCGGCGCGCGGCGGCTCTGCGCCTAATTGCTCGGCGGTGGGTTGTTCGGCACTGGGTTGCTCAGCGGCAGGCTCGGCAGCGACAGGTTCCTCGACCGGCGCTTCGCTCAAAGCCGCGACAGACGCTTCCTCCACCGGCGGCGCACTGCTCCGGTCATCACTCTCTTGCCCATCACCGGTTTGCTTGTCGCCCTCGGCTGTATCGCCCTCCGGCGCAGTCCACAGTTCCAGCGCCGTGGCGACCGCGCCGGGGATGGCGCGCTGCACAAGCTCGGTCAACGAACCGGCCAAGGCCCCCTCCAGCATAGCGCGCAGGTCGTCCAGGTCGAGGGCGGGTTCCGGTTCGGGTTCGGGCATGGGTGCGGGCAGCAGCGCCGGTTCCGGCTCCTCGGGCATCTGCGCCTCGCCGCTCCCCCAAGCGACCGTGGCGTTGGGGTCGGCATAGAGCGCATAGGCCAGCCAGGTAGCGTTGGCGGGCTGCCGGTCGCGCACATGCAGCCGCGCCGTGTGGAAGGCGCGGCCCAGCGTGTCACCCGCCAGCAGCCGTTCATAGAAGGTGACGGCGAATTCGGCGGCCAACAGGTCGTTGACCTCCCACAGCGTCCCAGCCAGCGCGCCCACGCCTGCGTCGATCAGCAAGGGCGCGGCCCACTCGCCCAGCCCGGTCAGCGCAAAGCCGAGCCGCGCCGTGTGACAGATGTTGAGAAAGACCAACGGCCGCGCTTTCCACAGCCCCGCCCCTTGCTCGCCCGCCAGCGCGGCGGGGGTCAGGCTGCCATCTTCCAACGCCCAAGGGGATTGCTCGGCGTCGCCCGCGCCCTGCCGTCTATGCCCCGTGATGTGCAGCAGTTGCACGTTATCCGTCTGGGCCAGTTGGCGCAGCGCCGCACGCGAGCGCAGCGGGTCGTTCACTTGCACCTGCCGGGTGGCGAGTGCCTGGAAAAAGGCTTCTTCACGCCCGCTATAGCTCGCCTCATCGCCCGCCGCGACGATGGCCGCGGCCTGCACATGCAGCGCTTCGACCGGGCCGCGACCGGCCAGCCAGCGCGCCACCTGGAAGGTCTCGCACAAAAAGCCGTCGCTCTGCTCGGCCCCGCTCTCTGGGTCAAGCAGAAACGGCTTGACCATCTCCCACGGGATCCACGGCTCGTCGCTAGTGATCAACAGCGTCTCGATCGCGCCGTCGGGGTTGGCGCTGTCCCTGCGCCGCGGGCGGATGCGCGTCCAGAATTCGTGCTGCAGCTCGGCGGGGAACAGCTCGTGGAAAAGCCTGCGGCCAATCGCCGCCAGCGCCTCCGGGTCGACTACGGCGTCGACTACGGCGTCGCCTTCGAGCAGTTGCTCCACCGGCTTAGCCTCTTGCCGGCTCAGGTGTGCAAAGATCGTCTCCAGATAGGCGCGCGGGTTGGCGGCGTTGAGCCGCACCTGGCCCATGGGCCGCCAATGATAACCCACGCCGGCCTTGGTCGAATGGAGCATAAAGCGGAGAACGTTGTCGCTGCCGCCGCGCACAACACGCAGTTCCAAATCGGCGGGCGGCGGCGGATGATCCACAAAGCGCGCCGCGAAGCGGCTGTTGTCCGCCGCCACCCCGGCCACCGCCGCCGGAACCTGAGCCACGACCTTGCTCGTAAAGGCGACGCTGCCCAGATAGCGCGCCTGATGATAAAAGTTCGCCGTCACCCGTTGGTCGCCCACCTCGCGACCGGCGCGCAGCAGGAAGATGGCAGGCTGCGGCTCGCGGTCGCCATAGACGGCCACGGTGCGGCTCCAACTGGCCGTGCCCTCGTTAAAGCCGGTGGCAACCACCACGACCTCGACATAGTCGGGCCGGTCAAGCTGGTCAGGGTCGGGCGCGCCGCTGCGCTGCGCCGCGGCAAAGGGCGGCCGCGTCAGCCGCACGATCAGCGGGACCTCATCGCCCACGCGCACCTGCTGCGGGAAGCGCACATCGGTATGAAAGACACGCTCGACCACCGCGCCCGGCTTGGCCGACTCGCGCGCGGCGCGCGGCGGCGCGGGCTGCACCGGTTCGGGCGCGGCGGGCGGCTCCGCGGCCTGTGCCGCGGGCGGGGCCGGCTCCGCTTCGACCGCCGCTACAGGCGATGCAGGGGGCGGCTGTGGCGCGGGCGGAGCGGGCTGTTCGGCGCCGGGCGGCGCAGGCTCCAGCACCGGCATAAACGGCGGCGGTTCCACAGGCTGTTCGGCGCGTTCGGGCTGTGGTGCGCGTTCGGGCTGTGGTGCGCGTTCGGGCGGCGCGGCCGCGCCGCCGGGCACGCCCCCCGCCAAGGGCATCGGATGGGTCAACAGGTCGGCCAACTGCGCGCTGATCGGCGCTTGCGTGTAGAGTTGCGGCGGCGTCTCCGGCGGGGCGTCGACCTTGCCCGCCAAGAAGGCATGGCAGGCGTAGTGCAGCGTTTCGGGCATCGCCTCAAACAGGTGCAGCGTCTCTACCACGTTGCGCACATTGACCGATTTGTGGTCGCCTTCGTCGACGATCCCGGCGCGCACCGTGTTGAGCGTGCGCAGCACTGCGTCACGCGTCTCCAGCGTCAGCCGCGCCCAGTTGCCATAGACCTGAACCACGACATATTCGAGCAGTTCGGTCAATTCTTCGCCGCCGCCGGGCAGGTACATGCGCGTCACGGCATAGGCGGGCGGCTCGACCGCCTCGAGCAAGGTCAGCAGCGTCTGAAGACGGACAGGGGACAGGTTGGTAGGTTTGGGACGAAAGCCGCGCAGCCGCATGCTGGGCCGCCGGGCGCGTATCAGCGCTTGTTTCACCTCGCCCAGCGATTCCAACTCCTCGCGCGCCAGCGCCACGATCGGCTCTTGCCCGGCCAAGCGCTCCAAAAAGAGCAGGATCGCATCCTCACTCTGGGTCACATGGGCCGAGGCCAGCGAACGCAACGCAGTGCCCAAGCGCAGACGTTCTTCGTCCAGCCAGGGGCGCAGCCGCGCCAGCGCGCCCGCGTCCCAACGCTTATAGAGCTTGAGCATGACCTTTTCGAGTAGTTCGTCGACGCTGTTCCACACCACGGTATTCTGCCCCCTGCGCTGTTGCTCTTTTCTTGGGCGGGTCATTCTCCAAAATAGTATCACAGCACAGCCCGGCTTCCAACCGTCGCTGCGCGCAGGGGGCAGTGCGCCCCCAAAGGCCGGCAATCGTCGCGACAAAACAAAGGGCTGTCTCAAACCAAGAGACAGCCCCTGACATCAATAGTCTATTCGATTGTCAACCCGGAATTATTCGCCCTTGGCGACTTTCCAGGCCTCGTACTGTGTCTCCACCTCGGCCTTGACGGTGTCGAACCCGGCAGCCTTCAAGTCCTCAATAAACTTGGGCAGTTCCGTCGCAGGGTCCACATAGCCGGTCAGCAGGGCGCGGGCCGTGCCGTCGGCCACGGCCGTGATCGCGGTGATCTCAGCGGCCACGGGCTCGGGGCGGAAGCGGAAGCCCAGCGAGGCGTGGTCGATCGCGTCGTTGGAGTACTCGATCAACATGCGGTTCTTCTCAGGATCTTCCTTGTTGGAAACCGCCTGCAGCATGGTGTTGCCGAGTGTCCATGCGCCACCATGCGCGCCGTACCACGCACTGTTCAGCAGGTTTACGCGCCCATCCGCCTCGAATTCCCAGTGGGTGCCTTCGACGCCAAACAGCATCATGTTGAGCAGCTTGGAGTCGGAGTGCATGAGGTTGATGAATTTCATCGCCTCGACGGGGTGATCGGACACCGCCGGGATGGCGAGCATGGAGCCGCCGGAGTGGACGGTAACGTTGATCTTGGGCTGGCTGTAGATCTCCTTCAACTGCAGGTCAGCATTGCCGGACGCGTTGACCAGCTCCTGCGCCTTGATGTTGTTGCCCTTGAGAGGCTGAGGTTCGATCAAGAACTTGCCCGCGTTCCGGATCTCCGAGGTGAGGAAGGTTGTCAGGCCGGAATCGGGATGAATCCAACCCTTCTCATACCATTCGCGCATGATACCCGTATGCTCTACGGCCCAATCGGTCTCCATGATGCTGACGATGGTCTCGTCGAAGACGCCGTTTTCATCCGGCGCAAACTTCATGGAGATGAGATCGTTCGGGACCGCAACCACAAAGCCTGGCACCCAGGGCTGGAAACCAAGCCGGCCATCGGTGAGATAGGGATACTCATCCGGACGGGCGGCTTTGGCTTTTTCGAGCCAAGGCTCCAGATCGCGCAGCGTCTTGATCTTGGCGGCTTCTTCCTCGGTGAACCCAATCTCCTCCGCCAGCGCCACATTGTAGACAAAGCCTTCGGGAACGGTCAGTTCCTTATTGGTGGGCACCGCGTAGTTGACGCCGTCGACCTGGGTGCCTGTGATGAAGGCCGGGTTCAGGCCGGCCAGGATATCTTGGCCGTACTGCTCAAGCAGGTTGCCGGATTCGCCCTCGTTGTCGTTGAGCGGCAGGAGGAGATCCTCTGTGGCGAGCTGCATATAGTCACGCCAGTCGGCAGTGAAGAAGATATCGATCTTTTCACCGGCCCGCAACGCCGTCAGCGCCTTGGTCTGCCAGTCACCCCAGCCAATGATGTGGAAGACGACGTTGACGCCGATCAGCGGCTCAACATATTCGTTGATGGCCGCTTCCACCTTCGAGCGCTGATCGGTGTCGCCATTGCCAATCCAGTAGTAATCCAGGGTCACTACTTCACCGGTCGGCGAGCCTGCGGACGCGTCGCTGGGCGCGGCCTCACCCCCGGCCGGCGCAGCACTAGGGGCGCAGCCGGCGACGACAGCCGCAAGCATACTGAGCAATAACAAGAGTGAGAGGAACTTCCTTAACATTCTCTATGCTCCTTTGCCATAGACAGATGGTAAGTAA
>JADLFO010000325.1 GCA_020845455.1 Caldilineaceae bacterium
AGGACGAGCGCGCCGCCGGTCAGCGTGGGGACCTGGGCCGCGACCTGGCGCTCCAGGGCCAGTTCCCCCAGCCGTTTGTGGAGGCGCAGGGTCAGGTCGTCGCGGCGCTGGCGGGCTAGGGTCGAGTTAAGACGGGTGTGACGGGCGCTGCCCTTGCCCATACGCTCCTCTTGCTCTAGCTTCACCGCCTGGTTGTCCCAGTAGGTGATCTCCTTGGTCAGCCGTTCCTTGACCGCGGCATAGCTCTTGTCGACCAGCGCCTGGCGGAAGTCGCTGACTTCCTGCACATGGCCCGGCGCCAGGGCGGTGATGGCGTGGTGCAGCGCCCGCTGCTCCAGGTCGTGGGAGGCGAGCAGCCGTTCGACCAGCGGCACGACCGCCGCCTGCTCCTCGGCGCTGAGCGCGCGGTAGTCCAGATAGGGGGCCGGGCCGGCGTCGCGCGGCGCAGCCGAGGCCACACTGCCGCTGGTCGGGTCCGGCAGCGGAATCTCCACAAACTGCAAGCGGCGTGAGATCTCGCGCCCGCTGCCGTCGCGCAGGGCGTGCTCCAGGAAGAAGAGCGCGCGGGCCTCCCGGCCCAGGTCGTGGTCGTCGACCAAGATCGCGCCCTGTTTGAGCAGCGACCGGTAGCGTTCCAGGATCAGGTCGATGACCGCGTCGAGCAGCGGGTGGCCGGGATAGACAAACTCGGCCTCCGGCTTGCCCGGCACGCGGCGCAGATTCTTGTCAAAGCAGATACGCTGGTAGCGGGTCAGCACGGCCGCGCCCTGCCCAATTTGGCGGTCTCGCTGGCGGATCACGGCAGGCACATAGCCGATCTCATAGCGGCCCGCCTCTCGGCCGTACAACTGGCCGCCCAACTGGGCAAAGGCGGCCTTGAAAAAGGCGGCGATGTAGTGGGGCTGGAGCCGCCGCGCCTCGATGCGCTCCATCTCGCGGCGGATGGCGAGCACGCGGCCGGCGTCCATCACGTCGTGGGCCAGGGCGTACTCCTCGATCAGGCCGGCCAGCCGCTGCGCGTCGAGCGCGCCCTCGACCTTCTGCTGCAGCCGGGCGCGCACGTCGGGCCGGTCGCCGTAGCGGATCGCCTGGATCATCAGGCTGCGCAGTTCCTGGCCGTCAATCGCCTTGCCCAGCACGTCGAAAACCGAGCCGCCCAACGCCGCCCGTTCCTGCTCCAGCTTGCGCAGCAGCGTGGCGTAGACATCGCCCTCGCGCGTCTCATAGGCGAGCAGGTTCCAGAGGTGACAGACCTCGGTCTGGCCGATGCGGTGAATGCGGCCAAAGCGCTGTTCGAGCCGGTTGGGGTTCCAGGGCAGGTCGTAGTTGATCATCAGGTGGGCGCGCTGCAGGTTGATGCCCTCGCCCGCGGCGTCGGTGGCCACCAGCACGGTCACAGCCTTGTCCTGGGTGAAGCCGTGCTGGGCGTTGCGCCGCTCCTCACGGCCCATGCCGCCGTGGATCGTGACCACAGCCTCGGCCCGGCCCAGCAGCACGCGGATCTTGTCGGCCAGATAGTTGAGCGTGTCGCGGTGCTCGGTGAAAATCACCAGCTTGCGGCGGCTGCCGTCACCGTCGAGCATGGCCGGTTCGTCCTGGAGCAGGCGCGACAGCTCGTCCCATTTGCAGTCCTGGTTGCTGAGGCGCACCGCTTGGGCGAGCGCCTCCAGCCGCTGCAGTTCGCCGATCTCGGCGCGCAGTTCGGCAATCGTGCGGGCGGCGCTGGCCTGGTCGACCAACTCTTCTTCCAGGATTTCGACTTCTTCGGCGGGCGCGTCGTCGACCTCCTCCCAGCCAATATCACCCTCGCCGCTTGTACGGACACGATAGTTCGTATCCGTACGCGGGCGGATCGTGTCCGTACGCTCTGTATCGCCTGGCTGCGCGCCCCGGTAGAGGATCTCGGCCTCGCGCAACCTGCTCGCGAGCCGTTCGCGCCGCCGGCGCAGCGACTGGTAGATGGCCTCAGGCGAGGAGGCCAAGCGCCGCTGCAGGATCGTGAGGGCAAAGCCGACCGTACCGGCGCGGCCCTCATTCTGCAGCGCCTCGGCGCGGTTAAACTGCTCGCGCACATAATCAGTCACGGCTTGGTAAAGCTGCGCCTCCAGGTCGGAGAGACGGTAGGGCGCCGTGTAGGCGCGGCGTTCGGGGAAGAGCGGCGTGGCGTCGAACTTAAGCAACTGCTCCTTGACCATGCGCCGCATGAGGTCCGACACCTCGACTGTATGCACGCCGTCACGGAAACGCCCCTCAAAGCGGTCGCCGTCGAGCAGCGCCAGGAAAAGCTGGAAATCCTCTTCCTTGCCGTTGTGCGGCGTGGCGGTCATGAGCAGGAAGTGACGGGTGGCCTCGCTCAGCTTCTGGCCCAGCCGGTAGCGTTTGGTGTACTTGACCTCGCCGCCAAAGAAGGTGGCCGCCATCTTGTGCGCCTCGTCACAGACGATAAGGTCCCAGTCGACCTGGGCCAGCTTGTCGTGTAGTTCCTCGTTGCGCGCCAGATGGTCGAGCCGGGCGATGAGGCAGGGGATCTCGGCGAAAGGATTGCCACTGAGCGAGTTCTCGATGCGCTCGCGCGTGAGGATATCGAAGTGTAACCCAAAGCGGCGGGATAACTCGTCCTGCCACTGTTCGACCAGGTTGCCTGGACAGACAACTAGGCAGCGCTGCAGGTCGCCGCGCAGCCGCAGTTCCTTGATGAGCAGCCCAGCCATGATCGTCTTGCCCGCGCCGGGGTCGTCGGCCAGCAGAAAGCGCAGCGGCTGGCGCGGCAGCATCTGCTCGTAGACGGCCGTGATCTGGTGCGGCAGCGGGTCCACCTCAGACGTGTGGATGGCGAGATAGGGGTCGGAAAGGTGGGCCAAGCGGATACGCTGCGCTTCGGCGGCCAGCCGCAGCAGTTCACCGCTGGCGTCAAATGACCA
>JADLFO010000326.1 GCA_020845455.1 Caldilineaceae bacterium
ACCCCAGGCCGCATGTGACTGATCTGGGCCGGCGTCCGGACCTCAGTCGTGTTCACCTGCCGGCGATGCCATCATCAAGCCGCTGCTCAACAATTCTATAGAAATCTGTGCCAGACGCGCATTTCCTTCGCGGCCTCGGATGATCAATTCGTGTTCACCTTGATCGAGACGGAAGATCTGTTGTATGCCCTCTTCCCGCCAAGAAACCGCCCTTTCTTCGAATCCCTTGGTGGGCGGAATGTCCCATATCATCGTTGGGTCCGGCTCGGCGTCAATGTTGACAAAGAAGGAGTTCGATCCGTCGTTGGGCGCATCTACCAGCGCTGTCACCAGGTAGTCTCCTGGCTCAGGCAGATAAAAGCGGTAGGATGCTTTTCCGCCATCGCCAGGGGACAACGTTTCAGTGGTCTGCATCAGGCTGTCTTTGCTGGTTTTGAATGGAGGTTCGATTGCGCCCTGGTCGACCGCCCAAGCGAACGTCGTGACTGTGGAAGAAAAGGTGATGGAGTCGCCCAACCGGACAAAAGGATGGGGCGTGCCGTTGACAGCTAGGGAATCCACGTCGGGGGCGTAGAGTGTGATCATCGTATTCGTTTTGCCCTGAACCTCGACAGATAGCGCCTGTCCGGTGTAGACAGCCTCGATGAGGGACTCGGGGTCGTCTGTGGTGACCCAGGTGATGCCGGTTGTCCGTTCGAGTAGAGATCGGCCCCTGTACATGAACAGTCTCTGCGGATCATTGTCTGCACGGCGCGAGACGACCGCTGCCAGACCATCATATGTGTAAGCTCCGGCGACGCTCGACGACGCCGTGTCGTGATGGCGGATCACGATATCGTCGCGGCCCTGGCCTTTGCCCTCCCATTGCACTGTTACGAGGGTAGCCTCGTCTGTGTCATCGTCCAGTGTGATAATGGGTCTAGCATCCCAGCCGTTCTTATCCGTGGGATACAGCAGGTTTACAAAACGGACGGCAGCCACAGGCGCTGCTGGGCGCATGCGCACATAGGGGCGACCATCGTCGCCGATAGAGGTCAGGAAGGCCTGTGGAGAGGCTACGCCGACCCCCAGAATCTGGCCGTCGCCTACATCTCCGCGCAACCAGTTGCCGTCTATCGATGCGTCTGCGCCAAAATGTACGATCCATTCGTATTCGTGCGCCGCATCTGCGGCCACGTCATCCAACATGATGAGATAGTTCGGGCGCACGAAGAGCACATAGCGAGTGATATTTTCAATACCGACAGTGTTCCGGTAGCGCCCGGTCGTGTCGGCGACGACAAGGTTAAAGCGAGACGTGTTGGCGGTTGCTGCCAGGGAACCGGTAGACCCTTGAACGTCGCTGGGGTCGCGCCAATCCTGTGGGCGATATTGGCCTTGACCATCGATCAAGAGCGTGTTATGGAGGGCAGTTTCATACCGGTCATATCCGGTAGATTCAGGCGCCAACCACTGCCCGGCGCGCCAGATGTAGAAGCCGTTGTTGTCGTCATGCTCGTGGCCGATGTTAAACTCGCACCCTAGCGCCGTGCAGTTCCAAGGGGGAAGTTGCCGTGTAAACGTGTCGAAGGCATAGCGCCCGCCATAGGTTCCGCTTTTGAGGCCAAAGACCAGATCCTCTGATCCCCATCCGGTACGCCAGAGTACTGCACCTAGATCGGAAAAGGTGCGCGCCATCACCCTGTCGGTGGGGATGAGCACCGGAATCTGGGGATCGAAGTAGAGAAATTCGAATACATACCAGGGCATCGTCTGTCGATCTGCGCGGCGGCCCATGGCCGCCGTGATCTGCTGCGCTGTCCATTCGGCATAGCCATCTTGATACTCGCTTGCGACAAAGCGCAGCAGGCTTTGCGGCCCATAGTCATTGTTCCAGGAGGTTTCAAAATTACCATAGGGTAAGGCGAACTCAGAACTGCCGGGCAGTAGATTCCAGAGACGCCAATCGCTATATTGGCGCAAATAATCGTGTGGGAAAATATCGACACCCCGGATGTCTCGTAGATTAACGAGAAAAGGCAGCATCATCGTCAGGGCATAGTTCTGGTACGGGATACCTTCATGCCAAGTGCCGTCACCGATCCCATCGAGCAATTGCTGGGATTTGGTCATATTGTTCTGTGCATGGGCAATCCAATCGGGCGCCCGGCTATCTTCTCCGAGCAGGGCTAATCCGACGAGCCCTAGCGCGCTGGTGTTGGTTGAGTAATGGTTCTGAATGTAGGAGTTGCGCCACCAGTTTTGCCAACGCTCGTCATTGTATTGGAGCGCGCCGGCCGCATACATGTCTGACGCCCGGTCTGCCAGACTCTCCCGCACAAGTCGCCGTTCGGGTTCACTCAGCAGCGGGTGTAGCCAATCATAGGCGAGCGCATTGCCCATCAGCATATGGGCAAGCCCCAGGTCGCGGCGGTCGTTCTTATCCCACTGGGGCCAGGTTGCATAGGCCAGCAGATATTGTTTGGCAGCCGTACAAATAGCCGGCTCTGCGCTGACTACACAGGTAAACGCGGGCACGATGAGTTGGTTGCCGGCCAGCCGGAACGTTTCGAGGTCGTTCTCTGAGGGCGTTGACAGGGGCGGCGACGTTTTTACTAACTCAGTCGCGTAGGTGTAGATCGGCTGCCAGATCGCTGCATGCGTTGTATCTGCCTTCTGCTGCAAATATGGAATATCCTCCGCTTCGAAAAAGAGACGAGGATGACCTAACTCGTCTCTTGTGAGGATCGGTAGGCTCGCTTGCTTCCCTTGGGCCGAACCGGGGCTGGCTTGGGGAATGGTTAGCCCCAGCAGGATGAGCGTCACGATCAAATGCGCCGTTTTACGCTGAAGAAACGTTTTGCGGTGAAAGAACTGTAGTTTGGCGTACGCTGTGTCTAGCGGCATGATGAAGTGTGTATACCGGCCCACGGATCCCGCCCTCTTGGTGGCTAAGCACGGATGTACCAGAGGGGGATGCGGCTGCTATACAGCGTACTACATAAAGAACTATACAAAAAAACGGTAGAGGAGTTCCCCCGCCCTTTCGGTAACGATGTCGGGGACGGTTGGGTCTGTGAAAAGCGCCGTTAAGGTCGGCAAGAGGTCCGGAGGAAGCTGTGACCGGTTGATAGAGATCTCCGGTCTATACTCTAAGAATGAGATCGTCTTTTCCTCCCCCCCAAATTTGCGTTTAAAGGCTATCAGCCCCTGCTGATCCCAGTCGCTGAGTCCGAAATCGAAATAGCGGTCTCCAGACTGCTGGGCATCTTGGATGGCTGTCCACAGCAACAGATCGTTTGGACGTAGGGATAGAAACTCTGGTTTGGAGGCGCCAAACTTATACACGGATTTACCCTGCCGGCGCAAGAAGATGGCGCCGCTGATCATCTGTCCTTGGTGGTGGATGGTCATCAGCGTGCCATGGCCTGGCTCAATAAAATGCTGCCAGATATGCTCGAAGAAGCGGTAGGGTTGTGCAAGTAGACGGTATTTCTGCTTGCGCAACCCGAGGTGCATCTCAAAGAACTCGCGCAGCAGCGCCGGGTCTGTGGCGCGACGCACTGTCAATCCGGCGCGTTGGGCTTTTTGCACGGCGCGCCGGCACTCCGGGGCGAGCTGCCGCCAAAGGCTATCTGGGCCGGGCGTGAGATCCAGCCCATGCCATTTTGCCCGGTTGAAGAGTATAAATCGTGGGTCATGAAGAGGGACTTCGTTGTGCAGGCAGCGGAAGCGGATGGGCAAGGCTTGCTCTAATAGCGGATGGAGCAGCAGTTCCCACTGTTCCGGCGTGGCGACGAGCGGGTCATAGTAGTCTGAGAATGGGAAGACAACCAGCCGTTTTCCGCGTAGGTCAGAGATGTTGCAGACGGGGAAGCCGGCGATAGGGCGGCTGCAAGCGTCGAGCAGCAGATAGGCCTTCACCTCGAAGCTGTAGGTCTCTGCGACGACCCGTATCCATTCGGGCGAGTGAAAGACGCTGCTCTCCTGCGCATCCACGAACGATTTCCAGAGAGGATCAGCGCATGGATCAATACAGCAGATGTTCGTGCCCATTCTGCAAAGACCTGTGTCGTTCGGCAATGTAGTCCTTAGGTTGGCGTTCAATGGGGCAGTCCTATTACCTTTTCGTAGGCGCTTAAGAGATTGGGTATGGCGTGATGCCAGGCTAACTCTGTAATCACTCGCCGTCGCCCAAACTGTCCCATTGTCTCGCGGCGGCAGGGCGCGTCCATCAACTCGACAAGTTTCCTAGCGAAGTCTAGTTCGTCGTTTGGCCGAGCATAGAGGCAGGCTTCCTGTGCAGATGCCCGGTGTTCCGTCAGATCAAAAGCTACAATTGGCTTGCCCAGCGCCATATATTCTGTCATCTTGATCATGGTGCTGCGATCTGTAAAGGAGTTCTTGGGATCGGGGTCTACGCAGATGTCGGCGGTAGAAAGATAGCGCAGCAGGTCTTGATCAGACACCCAGCCTGTGAACCAGACATAGGGCGTTAGTTCTAGAGCTACGGCCTGCGCTTTGAGGTCGGCCCAGGCGTTGCCCACGCCGATGATCACACAGTAGAAGTCGGTACGGCCCAGGTCAAACACGACATGGTGGAGGGCGCGTAGCAGATAATCGACGCCGTCGTGCCGGCCCATGTCACCCACATAGCCGATAATCGTATTGGCTTTGTCTTGCAGCGCGGCGTCCGGCTCTACCAACCGGGTGCGTGTAAGATTCGGCCCATTGCGAACGACGGTAATTTGCGCTTCGGAGATATTGCCCCGCTCCATTTCCAATCGCTTGTACGATTGGTTGGTCGCGATGATGTGATCTGCTTGCCGGAGTGAGAGCCGCTCGAAAAAGCGCAGAATGTGGTAGATAAACCGGTGACCGTTGTCGCCATAGAGCGCCAGATACATGTCTGGCGCCAAATCGTGATGGTCGTAGATGAATTTCTTGCCGAAGAGTCTGTAAAACATGGTTATGGCGACGAAAAAGTCCGGCGGGTTGTGCGTGTGGATCACGTCAAAGCCATGTCTCAAGAGCACAAGGAGCGAGAGCACGAACGCTGCGGCCATCGAGTAGCCATACTCGACCATATAGCCGGCAAACCCATCTAGGGAGGGGGGCGCTGGATAGCGATAGGCGTGTACGCCCTGGTAGAGTTCGTACCAGAGCTGCGGGGGCTTTCGTTGGCTGATGACCGTCACCTGGTATCCGGCCTCAGTTAGGGCCAATGCTTCGCGCCGTACCCGCCCATCATTGGGAAAGGGATAGTTTTCCAGCAGCATCAGCACGCGTTTAGGAGCAGTTGGCTTCATCGATCTTTCGCTTCTTCACTAGTGAACAGTTCATGCAACGCTGAAATCCATTTGATAGCGCGATTCATCCTCATGTTCTACAAATATCCGGGGGAATATCGAGACAGCGGGAACCATGCTCGGTTGGATGGGTCCCGAAGTTCGCTTGATATCGAACGCGGCCGGCGTCTTGGCGTGATTTAACCCGGTACGATAAGAGTAGGCTAACTTGTACCCTGCAGACTCTGCGAGCCGCTGTGTCTCCTTTGTAAAATGGCGCGTTCCGCCTACGGGGTAGGCGATTGCGCGCACCGGCTTCGCTATATGTGTTTCGAGAATGGCCTTTGAGGTCGCCAGTTCATCTTGTTGCGCATCCGTATCGAGTGTTGCCAATACACGGTGGGTGTGTGTATGGGAACCGATGGTAATGACACCCTGTGAAACCACCCTGATCTGATCCCAGGTCATGAGTTGGCTATCCTGTAAGGCGTGGGGTGGCAGGTCGACGGCGCACGCCTCCGCCAACCGGGTCACTAGGTCGTGCGTAGTCTCCTGTTTTTGCAACTTCATTTTCTGCGCCATGAACCGGATGATCTCCTGGCGGTGATTTTGTAGTGGCAGAGTTGCCCCTTCAAACGTGATGGTCTGCCGCGTGCTGCGTTTGACCAGATAGGCGATAATGTCCCACCAACCAAGTTGGCGAGAGGAAATCAGGTGGGTCGAGATAAAGAACGTTGCGGGGATATCGAGTGCTTCTAAGACCGGGTAGGCCAAGGTGAAATTGTCGCGATAGCCGTCGTCAAAGGTGATCAGGACGCAGCGCCGGAACGAGCGATGTTTGGCTTGTATCAAGTCAAGCAATTCGTCTTCGGAGAGTACCCTTCGATATTTCTTAAGCCATTCGAGTTGGGCAGCGAAGTCTGACACAGTTGGCCCATAGACGCTTTCGTCAAATGGGGTCGTAAAGCCGGGATCGTCAGGTCGAATACGATGGTAGTTGAAGACGATCAGGGTATTGCCGGCGAGTGGCGCAAGCAGGGTCAACAGCCGAGCACTGGACAGGAATTGGATAAGCCGTTGTTTTTTTTGCATGGGCAGCCTTCTAGCGGCGCAACGATTGGAGACTCTGCTTCAGCGCTTTGAGACCCGTTTCCAACTGGAACTGGAGCCTTGGCTTTTGTACTTTCGCCCAGATCAGCCGCTGTTGGTGGGTACACAACCGTTGCTTATACGCTGCATCGCTGCCCATGAAATCAAAGTGGGTGAGGCCGAGCGCCGCACAATATTTGATCGCTTCGACTAGGCTGACATATCCCGGCGTAAGACGGTTGTCCATCTCAAAGTGAAACCCGCTTTGATAGCTGTAGACTTTGCCGTTGTATACAAAATCGTACAAGCAGCCGATGATGGTATTGCCCACTTTGATGCGCAACAACTGGATTTCTCCATACTCAAAGCGTTTGCAGATCAAGGCGCGATGGAATTGCCGCATAAAATTCGATGCAAAGGCGCCTTCCTGGCCCTTGGCCTGCCATGCCTTCTGATGCATTGATACCATTTCGTCGAATATCTCAAGCGCCATGTTTGGATTGCATGCCGCTTCAAGCGAGATCGGGCCGCGTGACTCGTATGCCCTTTGTGAACGTTTGACATGAGCACGCATGTGGCTGCTGAGCAAAGAGAGATAGTTCCCATCTTTTTGCCGAACTAGTTCTAAATCTACATAGGGAGAAGGTACGTCCCGTTCGATCTGAATTTCGCCCAGTGACGTTGTCTGCTCTAGCATGTTGCCAGGGAATGCGTTTGCATCCAGACCCGGCATCCAGAACTCATCCCAGTGATCGGGCAGGAGCGCCAGAAGCTCATGCAGCGAGAACAAGCGGCTACTTGAGTGGAGGATGGCGTTATACTCGATATGCACTCGGTCGACCAGGGGAATGCCGGTTGCATTGAGAAACATGCCGCGACTGCGGATGGCATTGTGCCGCACGAGCGCGGTCTGTCCGAGAAAAAAGGCCGCCACCGGCTGTTCGCCTTCGACAAAGACAGCCAGTTGTACGGCCGCATTGGTGGGCAAGAAACTGATCCAGTTTTCGATCCACCCCCACGAGAGGAAGTAAGAAGGAGTGGAAGACTGGGCGAGTTTGCCCCAGATTGTCCGGATGCGCTCGAAATCTTGCTTGATGTCCAGCAGCATGAGGTTCATCCTAAGCTCCTACCAACAGATGCCTTCATAGCTGCCGTTTGTCGCTCTGTGCGCCTTATTCGCACCGGTAAAGTCGATGAGGATCTGTTCCGGGCGCAGGTGGTGCGATAGATTCCGAAAAGCTTGGCTGCGGTTCATGACTGCCAACACGTCCGCCTCCTGCAAGACTTCGGCAATGGTGGGTCGCATTAAGGTAGCGATGTGAGGCAATTCTCGTTCCAAGAACGCCTTGTTTGCACCGATCAGTTGGTCCGGCTTTACCGTTTCGTCATAGATATTGACTTGGTAGCCTCGACCCACCAGCGTTTCTACGAGCAGAACGGTGGGGCTTTCGCGGACGTCGTCTGTGCCGGGTTTGAAACTTAAACCGAAGACGCCCACCTTCTTGCGCCCTGTCCGCTCAACCATCTCAACACCCCGCCGGATCTGGTGTTCGTTGCTTGTCAACACGGCCTCCAATAGGGGAAGCGCGAGATCACATTCTTTGGCACGGTGGAGTATGGCGCGCAGATCTTTGGGCAGACAGGAACCGCCAAAAGCAAATCCCGGTCTGAGATAGGCAGATGAGACATTCAGTTGTCTGTCCTGGACAAAGATTTCCATCAGCTCTTGTCCATCGATGCTGTGTAGCTTGCAAAAGTTGCCGATCTCATTGGCAAAGGCTACTTTCAAGGCATGGAATGCGTTGCTGGCATATTTGACCATCTCTGCCGTTTCAAGGGTCGAGTGGGCAATCGGCGCATCGATGGTGTCATAGAGTTGGGCGATCAGCCCCCTGCAGACCAAATCCGTCGCCCCGATTACGATCTGGCTTGGGCGATCGTAGTCCTGGATGGCGCTGCCCTCGCGCAGAAATTCCGGATTGATGCCGACGCCCAAATCCACGCCTGCGCACCGGCCTGACAGTTGTTCGAGCAGTGGAATGCATCGCTTCTGGATAGTGCCGGGCAACACGGTGGAGCGAACTACCACAGCATGGTAGCCTTGTTTGGTAGCCAGGATCGAACCGATCTCGCTGCAGACCTTCTCGACAAACCGTGTCTCGAGGCTGCCATTGCGCCGGCTGGGTGTGCCTACGCAGATCAGGCTTATCTCGCTGTTGAGCACGGCTGGTTGGCTGTCCGTTGTGACTTTCAGTCTGCCGGTCGCAACCGCCTCGCCGAGCAGTTCGTCCAACCCCGGCTCTACAATCGGGGAGCGCCCTGTTTCTAGGATGGCTATTTTCTGCGGGTTAACGTCGACGCCGATGACCTCATGGCCGTCACGCGCCAGGCACGCAGCCGAAACGCAGCCGACGTAGCCAAGCCCGAAGATGCTGATTCGCATGGTTCACTTGTCCATTTGGATCGTAGATAGATAAATATCTGGGGGTATCACCGGTGCGCTTGTGCGGTGGGGTTTGCCGAGTCGCCGGAAGATTGCCGCCAGTTTTGCCACGTTTTGCCCGCTCTGGAACTCCTGTACGATCAAGCAGCGTGCGGCACGGCCCAGTCTTCGCCGCAGTTCTGGATCGGCGATCAACTGCGTCAAGGCGTTGGCTAAGCCGGCCGTGTCGCGTTCGGCCACCAACAGGCCCGTGTCGTTATGCCGGACGAGTTCGGGAATCCCAGCCACTGGCGTAGAAATTACAGGGCGTTCGCACGCCATTGCTTCCATGAGGGCAACCGGTATCCCGTCGCGGTCGCCATCTTGCGCGTGGATACAGGCCAGCGCGAAGACATCGCTTTCCTGATAGAGCGTGATCAATTGATCTTGCCGCAAGGCGCCGGAAAGCGTAACCTGCCCTTGCAGATGATGGTGGTCAATGCGCGCCTGCAGCGCTGCCTGACGGGGGCCGGCGCCGGCAATTTGACATTGGAAGTCGATCCCCCGCTGCGCCAATAAGGCGCATGCGTCGATCAGATATTCGTGCCCTTTCTTCTCGACTAACTGGCCTACCGACAGGATGCGTGGCGGGGTATGAGGCGCTTGGCTCGCGAGCGGGCGAAAATTGTCGGTGTCAACGCCGCAGTAGACGACTTCGATGTCGGTTGGACGAATCTGGGGGCACAGAGCGGCAATATAGTCACGGTTGAATTTGGAAATGGTGATGATAGACGGCGCGGCTTCCAGGGCATACCGGACGCTGCGTTGGTCGCGCTGAAAGAGATCGAAGGCGTGCGGATGAACCGAATGGGAGATCCCCAAAAGGTCGGCGGCCACGCCTGCGGCGAGCGCCGCCAGCCAGATAAAATGGGAGTGAATATGGTCGATCCTGAGCGTTTCGATCCGTCGCGCAAAATAGACGCTTTTGGGGAACAAGGCCAGCGCCATCAAACATACTTTTGGTTCGCGATAGGTCTGCCACAGCGTCTTGACGAGCGCGGCCAGATAGCGCCTAGGGGAACGCTTGAGGAAGTGAATCTGCGCCTGGATAATTTCACCGGATAGCCAGGGGCTATAGTGGGTGACAGGCAGCAGCGCTTCGGCTTGCTTGTGGATTACGCTGTGCTTAGGCGGTAACAAGGAGAAGATCACGATCTCCACACCTTGTTGGCGCATACTTTGCATCTCCTGCAGGATGAACGTTTCAGTCAGGTGCGGAAAGCGATGCAGGACATATGCGACTTTCAAGGGATTTTCGCCTTGCGAGACCGGCATGCTCTCTGTTTTTGTAGAATGACTCATGGCATTTCTCTATGGATGGCGCTTTGCCGCTAACTCTCGCTAGAAGGGATAGGCGACGACCCCGACAAGCTTCACACGGCGCATCAGAATCTGCATTCCTGCTATGATCTCTCCGTCGTTGGCAGCGATGAGGCGGATCGCCTGCCAGCCTAAAGGCCGCTTGACTTGTGCCCATAGGCTCGACTGCACATGGCTGCCGCCGCATTGTTGGACGAAACGGTCCCAGGCTGTGCATTCCGGGTCAGCACATATATATACTTGAGGCACGGCTCTCCTCCTGGTGGCCTAATTGGGCAGTGTGTTCTGTCTGCTCCGCCTGGCCTGTCTGATATTCACGCAAGAGATGATTGAGAATCATGGCTAAGTAGCGGGGATAGACGCGGCGATCGGATAGGATGCGATAATTGGCGCGCGAGTAGAATTCGAATCTGCCGTCTGGGCGCTGCCGCGACATCACATGACGAAAACCCCAGGCCGCCAGTGCGCGGAAGTCGCCAAGCCCAAGCGCCGTCGCTTGGCTAAGCGCCTGCGCGATGGCGCTTGTGTAATAGAGCACTTCGGGGGTTGCCTGGTCGCAGGCATAGCGCCCGACCCCGGCCGCGGTCAACCCATTGGCAAGATAGATAGCCAGTTGTCTTAGTATTGGCAGTGCATGTTGATCGTTGGTGATACGATAGTAGTGGACTAGATCCATAAATTCGAACGCATTGTATTGGTAACATAAAAAGTGGAGGCGGCCGTTGCGGTCATCTGAGCCAACCTCATAGGGCAGTTCGCCACTTTCACATTGCACATGCGCCAACCAGGCAACCAGAGATGCGCAGTGCGTCAAGAAACGGTCGTCCTGCGTCACTTCTGCCAGCCTGGCCATCAACCACAGCACGAGGGTAGAGTTGTTCGGCACGCCGCCGCCATATGTGCCGGATTCGTGGGCAAAGTAGTTGATGGCGGACATGCCGGCCTCTCGCTGACGACGGAAACCGATCGTGTTGGTCAAGTAGTGATACCAGTTTTCGGCGCCGGCGAGATAGCTCTTATCGCCAACACGCGCGTAACACTCCAGCAGGCCGAGCGCGGCGAAACAGCCCTCGACGGTTGCCACGCGGCCTCTCCATTCAGGATTCGGGTACTCCCAATACCCTTCGGGGCGCTGGCATCGCAAGATGTGATGCGCCGTGGCGATCGCCAGCAAGCTATGGCTTTCCTCGTCGAGCGCATCGGCGAGGAGCCATTGATCCATGATCCAGTAGCCCTGCGCTTGCATATAGGTCAAGCGGTCGGGCCAAGGTACGAAGCTCAAATAGCTCTTCACAAATCGGCCAATTCGGGCGTTGAAGCGGATGCCTGGGTCCGACCCGACAAGCGCGTGTCCTGTCCAACACTGTTCAAACAGGTAGGTATGTAACTTGAGAGCACTATCCAGCAATACATCCATGAGTATTTATTGCCGCTCCTTGGAAACTTGTCGTAGCAGTTGCTCGATGCGTGGCGTAATTAAGTCCCAGGAGTACTCGGATACGAGTTCTCTACTGCGTTGGGCCATGCAGCGCCATTGTGAATCGTCTGTCAGCAGCCGTCGCATAAATCCGGCCATCTGGGCGACATCCCCAGGCGTGAAGAGGAAACCGGTCTTACCATGGTGAACCAGATCGGGGATCCCTGCTATGTGGGTGGCTACGGCAGGTACACCACAGGCCATGGCTTCCAAGATCACATTGGGCAGACCATCACCGAGGTGAGAGGGCAGCACAAGCAGCCGTGCCTGCTGTAGATAGTCCGCCACTTGGGAAGGTCTCACCTGACCGATAAAGGTGACCGGCAGCCCAGCGGCAAGTGATTCGAGACGTTGGCGGTCGGGACCGTCGCCCACAATTAGGGTTTCGGCAGTAGGCAAGCATTTGAGCGCCTGGAGTAGGTCGGCAACTCCTTTCTCTCGGATCAGCCGCCCGACATAGACGATCTTTGTCCCGTTGGAGGGTGGACCCGGCGTTAGATCGATTCCATTTGGAATCACCACGATCTTTTGGGCGATCTGTTTGCTAAGGGCTGTCTGCCCATTGAGCCGCAGCTGTTCATTTAGGTCGGAGCCGATCCGTGACGACTGAACGATGATGCGCCGCACTCGCCGGTAAATGGGCGGGGTCAACAGGCGATGTGCCAATGAGCAATCCAGGTGATATTCCTGGCTGCCGCGGATCGAGACGATGGCCGGGATGCCCAGCACCGCCTGCGCGGCAGCGCCAATCAGACCACTGCTCAAGGTCTGGTAGCAGAGCAACACATGCAGGCGTGGGCTATGGCGCGCGAAATCGGTTAGGGTGGGAACGATATCCCAGGCCATCCGCACGCCAGGGAGCGGGAGTTCGTTATGGCGGCAGATCCGATAGCCGTCTTGCTGTTCCATGAAGGGACGGCCATGGTAGCGCCGGGTGAAGACCGTTACGTTGTGTCCGCGTTGAGCCAAGGCGGTGGCTAACTGTTTTGCCTGTAATTCAGCGCCTCCGATCTGATCGGGGGGGAAGCGCGTGATCAGCAGTCCAATATTCATACATCACCCCAGCGTCGTCTAGCGTGCGTATGGAGGAGGCGCTCGTATAGGGCCATATATTCGGCCGCTTGCTTTTCCACGCTGAAAGATGCGGCAACGCGGCGTCGGGCCGACTCGCCCATGGCGCAGGCTCCGGCGTCGAGTTGCGATAATACGTCGCAGATGGCTTGGGCCAGCGCAGGTGCATCTCCCGGCGGCGTCAAAATGCCGTTTTCCTTGTCAATGATCACCTGGCTTGTGCCCGATACGGCTGTGGCGACGATCGGTTTTGCAGCAGCCATTGCTTCCAAGAGCGCCATCGAAAGCCCTTCCCAGAGAGAAGGCAGAACAAAGACGTCGCTTGCGGCAAGCAGATCGGGGATGTCTTGGCGACTACCCAAGAAATGGATCTTCTCTGTCAGGCCACAAGCGGCGGTCTGAGATTCTAGAGGGTGTCGCAGTTCTCCGTCGCCCACGAACAGAAAATGAGTCTCTGGGAAGCGCCGCAGGACATCGGCGGCAGCCTGAATCAGATAACGATGTCCCTTGGCCGTGCGTAATGTGCCCACCGTAATGAGCACCGGCGCTTGAGGGGGGAGGCCCAATTGACGGCGCAGCCGCTCACGGTCTGTCGGCTGTCGATAGCGGTCGATATCCACGCCATTGCCAATGGCTGTGATCTTGCCTTCGCCGAGGCCCAAGAGGCGTACCATCGCCTGTTTGATTTCGTTCGATACCGCTACATAGTCGCTGGTCCAATGGCGGGCCAGCCGGTAGGCAAGGCAGTAGAGACGGTTTTTTAGGCTCCGCCCCTCAGTTGTAGGCAGGAATCTTTGGCTGTGGAAGGTAAAGGTGACGACAGGGATCTTCATCGCTTTGGCCAGCGCCAAAACGAGGAAGCTATTGCTGCCGAGGATATTGGTCTGAATTATGTTGATCTTGTGTTCAAGCATAAAATGCCACAGGGCGCGCCACATCCGGATCAGATCGGCCAGAAACCAGGGAAGCGCCAGGACGCTGCGGCGCGAAAGATAGAGAACCTTGACCTGGCTGCCCTGTTGGGCTAGGTCATGAAGCAGCGGCCCATCTGCAAACAGTGCGCAGACGATTGGCGTACACCGATCCGACGCCAAGTGTTTCGCTAGCGTGCGTGCGACCTCTTGCGCCCCGCCAATCTGTAGATTGGGCAGCAGGATTGCAACTCGGAGCTGTCGATCGTGGCTTTGCATCTGCTTAAGCCCTTCTCCACCGGGGGAGGCGCTCTTGGACAATTGCCAACTCCGGCGCCCGCACGGCAATGGACAAGACGGCGTAGAGCGCCGCTGTGATGAGTGAGCCGAACAGGATCAATGCCAGCGGCGGCAGCGCTAGATAGAGGGTGATGAGATAGACGGGGCTGACGGCCACAAGAGAAACGATCAGGGCCCTGCCGAATGCTGTTGCCAAATAGAAACCATCCAGGCCTTGTAGACGCCGCAGTTGCAACAGCAGGAGGGTGGCGGAAACCACATTTTTCAGAGACGTGGCCAGCGCAAGTCCGACTGCGCCCAAGGGGGTGATGAGAATGAGGCTGAAGACAAGTTTTGCTATGAAGCTGCTGCCGGCTCCCCAAATGGTTGGCGTCTTTGTATCTTCGAGCGCAACAAACACAGAGGAGAGCGTGACGCCGACCGCCATCGGCAAGAGCCCTATGACGAGCGCTGCAAAGATATTGGCGGTCATCTGAGTCGCAGCCGCATCAAACTTGCCCCGTTGGAAGAGCAACTGGATGATCGGCATCCGCAGCGTGATCAGGAGCAGGCTCAGCGGTATGAGCACAAACAGGAGCATGTTCAGAATTTGAACTATGTTGGCCTTGAAACTCGTCTGGGTGGCCGTAACCCTCTCCCAGGAGAGGATCGGCAGCAGCGCCGTCACGAAAGAATAGACCGCAATTCGTGTTAGGATTGCCATGGGTCTGCCTGCAAATCGAATCGCGGCGATACTGCCTTCGGCAAGATGCGAGGCAAGCGTTATTTCGATGATCGGTTCGATATAGCCGATCAGGCTGCCGACCAGGCTTGGGCCAAGTAGAAGGAGATATTGGCGAAACCGTGGGTCACGCAGCGCGATATCAAAGGTGTATCGGAAGCCTTTCCGGTTGAGGGTATGGCCGGTCCACGCGACCTGGAGTACCGAGGCAATCAGAATCCCGACCGGCAGCCCATAGATCCCCATCTGCGGCGCCAATAGGAGCACGGCGCCAATGATGCCCAGCGACTGTAGCGCCTGGGAGAAGTTGGAGATGAAAAATTCTCTCTCGGCGTTCAGCATAGCCTTGAGCACACTCCAAACTCCGGTCAGCACGACCGTGGGGGCGAGCAGTCTGACCATCGTGCTGACGAGTTGCCGGCCTGTTGCATCAAAACCCGAGGCCAGTCGCGCCGCGATCAATGGCGCAGCCGCAAAGAGCCAGACTGCTATGACGATGAGAAGCAACAGATAGACATTGATGATCGTATTGACGAAGAGCGCGGAGGCGCCTTCCTGTTTGCTGCGTGTATAGATAGGGATGAGACATGCGCCGATGGCGGATTGTAGAAATTCCGGCAAGCTTGCCACCAGATCAAACGAGAAAAAGTAGGCATCGGTCGCAACCGATGTGCCAAAGTGCGCCGCGACCATGGCTTCGCGTACGAGACCGAAGAGAGAAGCGGCGAGGGTGGCGGCCATCACAACACTTGTCGCCCGAACAAGGCCACCGGTCCTGGGCAGCGATTGGCTAATTGACATAACGGCTCTGAGGGTGCGTGACTACCCAGATGTCGGGCTGATCGTCTTGAACCAACGTCTGCAAACGTTCTAGGGCAGCGCCTGCGATCCAAAAGAGCGCATTGAGATAACCAAATAGTTTTAGCTCGAGGGCGAACCCAGAGATGAGGTAGATCGTCATGCAGCCCACTATCACCCCGACGGCGCTGCGCTCCCAACTCTGCGCTAGACTCTGCCGGTAGATTTGAACGGTCTGAATACCCCAATGGGCGATGAGCGCCATAAAGCCGGCGAATAGAACTAGGCCGCCATCGACCAAGAGGGTAAGATAGGTGCTGTGGGAGGTGTTGAACCCACCCTGTGGAAATCGCCTGCCGGTCAAGGCATCGAGTGCGCCGGCTCCCCAACCCAGGGCCGGTTGTTTGATAAACTGCTCCCATGCGTAAACCATGCGGTCAATGCGCCCACTCACATTCTGACTCTGGAGAACCCGGTTTTGGAGAGTCTGCTGGTCGATCAGTTGGAGATCGATTCCAGCTATCACCAGCAACGCCGCAGCCAGTAGACCCAGGAGCGCCAGGCGGATCAGCGCACTTGACAAGCCTTTGACCGAGAATTGCGCTATGGCTATGCCGGCCAGCGCAGCCAGCCAAGCAGACCTTGTAAAAGAGACGAAGATGCTGTAGCTGAGCAATGCAATCGCCGGCGCCAACAGAAGTTTATGGCGTGTTTGCTTTATGTGGGCGTAGCAGCCTAGGCTTGCCAAGAGGCCCATGCCGGCGAGCGCGCCATAGATGGCCGGATTGCCGGCAACGCCGGCGGCTCTGCCGCCGGGCACATCCAGATAGCGTTCGCCCGACGCTGTTCCCGTCGAAATCGGAAAGGGACTTTCACGAAGGTCGAGAGTGCGTTCGTATAGGCCGCTCACACTGACCACGACGCCGGCGATGATCAACGCGTACAGTACCTGCTTTAGGCGCGCCCTCGACGTGATGAAGACCTTGGTGAGCCAGTAGAGAGTGATGGGCACAAGGACGGAGTTGAGCAGGATCACTACATCCGGCGCAGACGGTCCGCCCCAGAATTGGCGTCGGCTATAGGAGAGTGTTTGGGCTGCGATGTAGACCCAGACCCACCGGTTGAGCGTTGGAACGCCGGCGTTTTCTCTGCGGACAAGCGCGGGAACCAAGACAAAGGCTACAATCAACAGCACGATGACTCGTTCGTAGTTCAGATCCGGCATTCCTGCGGGCAGTGGGATATGCAGATAGAGGCTGAGTACAGGCCAGGTCGCCAGCAACCAGAGATAGAGCCGGAAAGGCTGGCGCATAAACCACGGCAGGAGACAGAGCGCAATGACCGCGCCAAGTCCCAATAGGCCCAGTTTCAACACCATGGCGGCTACCCCTGCCCCAATGAGCAGGGGTAGGGCCAGGGTGAAGAAGTAGACGGATATCGAGCGAGGTGGAAGCGTCAGCGCCATGGTAAAACCGCGATCACCAGTGCATCATCGAAGGAAGGGAACGCCGGATGGAGAGTGGCGCGAGATAGACGGTGGCGTGTCCGCCGGCATGTGCATATATTCAGCGATGGTCTCGACGACATAGTGCAGCGCGCCCAAGGGGAGTTCGGCGTACATCGGCAATGAAAGGATTTGCTTGGCTGTTTGCTCGGTGACGCCGTATGCGCCTGCCGGCGCGTTCAGATGACGGTAAGCCGGTTGCAGGTGAATTGGAACCGGGTAGTGGATGCCGGTGGCAATTCCTTTGGCTTGGAGATGGGTCTGTAGCGCGTCGCGTTGGGCAGATCGGATCACATAGAGATGGTAGACCGGCTCGGTGTCAGGGTTATCCGTGGGGCATTGCAGATCCAAGTGATGCAACCAGCGGGTATACGCGCTTGCATGGGCGCGCCGCGCCGCGTTCCAGGAATCCAAGTGACGCAGTTTTACGCGCAGCACAGCCGCATGCAAGGTGTCTAGGCGGTGATTGAAGCCGCAGATCTCGTGGTGATATTTTTGGGTCGAACCGTAGTTGCGCAGCAGCCGCAGCGTGTGTGCGACTTGGGCGTCGTCGGTGACGGCGATCCCTCCATCGCCCGCGGCGCCGAGATTCTTGGCCGGATAGAAGCTGAAGGCCGCGCCGTGCCCCAATGAACCTGCGCGGCGGCCTTTGTAGCGCGCGCCATGCGCCTGGCAAGCGTCTTCGATGACGATCAGGCGATGGCGCTGCGCAATGGCCATGAGGCCGTCCCACTCTGCGATCTGGCCGTATAGATGCACCGGGATGATGGCGCGTGTACGCGGGGTGATGGCGGCTTCGAGCTGCGCCAGGTCGAGCATGTAGGAGCGCGGCTCAATGTCGATCAACACCGGCGTTGCGCCCACGCTGCTGACGGCCAACACGGTAGCGATGAAGGTGTTGGCCTGCACAATGACTTCATCGCCAGGCCCGACCCCGTAGGCGCGCAGCAGCAGTTCTAGCGCCGACAGGCCGGAATCGACGCCAACGGCGTGCTTGACGCCGCAGTAAGCGGCAAACTCTTCTTCAAAGGCAGCGACTTCCTGACCCAGGATAAAATCGCTGCGCTTCAGGACGCCGGCGATTGCCTGATCGATCTCGTCCTTGATGGCTGTGTACTGTGCAGCCAGGTCTACAAACGGCACCGGCTGCGACCAGCTATCAACTGTGGGAGTTTCAGGCCGCGACAAGGGCGAGTGTAGCATTGTCATATATGATCTCCTCTAAGAATACAGGCGCGCCTCTCCGCTGGATCGAGCGGTCGATAGCGTCCATGGCCCGTACTACCTCAAGCCCGGACTGTCCATCGGTACGCGGGGTTTGATTGTGAACGATGCAATTGATAAAGTGCCGGCACTGGTTCTTTAACGGCTCGGCACTATCGACACGCGGGCTGAGGATGTTGCCATCACGCATCTGATACTGGAACTCACCGAAGTTGGCGACCTCCGGCTGGATTGCACTGATTCCCTTCTCAAAGATTCGAATGCGCTCCATCGTGTTCAGATCGTCGAAGACGATCCGCATGTTGCTGCCGACGACAACTAGTTCGCGTACCTTATTGGGTTCTGCCCAACTGACATGAATATGGCCGAGGATATTGGGGGCATAGCCGACTGAAATGAAACCAACATCCTCACGTTGGTTCTTGAGTACATTGGCGGCAACGGCGCTGACCCATTGGGGTGTACTGCCCAACAGATAGTTGAAGATGGAGATATCATGCGGTGCCAGGTCCCACAGGGCGTTGACGTCGTGGCGAATCGGCCCAAGGTTGGTGCGGCGAGAGTAAAGATAGTAGACTTCGCCCATCTCCGGCCCGTTGGCATACGCCCTGAGCGTTTGGATTGCGGGATTGTGGAGAAAGGTATGGCCCACCATCAGCTTTACGCCATGCAGGTCGGCCAACTCAATCAACCGCTCTGCCTGCGCCGGTGTGGTAGTCAGGGGCTTTTCCACCAACACATGTTTGCCGCCTGCAATACAGCGGCTCGCCAGGTCAAAGTGGGTTGCAGCCCCGGTGGCCACCACCACCGCGTCCAGATCGTCCAGTTGCAGCAGCGTGTCGAGCGAATGAGTGACGAACGTGCCCGGAAAGCGTTTGTTTATCTCGGCCAGACGTTCGGGACGTTGATCACAAACTGCGACGATTTCGGCATCTGGAAGTTCATTGAAGACGCGTACATAATTAGCGCCCCAATAGCCGGCGCCAACCACGGCGATACCTATCTTATCGAACATGCGGCAACCTCCTTATCATTCCTTAGAAGAGGACATAGCATCAGAAAAAGGCCGGGACCGGGCGCTGCCGGCCTGGGCTAGGCTGCACCTCGACCCCGAAGAACCACCGGAATGGTCTGCACCAAGATCAAAAAATCCAGGAGGAACGAACGGTGGCGGACATATCGAATATCAAGGCGCATCATCTCCTCAAATGTCACCTCGCCCCGACCTTCGACCTGCCACAGCCCCGTGAGACCGGGCACGGCCATCAGCCGCTCATAGTGTTCCGGCTGGTAGAGCGCGGCTTCATAGAGCGGCACGGGTCGCGGGCCGACCAGACTCATCTCACCCCTGAGCACGTTTATCATCTGCGGCGCTTCGTCGAGGCTGGTCTTACGCAGGAATCGTCCAACGCGTGTGATACGCGGGTCATCCGTTAGCTTGAATTTGGCGCTGCCATCGTTGCCGTCGTCCAGGAGGCCGGAGACATAGGCTTTGATATGTTCTTCATGCAGTGACTGATCGGCATTGTGGGCCATGGATCGAAACTTCACCATGGGGAATGGCTGAATCTCCCACACTGTTTCGCCGTTGTACACACGGCGTCGCGCCCCTACCCGTTGCTGAACGAAGAAGACCGGGCCAGGGCTTTCGACTTTGATCAGTGCCGCGATGAGTAGCAGGAGCGGCCAAAGAAGGAGCAGCGCCAGGATGGTGACCCCTACGTCGATAACTCGTTTGGCGGCGTAGTAAAGCAGGTCAGCCTGTTGCGGCTGGTGCGTTTCAAGACGGCGCTGTTGGAAAAAGTGTGAGCCGGATTGCGCTGAGAGGTTCTGCATCGGATTAGTTCCTGCCGGGGCGATAGACTGCCGATTGGGTGGTGTGCGATACAACGATACCCATCAGCTTGGCGGGTGTGTTGGCTAACTCCCGGCGCGCCCGTTCGACTGCCTCTTTGTGCGCAATGGATTGGCCGACTACGAATACGATGCCATCGGCAACAGCGGACAACGCCGGCGTCTCTGCGGATGTGAGCAGTGCGGGCGTGTCGAGCAAGACAATATCGGCGCGCCGGCGCAGTTGTTCCATCAACGGAGCCAGCCGTCCCGGCGTGAAGAGCGCCAAGGACCGGCCGGAGTGTTCCCCATAGGGAATGACGCGCAGGTTCGGCACCGAACTTGCGTGGCTGATCTGGTCGAGGCGTGCATGGGCGAGCAGGGCATCGCTTATGCCAAGCTCGCTGGGGATGTTGAAGATGGTATGCAGGCTAGGGTGGTGGATATTACAGTCGACTAGGATGACGCTGTGGCCGAGCTTGGCGAGCGCCACGCCGAGATTGGCGACTACGGTGGATTTGCCTTCACCTGGTTCGGCGCTGGTCACGAGCAGGACGAGTGGCGATGTATCTTTGGCTCGTGCGGCCAGGTTGACGGCTGCACGAGCGAACGCAGCTTCGTGGGGTGAATGGCCGTTCATGACGACGTTCGGCCATTTGGTATGGGGAGAAACCGGCACGCCTGCCAACAAGGGCGACTGGGCCGCCATCTCGATCTGGTCTACAGAGTGCAGCCGGTTGTCCAAGTTTTCAACCAGCAATGCCACACCCAGCCCCGCGGCCAATCCTGCGATGAGTCCTGCCATCAGATTGAGCCGCACATTTGGCCGGGTCGGTTCTGTGGGCGGGGTTGCAGGGTCCATCACCGAGAGCAAACTGGTTTGAATCAACGCGCGCGTGCGCAGGGATTCGCGTTGCGCCCGAAGCTCATCATATTGGCCGCGTTTTCGATCAAGCTCGTCACGGATGGCGGCCAAACCCTCTGCATCTGCCGGAGAGAGTATCGACAGTTTTGCATAGTCTTGTTCGACTGTCCGCAGTTCGGCTTCGAACTGGCCCAGTTGTCGCGTCAGTTCCTGCTGTCGTTTTTGCAGGTCTGCGTTGACCCTCTCCTCCCCCCTCGCGACTAGGATGGCGGCAAGGGCATTCGCCATCTCGCCGGCCAGTGAGGGGTCGTCGGCCTCGACTGTTAATACAATCAGTTCGGTATTGGCAAGAACCTGCGCTTCGATTGAGGGAGGTTCCTGCAAATTGAAGCGTTCCATGAGTTCATGCCGGATAAGCCCGCTTTGGGCAGTCTGTGAATAGGTGTTCATCAACCGGTCGGCGTATGCCACATCGTATTGCACTTCGTCGAGCATACCGCGCGCCGGCGTCGAGACCTGGAGCGTGACCGATGCCGTATAGACAGGGGTCATCACTTTGCTTGCAAGGCCGGCGATGGCGAGCGTAGTGAGAGCGGTGAGTCCTATGGAAAGCCTGTGCCGCCAGAGAAAAAGAAGATATGCGTTTAGCTCCATAGAGATCCACCGATTCAGTACGCTTATGGTTTGGAAAGGGTGCAGTTGACAAAGAACAGCCTCGATACAAGCCCATCAATATTCTATGAATATCCTGCGAATACGAGGTTGGACCTGGCATTGCCCATGCCCTGCGGTACAATCACATGCACAAGATCCTACGGTTACAATCGTGAAAACCATGCTATAATGCAGCAGGGGATAGCTCCCTGCGTCAAAAGACACAGGAAGCATACCTGGTGGGAATGCGCTACTCGTGCTGCGAACCCGTCTAGCGCACCCCTGCTCTGCATGTGGGGAGGGTTTGTTCCTTCGTGGGCAAACCTTCCCTTTTGTTTTTCGCTCTATCGTGCTGAGTGGTTACGTTTCTGTGACACGCACCTCTGTGACACACATCTCTGTGATATACATCTGCCGGCCTATGGCCCGTTCCATCGTACGCGCCCCTCACATCTCGCTGCCGCCGTCCACTGCATCTAGAGCGCGCACAACTTAAGTAGGCTGTTGCGGGCCATTTGTCTGCAACAGCACTGCTAAACAGGGGGCGTGACGTCTCTCAATACTGCTGCCTACTTGTGTTGGCGTGGATAACAACAGACGCGCGGCCCTTTAGAACCGCCTGGGCCATACCAGAGGATGTTCAGAGACCTCTGGAACGTAAACGCAGGCGTCAAGGGGCAGTTGATGTGTAAGTGCTGACCACTCAGCAAGCACCTTTTCGTTGACAGACTGTGATCTGTGGTCGGCGATGAGGCGTCAGGCGCTGTGGTTGGGCGCCACTGTTTGCAAAGCGTGGTCTGCACCCTGCATAATGTCCGTTCGATTTGTAAGAGAACCTACATGGCTTGTTTCACTTTTCACTATAGGCCCGCCATGCAGCGATGTCAATAGAGATCATGACAAATCTGGCTGACAATGATGACAGATTCCAGGATGACAGATTCCAGGATGTGCGGGGTATAGGTTGGGGTGCTGTACGCTGGATGTGGGCAGCAAAAAGCCCTTCCGGTGTAGAAGGGCTTTGAGATCCGTCGTTGTGCGGGAGTTGGCTGAGATAGACAACCCCGTCTTAAGCGTCGGCAGCGAGGTCAGTCTCCATCTTGGCGGGGTCGGGTGCGCCCATGATGTTGTAGCCGCCGTCTACATAGAGCACTTCGCCGGTGATGCTCGTCGCCCAGTCGCCGAGCAGGAAGCGGGCGGCATCGCCGATATTTTCCTGTGTGACATTGCCCAGGGGCGCGACCGAACCGACGTAGTGCAGGCTCTTGCGAAAGCCGCTGACGCCAGAGGCCGCCAGCGTCTTGATGGGGCCGGCGCTGATGGCGTTGACACGGATGCGCTGCGGGCCGAGGTCCCAGGCAAGGTAGCGCACCGACGCCTCGAGCGCGGCCTTGGCGACGCCCATGACATTGTAGCCGGGGGTCACCTTTTCGGCGCCGAAATAGGTGAGGGTGAGAATGCTGCCGCCGTTGGGCATGACGTCGCGGGCGCGCCTGGCAAGCGCGATCAGGCTGTAGCAGCTTACGTCCAGCGCGATTTTGAAGCCATTGCGGCTGGTGTCGCTGAAGCGTGCGCTCAGGTCCTCACCCGGCGCAAAGGCCACGGCGTGAACTAGGAAGTCGAGGCCGCCAAAGTGGGACTGGGCGCGGCGAAAGACTTCGTCAATCGCCTCATCCTGGGTTACGTCGCACTCCTCGACAAATTGACTGTTCACGCTTTCGGCCAACGGCTCGACGCGTTTCTTGAGGATCTCGCCGGCATAGCTGAAGCCGAGTTCTGCGCCTTCTTCATGCAGGGCCTGGGCGATGCCCCAGGCAATGGAGTTTTTGTTGGCGACTCCGAAGATGAGGCCCTTTTTGCCTTCAAACAGTCCCATTGTTTCCCTCCTGGGTAGCTCTTTGACGATACATACTGTCCGCTGCGTAGGGGTTTGCGAGACCTGCGTGTCTATTGCGTAGGGTAAACGGCGGAAATTGATAACGAATTCTCATCTTTCCCTACTTTACAAGCGCCAAACTTCGTGCTATTATCCTAAGCATGAACTGACCGTTCATTGCGGTGCGGCCTAGCCGCTATCGGGGGAACCGCAATGGACGGCAGTTCTTTTTTTACCCCTAAGACACCAGGCGCAAAAACTTGCGTTTGCCGGCTTGCAAGGTGCGTTCCTGCGAGTCGGGTTCCACCACGAAATCGACCTCTTTGATTGTCTCACCCTGCAAACGCACGCCGCCTTGCTGCACCAAGCGGCGACCTTCACTCTTGCTGGTCACGGCTCCGGCGGCATGCAAAAGGTCCACGATCCCGACCGGGGCGCGCACCTGGAAGGCGGGGGCATCGCTGGGCGCTTCACCCTGGTGCATGCGTGCGGCGTCTTCGGCGGCCTTGCCGGCCTCGGCATCGCCATGGAAGATGCTGACGATCTCCCAGGCCAGCCGGTGCTTGAGTTCGCGCATGTCGATGACGCCGGTCTCTGCGTCGTGAAAGAAGCGGTCGATCTGCGCTTGCGGCCAGCGCGTGACCAACTCCGCATAGTTGCGGACGGCGGAATCGGGTATGTTAAGCACCTTGGTGAACATGATGCCGGGCGGGTCGTTGACGCCGATGGTGTTGCCGGTCGATTTGCTCATGCGCTGCACGCCGTCGGTGCCGACCAGGATGGGCGAGGTGAGCACGATCTGCGGCTTGAGGCCAAACGCTTCCATCAGCTTGCGCCCCGCCATCAGGTTGAACAGTTGATCCGTGCCGCCCACTTGGACATCGGTGTTGAGGGCCACGGCATCGTAGCCCTGCATCAAGGCGTAGAAGAACTCATGCAGCCAGATGGCATCGCCGGTGGCATAGCGCTTGCTGAAGTTGTCGCGCGCCAAGAACTGTTGGACGGTGAAGTTGCTGGCAAGCTGCACGATCTGCTCAAAGCTGAGTTCCTTCAGCCATTCATGGTTATAGCGAACGGTCGTGCGCGCCGGGTCGAGAACCGCCCAAGCCTGGTCGGCATAGGTCTGGGCTTTTTCCAGCGCCTCGGTCAGCGACTGCTGTTTGCGCGCGCTCTCCTTGTCGCTGGGGTCGCCGATGATACCGGTAAAAGTGCCGATCAGGAAGATGACATCGTGGCCCAAGTCTTGAAATTGGCGCAGTTTGCGCATGCTGATGGTGTGGCCCAGATGCAGGTCGGGCGAGGAGGGGTCATAGCCGCAGTAGACGCGTAAGGGGCGGCCTGTGGCGGCGCTCTCCTCCAGGCGGGCGCGCAGTTCGCGCTCCATATTGGTATAGGTGAGCGGGTCGCCAAAGTCGACGCCGCGCATCAGGATTTGCATCTGCTCGTCAACAGGTGGAAAAGCTGCCATAGTCAACTCCGGTGTGGCTGGTCACAGAGACGCTTATCGAAAAAATGAGGCTGTGAAAACAACGTGAAAAGATAACAGTCATGAAACAACGATCAGAAAACAACAACGCGTGGCGGGCAGTTCCACGCGTTGGGATGATGCCGGGTCCTGACCCGGTATAATACCTGGAGCAGACGTGCCGGTCAATCCATTGGGGGAGGCTGCGCTAGTTGGCGGGCTGGGCGCTGACCACATGTCCACCGGCGGTGATTTCCAGGTTCCAGACCGAGCCTTGGGTACACCGTTGGTAGTCGGCGTAGTTGGCGGCATCGTAGACGACTTGCCGCCCGTCTACCTGGAAAACACATTGATAGCGTTCGCCGCGGTCGCCCTCGCGCTGACGGTCGCTCAGGCTCAGGGCCGGCCATTGAGGGCTGAAGCCGGCGCCTTCTTGGGTGAACTGGTCGACCACGCGCCACTCGTTGACGGTGTATTCGCAGCGCTGATCGACGACCTCATAGACGCAGTCCTGCACGACTTGGGCATAGCCTGTGCCTTGGTCGATGGCATAGGGCGTGCCGCAGACCTCGCGCGCGCCGGGCGCCGGTTGATCGACCACGCTGCGCACGTCGTCATAACACGCACCGATGCTTGCATCGCCGGGGATCTGATCATGCCAGGCGGTGCGCTGCACGGGGACCAGCCCCACGACGTCCACGCTGCGCGTCCAACGGGTGTCCACGACTTGGCCGGTGGTGGCGGTGGCGCGTGCGCCGTTTAGGAAAAAGACCGCAGCCAGAATAAGAACGAGCACGCCCAGGCCCACGGCTGCCCAGAGACAGCCGCGCGAGGAGGATGCTGCGGCGGGTGCAGGCGGTGCGACGGGTCTGACGGCGGGCAAGGGCGCGCCGCAGTTTTTACAGACGCGCGCGCCGGCGGGGTTGAGCGTGCCGCAAGCGGCGCATTTGACCTCTTCCGGCCGCGCCGCACCAAAGCCTTGGACAAGCTGGCCCGCTGGGCGCGCTTGGCCGCCGGTCAGATTGCCGCCGCACTGTTTACATACCTTGGCCGATGCCGGGTTGCGCGTGCCGCAGTAGGGACAGTGGATGTCGGGGCCGGCGGTAGCCTGTTGGACGGTGGCTTCGCCGGTCTCGATCTTGGCCTGGGCAGGCGCTTCGAATTTGACGTCGTCCGGCTGTGGGGAACCGCAGTTTTGGCACAGACGCCGGCTTCCCGGGTTGCGCGTGCCACAGGTGGGGCAGGTCCATTCAAGCTCGATATAGCCGAGGGTTTGTTTCGCCATAGATGGAGTGTAGTGGCGGTAGAGCGGCACTGTCAAATTGCCTGGAGGAGCATCGGGCGCGAGGTTTTGCGCGGGGCGCGTGCCTTCATTACAATAGCGCCATGGCGACGCAAGCGGGACGCAAGCAGGGTAAACGCCGGTCAGACGGCAATTCCACCTGGGGCGACGAGAATTCCACGTTTGAATGGGAGTTCGACACCGGCGCGCCCGCCGATGCGGCGCAGCCGCGACCGGAAAGGCGGCCCGCGGCGCTTCCGCCGCTGCGCCCCAGCAGCCAGGGGCCAGAGCCAGAACCAAAGCAGCAGGAGCCCGTGGCGGGTGTTGCGTTCGAAACGCCGCATCCGGTGTCGCCGTTGGCAGCCAAGTATTCTGGAAGTGACGGCCTGCGCCGGGCGCGCTCCGTGGCGCAGTTGCTCGACGCAGCCTTGGAACGCTGGTGGCGGTTGGAGGAGGTAGCCGGCCGTGGCCTGCTGCGCGAGGGGCTGCTGGTCTTGGAGGCCGGCCACGATTTGGACGGGGCGCAGCGTACGCTGCTGCTGCGTTCGGCGCTGGCGCATGGCACGGGTCAACTCACGGCGCTGCATTACCAGACTGATCCAGAGCGGGTGGCGCTGGTGATCCAAGAGGCGGCGTTGATTTGGGACCCGCCGCTGCCGGCGGCGACGGTGGCATGGCTGGCCGTGCAAGACCCGCGCCGGGTGGAGTGGTGTGCGCCGCTCATCCACGATCTGCAAACCGTAGCTGCTGCGGCGGCGGGAGTGCAGCGGGAGCGGGCCGAAGCGCTGTTGGCGGCGTTGGACGGGCGCAGTTGGGAGGGTGAAATCCTGGGGCGAGCGCCGGAGCCGGCCGGGCAGCCCGGCACGGCTGGGGCGGTGCGGTCGCGCTGGGGGGTGGCGGCGGCGCTGGCGCTGGTGGTGGGGGGGCTGATCTGGTGGCAGATGGTCATCCACCGGCCCTTGGGGATGGTGGAAGTGCCGCCGGGCAGCTATCTGGCACGAGACCCCGCGCTCGACGCGGATCGCCGCGTGGCGCTGGACGGTTTTCTGATCGACCGCTTTGAGGTCGCCAACCGGGAGTATCGGCGCTGCTACGCCCGCGGGGACTGTCCCTGGCCGAGCAGTATACAGAGCGCGACGCGTCCGAACTATTTTTTGGAGCGGGCGTTTGCCGGGTATCCGGTGGTGAATCTCGACCACGCGGCCGCGGCGGCGTATTGCCGCTGGGCGGGCAAACGGCTGCCGACCGCCGAGGAGTGGGAGGTGGCGGCGGGCTATGCGCCGGCCACCAACCGGCAGTACCGCTATCCCTGGGGTGAACTGTTCGAGCCGCAGCGTGCCAACAGCGCCGCGGCGGGTTTGGGCGATACAGTGGCAGTGGGCAGTTATCATCCGGCGGGGGACAGCCCGCTGGGCGCGAGCGAGATGGCGGGTAATGTGGCGGAATGGACGAGCACCCAGGCGCAGCAGGGTGAGCAGGCGGGCTATGTGGTCAAGGGTGGCAGCTTTTTGGATGGACCCGACCGCATGAGGGCCTCGGCGCAGATGGTGTTGGCGGGGGAGCAGGCCTCGGCGTGGGTGGGGCTGCGCTGCGCACGCACATTGCTGCTAGATCGACAGTAACTTGCCGCGCCTGGGATCTGTTGCTACAATCGTACCGCCTTGGACCGGCGACGAGACCAGAGGAAATTGGGAAAGAAACTTCGTATGACGCATGAATCGGTAGATGTGACCGATCTGACGGCAGAACTGCAGTTTGCCTGCAAGGTGGCGCGCGAGGCGGCGACCATTGTCAACACGTTCTACGTTGGATCTTCGGAAGTGCGCTATAAGACCGATCGAGAGCCGGTGACCGAAGCGGACCGCTCGGCCAACCAGCATATCGTGGCGCGCGTTAAGGCCATGTATCCGGATGACGGGGTGCTATCGGAGGAATCGAAGGACGATCTGGTACGGCTTGAAAAGGAGCGCGTCTGGATCATCGACCCGTTGGACGGAACAAAGGAGTTTATCGCGCGCAACGGCGAGTTCTCGATCATGATCGGGCTGGCCATCGGCGGGCGGGCAGCGCTGGGGGTGGTGATGCAGCCCGAAAGCGGCCTGCTCTATGCGGGGGCCGCGGGGCTGGGCGCTTTTTTGTATGAGGCGGAGGAGCGAATCACGCTGCGCGTCAGCGACCAACACAAGACCAACCGCATGACTATGGTCAGCAGCCGCAGCCATCGGCAGCAGATCGCCGACAAGATCCGCGGGACGCTGCGCATCACCAGCGAGCGTGTGTCGGGCAGTGTGGGGTTGAAGGTCGGGCTGATCAGCCGCCAACTGGCCGACCTCTATATTCACCCCAGCCCCGGCTGCAAAGAATGGGATCTGTGTGCGCCGCATGCCCTTTTGGAGTCGGCGGGGGGGCGGATGACGGATTGCTGGGGAAATCCGCTGCGCTATAATAAGCGTGATGTGCGCGCCCACAACGGGCTGATCGCCAGCAACAGCCGCGCCCATGATCAGGTGGTGGACGTTGTGGCCCGTATCTGTGAGGAGTTCGGCTACAACGAGGACGACGGCTTCTGGTAATACGGTTTTTCGTGATACGGCTTTTCATCGTCTGATGCTGGCAGTCATAGGGTTGTCCTCTCCACTCTGGGTTTAACGCGCTGAAAGCCATGTGATGGCATCCAATCGATTTGAGAGCCGCTGGCTGTATGGGCTGCATGATCCCGGCGGCGAGTCTTTGATGCTGGAGGCTCGCAAGCCTGGCTGGATCGTGTATTCCGCGGCTATCGGCCATGAACCAGGCAACCAGGCGGGCGTGGATTTTCGCCCCTTGAGCGACCGTGGGGTGGGGGTGATCTGCCGCTTGACCCACGGCCATTTCCCGCACGGCACGCTGCCGCACAGCAGCCAGTATGCCAATTTTGCGCGGCGCTGTGCGAGTTTTGTCGCGTCCAGCCCCGGCTGCCATATTTGGATCGTCGGCAACGAACCCAACGCCGCACTGGCGCGGCCGCAAGGCGGGGCGGTGGTGATGCCCGAGCGCGCCCGTACACGCGCCGCGCAACAGGCGCTGTTGATCGAGGCAGCGCAGGCACGGCGCGGCTGGTGGGTGCGGCTGGTCGACTGGGTTAAGCGCCTGTTTAGGCGCGGCACGGCGCGCGTCGTGCCCGCCGAAGCTGAACCGCTGCCTGCGGCCTATCCTGCGCCGGAGGCCGACGACCCCTTGCGGCGCGGTGCGCCGGAGCGTTTCAACGCGCTCTATGGCATCTATGGCGAGGAGGCGGGGCATACTGCGGCAGGCGAGGTGATAACGCCTGCGCTGTATGGCAAGTGCTACCACCTGTGCCGGAGCGCCATCCGCCAGACGCCGGGCCATGAAACCGACCTGGTGTTGGTGGCTGCCGTTGCACCCTGGAACAGCCAGACGACCTACCCTGGCAACGCGCGCGGCGATTGGGTGCAGTATTTCGTCGATATTTTGCGGATTGTGCAGGATACGGGCTGTGATGGGTTTGCGCTGCATACGTTTGCGCACGGCTCGAATCCGGCGCAGATCGCCGGCGATACGCACATGCAGCCGCCCTTCGCAGACCGGCGGATTGGTTTTCGTGTCTATCAAGATTTCCTGGCGGCTGTGCCCGACGGGATGCGGCATCTGCCGGTCTATATCACCGAAACCGATCAGGTGGAGCCGTGGGCAGATGTCAACTCGGGGTGGGTGCAGCGCGCCTACGCTGAGATCGACCGCTGGAACCGCCAGCCGGGTACGCAGAAGCTGCGCGCTTTGGCGCTGTACCGCTGGTCACGCGCCGACCGCTGGTATTTGGAGAGCAAGAGCGGGGTCATCGCCGACTTTCAACTGGCGCTGGCGCATGATTATCGCTGGGACGATACGGTCGAAGAGGCCGCGCCGCTGCGTGCGGGCGACCGGGCAGCGGTGAAGGGCTATGCGAGTCTGCGTAGGGCGGCAGGGTATCTCAACAAGGCGGATGACGACCTGGTGCATACCTTGACGCCGGGGACGCAGATCACGCTCTTGGACGATGCGCCGCAGGTGCTGGATGGGCTGGTCTGGTGGCATATCGGCGTGGTCGATGCGCCGGAGATCCAGGGCTGGCTGGCGCAGTTTGGGCCGGACGGCGCGCCGCTGTTGGAGCGCGTGGAGACGCCGGAACCCGCCGTCGCAGCGACTGCCGCGCCCGGCCCGGAACCGGCCTCGGCGGCGCCGGCCGCGTTCAAGGTGGGCGACCGTGTGCGCACTACGACGATTGTGAATGGCCGGCGCACGCCGGGGTTGACTAATAAACCGGCGGATGATGTGGTGCGCGAGATTCCGCGCGGCACGCCACTGGTGATCCTGGACGGGCCGGAGCACCGCGATGGGCTGGTCTGGTGGCTGGTGCGCTGGAAGCTGGACGGGATGCCAGGCGAGGGCTGGGTGGCGCAACGACTGGCTACGGGCGAGGCGCTGCTGGAAAAGATGCCCGCGAAGACCGCGCCGCCGCCGCGTTATCGACCGGGCGACCGGGCGATGACGGTGAACTTTGTGCGGCTGCGCCGCTCGCCGGGCTATATGAACAAAGCGGCGGACGACGTGATCGCCGAGATCTGGCAGGGCACTGCGGTCGTATTTACCAGTGGGCCGCGGGTGGTCGACGACCTGACCTGGTGGGAAGTGGAGACGAGCGATACTCAGGGGCGCAAGGTGCGCGGCTGGATGGCCGAGACTGCGCCGGGCGGCATCCCGCTGTTAGGTCCATGGGTCGAAGCAGACCGGACGCCCTTCAAGGTGGGAGAGCTGGCGACACTGGGGGCAGTTGGGGTGCGTGTGCGCCGCTCGCCGGGCTATCGCGGCAAAGGCGATGACGATGTGCTGGGTGAGTTTTTGCCCAAATCGACGCTCTATCTGGCGGGCGGGCCGGTGACGGCGGACGACCTGCGCTGGTGGCGGGTGTCGGGCGTGCTGCAGGTGGGCGAGGTGCTGGGCTGGGTGGCAGAGTCGGCGCCCAACGGCGGCCCGCTGCTGCGCCGTGCGCCCAGGCTGCCCGGCACGTCGATCCCCGATCTGGCGGGGCGCAAGTTTTTGGGCCGGCCGTTTGCCGGGACGTTTGGGATTTCGCAGTTGTGGGGCGAAAACGCGGCATTCTATGCCCGCTATTCCTATGAGGGCGTGGCGCTGTGGGGGCATAACGGCGTGGACTTTCTGACGCCGTCCGGAACGCCGGTGCTTGCCACGGAGGCCGGTGAGGTCGCCCAGGCCGGGTTTGAACCGGGCGGGTTCGGCAACTATGTGCTGCTGCGCCATGCGTGGGGGGAATCGGTCTATGCCCACTTGGAGGCGATCGCGGTGCAGCCGGGGCAAGCGGTAGGGCGCGGGGAGATAATCGGGCGATCGGGCAACACCGGGGGCAGCACGGGGCCGCACCTGCATGTTGCGATCCGCATCAACCCATACGCGCGC
This sequence comes from Caldilineaceae bacterium, assembly GCA_020845455.1. Taxonomy (GTDB): domain Bacteria; phylum Chloroflexota; class Anaerolineae; order Caldilineales; family Caldilineaceae; genus QEUY01. The sequence goes on from JADLFO010000326.1 coordinate 31,594, forward strand.
ACCGATGGTTGGGGCGGGTATTCAGACCCGCTGCCCTATCTGGACCCAAAGGCGGTGGTTTGGCCGCCCTATATGCTAGAAACATCGGCGCTCTCGACCGCCGGTGGGCCTGCGCCTGTGACGGAGCGCCGCCCACCTTCCCGCATGGCCGAGGATGCGCCTGGCTTGATACGACCATAATGGGGAACGAATGACTCGTCCGTTGTTCGATTCGGAGTATCTCTTCGGTTTCCACGACCCAGGGGGCGAGCAGATGTTGCTCGACGCGGGGAAGCCGGGGTGGATTGTCTGCGCCGAGGCGATTGGCTGTGATCCGGCAAACCAGGAAGGGGTGGATTTCACGCTGTGGAGCCGGCACGGGCTGGGCGTGATCTGCCGGATCAACCATGGGTTTCCGCCGGAGGGGACGCTGCCGCACAGCAGCCAGTATGAGGAATTTGCGCGGCGTGCGGCCAGTTTCGTGGCGGCCAGCCCCGGCTGCAAGATCTGGGTGATCGGCAATGAGATGAACTACGCGGTGGAGCGGCCTGGCGTGCAGGTGGATTGGTCGCGCCACGCTTCGACGCGCAGCAGCGAGCCGGCGCAGGCCGACCCGCGGCGGCGCGGTCTGGTGGTGCGCTTCAACGTACTGCCCGACCATTCGACCGAGATCCGCACCACGCGCGGTGCGTTGGTCAGCCCCGGCGAGGTGATCACGCCGGAGATGTATGCGCGCTGCTACCGGCTGTGCCGCGACGCCATCCGCCGGCTGTCCGGCCATGAGGACGACCAGGTGTTGGTCGGCGCGGTGGCGCCGTGGAATTCACAGACGATCTATACGGACAACGCCAACGGCGATTGGGTGCAGTATTTTCGTGATATCTTGGAGGCGCTCGGCCCAACGCAGTGCGACGGGTTTGCGCTGCACACCTATACACACGGCGGCGACCCTGAACTGATCACCAGCGAGGAGAAGCTGACTGCACCGTATCAGAACTACCACAGCGAGTTTCGCGCCTATACCGATTTCATGGCGGCTGTGCCGCCAGCGATGCGCCATTTGCCGGTCTATATCACCGAAACCGACCAAGGCGGGCCGTGGCTCGACGTCAACAGCGGTTGGGTGAAGCAGGCCTATGCCGAGATTGACGGCTGGAACCAGCAGCTCAGCAATCAGCAGATCCGCGCCCTGGTGCTGTATCGCTGGCCGAAACAGGACCGCTGGCATATTTCCGGCAAGACAGGCGTCATGGAGGATATCCGCGACGCGCTGCAGCAGGACTATCGCTGGCGCGGCAGCGGGGGCGGCCGGCCTGGGTCGGCGCAGGGTCGCGCAGCCAGGCCGGCGGTCAAAGCGCCGCAACTTCCCGCCTATCGTGCGCAGTGGATCGAGGATCGCTTTCCCAGCCGCATGACCGCGGGGCAAACGGTGACCGTACCGATCAGCTTGAAGAACACGGGGACGGAGACGTGGACGTCCGAAGGCGGCCGGCCCGTGGAGGTGGCATATCGCTATTACCGCAACCGGCGTGTTCTGGCCCTGGGAGACGACAAGGATGTGCGCACACCGCTGGGGCAGGTGGTCGCGCCGGATGAAACGATAACGGTGGCTGTGCGGGTCGCGCTGCCCGACCAGCCAGGCAATTACACGCTTGAGGTCGACCTAGTAGCGCACGAGGTGGGGTCGTTTAAGGCGCAGGGGTCGCCGGTGCTGACACGTTGGTTGACGGTCGAAGCGCCGCGGTCCGAACCCAAGCATGATGGGAGCGATGGCGCGGCGCTGCCCGTGCCGCTCTTCTCGGACTTGAGCACGACGCTGCCGCGCGCCGGGACGCCGTATGCGCGGCGTGGGCTGAACCAGATCAAGCAGATTGTGATCAGCCACACGGGCGCAAACCCGCGCGTGAGCTTGGAGCGGATCGCCGAGACACACGTCCAATATGGCTATCCGGGCATCGTGTACCAGTTTGTGGTGGATGGATCGGGGCAGGTCTATAAGGTTAGCAGCCTGGAGGATGTAGCGCAGCCGGATCAACTGTGGTCGGAGCAGGGCGTCAATATCTGTCTGGCCGGCAATTTCAGTGTGCAAGCGCCGCCGCTGGCGCAGTTGGATGCCACGGGGCGGCTGTGCGCCTGGCTGGCGCAGAATTTGGGGTTGGCTGCTGACGGCATTGTCGGGCTAGGCGAACTGACCAAGACCGAAAGCCCCGGCGAGACCTTCTACAAAGGGCCGGCGTGGAAGCAGATCCTGAGCCGGCAGGTGCGGCTGCATCTAGCGGCGTTTAGTGGAGCAGGCGACACCAGCAAGATCAAGGATCTCCAGTTCTCGCTGGAGGACGCGCGCGCCAAAAACCGCGAGCTGTCAACCCAACTTCGGTTTGCCGAAGACGAGCGCGTCCGGCTGGACGCCGCGCATCTGCGGCTGCAGGCCGAGATGGCGGAGATGGCGCATCAACTGGACACGCAGCAGAGCGCCGAGACTGCGGGAGGGATCCGCATCTATCGTTGGATCGACCGGCTGCCGCGCGACCCGGAGCGCTACCGTCCGCGGCGGGCGGACGAGGTGCGCCATTTTGTGATTCACCACACGGGGGCGGATCCCGGACTCTCGCTGCATGAACTGGCGGCAGTGCATCGCCAGGAATGGCCGGGGCTGTTGTTTGACTTTGTGATCGACGTGATTGGCGATGTCTACCAGACGCAGCCGCTGGATCAGACGGTGGAGGGCGCGGAGGAGTATCTGGCGCACGGCATCCACGTCGCCTTGGCGGGCGACCTGATGGGCGTTGGGCCGACATCGGAGCAGATCACAGCGGGCGGGAAGCTGCTGGCCTGGCTGATGGAGCGGTATCCCCAGGTGGGGCTGAACGACATCCAGGGGCTGTGTGAGTTCGCCGAGCATCTGTCGCCGGGGGACCAGTGGCAGGGGGGCCAAGCTTGGAAGGAGAAGCTGCTGGCGGCGGTGCAGCGGGCGCGCGGGGTGGCCGAACCGAGCGTGACGGAGGGACAACTGCGCGCCAAGGTCGGCCAGTTGGAGCATGAGGCGGTGGTTGCGCAGCGCGCTGCCGAGCTGCTGCAAGAGCAAAAGGCCAGGCTGCAGGCCGAGCAGCAGAAGCTGCAGGCGCAACTGGCCGAGCGCCAGCAGGAGACAAAGGCCTATGTGATCCCGCGTCCGGCGATGCGGGTGATCGTGGACCAGCTGCCCAAGCACCCGACGCTGCGCTATGAGCGGCGACCCTTGAGCCAGATCACGCATCTGGCGATCCACCATACGGCGACGCCGCCGACGGTCAACCCGGCGCGCATCGCGGAATTGTATGTGTCGTCCGACGTCAGCCGCGGCAAGGAGGCTTGGCCCGGCATCGGCTATCATTTTTTCATTCATGCCGACGGCACGATCGACCAGACCAACCATCTGGAGACGGCCAGCTATCATGTTCACCGGCACAACATCTATTCGGCGGGGATCGTGTTTGCGGGGAGCTTTATGAACGGCAAGATTCCGACGTCGGCGCAGTTGCGCGCCGGCGGGCATCTGGTGGCATGGCTGATGCAGGAGCTGAATATCCCACTGGCGCGCGTGTGGGGACATCGGGAGTTCCCGGACAACACGACCGTCTGTCCTGGCAGCGAGTGGACGCTGGGCAACCGCTGGCGCGACCTGCTGTTCGAGCGGATCGAGCAGATTCAGGCGGGGGTGGGGGTCAAGAATATCCGCCACTATGTTTTGTTCTGGCAGCGGGCCTATCCCGGCCCGCTGGCGCGCCAGGACTTTGTCAACGCCATCAACTATATTGTGCGCTTTCGGCCTGCGTTGGGCTTTAGCGTGCAAGATGCGCGCAACGCCGAATATGTGACGATCGTGGGCAACGAGGCCGGGATCAGCAGCGCCGAGGAGCGGTCGCTGCGCAACGCGGGGTGCAAGGTGGAGCGGGTAGCCGGGCGCGATGAGGAGGAGACCAGCCGCATGTTGGCGGAGTTGGCGAACCTGGGGCGACGCTTCCGCACGTTCGACGCGGACTTTTAGCCGGGCCAGGGCAGAACTGTGGCGACAGGCTCGGCCGGCGCGGCAGGCGTCGGCATCACCAACCGGGACCAGGCGCATGGCGCGGCCTATGCGGTCACGCTGCCGGTCTTTGAAGGCCCGCTCGACCTGCTGCTGCACTTGATCGAGAAGGAAGAACTGGATATCAGCGAAGTGAGTCTGGTGGCGGTGACCGACCAGTACTTGCAGACGCTGGAGCAGTTGGAGGAGATCCAGCCCGGGGCGCTGGCGGATTTTCTGGTGGTGGCGTCGCGCTTGCTCTACATCAAGTCGGCGCGGCTGCTGCCTAAGCCGGCGGCGCGGGCGGGTGGGGAAGAGGAGGAAGAAAGCAGCGACAGCCTGATCCGCCATCTGCTGGAATATCGCCAGTTCAAACGGGTGGCGGGCGACCTGCGCACACGCGAGGATGCGGGGCTGCGTGCCTTTGGACGCACGCCCGGCGTGGTCGATCTGGGGGCGCAATATGTCAGGCCGCTGGACCTGGATGGCTTAGAGCTTGCCGGGCTGCATGCGGCGCTGCGCCACGCGCTGCGAAGGATGCCGGTCGATCCGCCGCAGCCTAAGGTGCATCCCTATACGGTGACGGTGGCGGAGCAGATCGAGATGGTGCGGCGCGTGGTCGCGGGGCAGCAGGCGCAGGTGCGCTTTGCCGACCTATTGGGCGGGAGCGCGTCGCGGCTAGAGGTGCTGGTGACCTTTTTGGCCGTGCTGGAGTTGATCAAGCAGCGCGAACTGCACGCCACGCAAGAGATGACCTTTGGCGAAATTCTGTTGACCCCGGCAGAGGGCGATCCTGCCCCTGCAACCTCGCCTGATTCAGAAGCTGCGGCGAATGATAGGGTTGAACCCTCTAGTGACGCCGTCTAATCCACAGCAGCGAACCGCCGAATAGACCGGCTCCCCAGATACTGAGCAGCCCCAAGACGAGCAGCCCGCGCGGGCGGCTGCTGCGCGCCAGCGTCAACAGTTGATCCTGCGCGCCGTCGAGCGAGAGCGACGCGCCGGGCGGCGTGAGGGTGGGCCACGGTGTCCAGGTGGGGGTGGCCGTGGGGGTGGGCGATGGCGTGGGGCGGGGGGTGGCTGTAGGGGTGGCCGTTGGCGATGGGGTGGCGGTCGGCGTCTCGGTGGGCGTGGCCGTTGGCTCCAGGGTCGGGATGGCGGTGGGGAGCGGCTCGGCGGGCGCTGCGGCAATCGCCGCCATGGCCGGGGCCGGCTCCGGGGTAGCGGTGGGTTCTGGGGTGGGTTCGGGTGTCGGCGGGATCTCGACCTGGGGCGCGCTTTCGTCGGGGTAGAGGGCGATGACGTCGATAAAGATGAAGTCGTTACCGGTGCTTGTGGGATGATCGACCAAGAAAAAGACCGTGACGGTGTTGTTGAGGGCGCGCGCTTTGACGTCGATGTTGACGTCGGGGGGTGGGTAGTTGAGCATGCGCCCTGGTCCCCAGTGCGTTGGCCCCCAGATGATGCTGGGGCTGTTGGGGTCGGCGCCGCCGGTGGGGTCGATACCCAACTGCCGTCCAAAGGTATCCGGCGAATTGGGCGCACCCCAGCCGATGCTGGCGCGGTAGCCGGCGCCCGGCGTCACCTGAACCTGTGTAAAGATGCCGGCCTTGAAGACGCCGCCGCTGTTTTGCATCCGCAGACTGGGCGGCCCAAAGACAGTGTGCGCGGCGGAGTCGGATGTCTCGACGTTGTAGGAGGCATCGCCTGCCACGACAAACGGCGTCCATCCGTTCGGCACTTGGCGTGGTGGACTTCCGGTGGGGTTTTCCATGTCGCAGACCGGCTGCGAGATGACGTTGGGCGGGTTGCACAAGTCGGAGGCGACTGCCGGCAGCGGCAGCAGCCAGACCGCGGCGAGTGCAGCCAACAAATAGACAAGCGGGCGTGGGAGGCTCGCAAAAGCGCTGTTCATGTTCTTCAGTATATGCTGCCAGAAGGTGAGAAACAAACTGACAAATGGCGTAAAATAGCGCTTAGCCATCTCTAAGAAAAGGTTAATGCCGGATTAATGTCTTCCGACGATACTGATTATGCGCTGTTGTTCAGATGCCAATGAACCCCTCCTCGGCGGCATCTAGAGGGGGCCTCGGAGAAACGCCAGTTGATCCGAGGCCCTCGTTTTGCAGCAGCAGCCGGTTGATGAGGTTGAGCAGCGCGCCGCGCTGTTCTAGGCCGTTTTCCCCATAGTCGCTGATCCCCAGATAGACCTGCCGCCGCGTGCGGCGCATCAGACCCAGCAGCAAACGGCGCATGGCGTCTTGGCGCGAGGTAAATTCGTCGAGTTCGGTCCACGGCTGTCCCGCGGGCCACTGCGGCGACAGCACATAAGGATGCGTCAGCGGCTGGTAGAGCCGTTCCCACCAGCCGGTGGAGCCGATGTCAAGCCAGAACTGCACGTCGACGGCGCGGTTGCGCATCAGAAAGGTATAGGCGGGGGCGATGAAGACGGCGTCGGCGGGCGTCTGCCATCCGGGGTAGTAGAGCGCGCCGAGCGCGCCACTGCCGATCAACCCCAGGTAGTCACGGCCCAGGCGCACCGCCTGCGGCATGTCTGCGCTGCCGCCTGCCAAAGAGGTGTCTTCGAGCGCCCAGCGGAAGTTGCGCGCCGAATCGGCCAATTGGTTGGCGACACGCGCCGCGTCGAGGTCGGCGTGAAAGCCGAAGCCGGGCTGGCTCAAGACTTCGCCAAAGAGGCGTGCAAAGAATTGGTCGAGCGGGAGCAGTTCACCGCCGGCACGGTAGGCGTAGAGCCAATCGCGCAGCCGCTCGTAGGCTTCGCCGATGGCGTAGGTGATGCGCTGCTGCCGGTCGGGGCGCAGGTCGCCGAAACGACCCAGTTCGATGGTAGGCCGAGTGGCGGGAAAGGCGCTTTGAGCCAGGACGGCGGCGCGGATAGGGTCCAACGGGTCAACGGCCAGCATGAGCGCTTGCGCCACGTCGGGCTGGGTGGGGCGGATGTGCCAGTCGGGGTGGGCGAGCGCCGCCAAGGTGAGCAGACAGCGCGCGGCGGGTTCGTCTTGCAGCGCGCGGCTGGGGCGGTGGGTGGCGGAGGGGATGTTGCGGCCATCCAGCCCGGTTTGCAGGCTGAAGCGCAGGGCATCGCTGACAAAGGGCGCAATGATGGCAATGGACCCGACCTCTACCCCCTCATGGACTACTAGGCGTTCGATCTGGTCGATCACCCAGCGGATCATCTGTGGGTAGTAGCGGAAGCCGCCTTGCGGCATCTGAAAGGCGGGCAGGCCGAGGTCTTCTCCGGCACAGGCGAAGGCTGTTGGGACGGTCGTGGCGGTGGGTGGGCGGCGGCCGCGCACCGCCCGGTCGACGCGCCGAGTCATCGCGCCCAGTTGGGGTGACATAAAGTAGCAGGTGTCCAGGCGGATGGCGTCGGCGCAGAGCGCGGCCAGTTCGGCGGCGCCGGCGGGGTCGGCCCCCAGGAAGAGGCGCAGCCCGGCGTCTTCGTCCATGACGATCAGGGCGCTTTCCAAGTGGGGCAGCCATTGGCGCACTAGGTTGTGCGCGGCGGCGACGCCTTCTTCGGCATTGTCGACGATCAGATGGCGATGGTTGCGGAAGAGGTGGGCGCGACCCCAGTCGTTGGCGAGGATGTGGCGCGAAAACAACTCGATCTGGAGGCTGAAGTCGATCAAGGTTTCACGCAGGCAGAGGGCGCGGAACTCGTCGCTGATGCGCCGCGCGGCACGCAGGGCGTTGAGCCGGCCGGTATGGGTTTCGCCCAGGGGAACCGCCAACTCCAGCCGCGTATAGGCCTCTTCGACGGAAAAGTCGTTGAGCGCGGCCTTGTTGAGATTGTCCAACACTTGGCTAATGATGCGGTTGCGCTCGACGCGTATGCCGTCGAAGTCGCCGCTGTTGAGGGCGTGATCAACAAGCGGGGCCATGTGATACTGCGCGGTCTCCAGGTTGAGAAAGGCCGGTTCGCGCCGCGGGTTGGCGAAGCCGGCGGAGGCCGCCAGCAGCGGCCAGTAGAGTTCGATAGCGCTGCGCGAGAGGCCCGCCAGGGTGCTGATCTGAACCGGCGCGCCGGGCCGGCTGTTGCGCCCGCGCAGGGCTTGGGTGTAGGGCAGGGCGAGCGTGCGCTGCGGCGCCAACACCAGGATTTCGTCGCCGCGCGTGCGCTCGCGGCCCAGCAGCCAGCGAATGCGTTCGAGGGCGAGCGTGGTCTTGCCGCTGCCAAAGGGGCCGGAGAGAAAGAGTTTGGTCGTGGAGTGGAGCGCAGTTACAATGGTGTCGTCCATGGCTTCTCGGCGTCTGGCAGGATGCCTGGCCTGGCAGCCTGTATCGGGACCGCGTGCGGTCGAGAATCCTTCAGATTGTCATTGGAACCCTCACGATTGTCAAGGAAGTGACCCATGGAGACTTATGCGATTCCGCTTGTGCCCGGCCCCGTCGCGATCCCGGCGGCGGTGCGCGCGGCCTATCAGACGGATTACGGCAGCAGCGATCTGGAAGAAGAGTTTTTCGGGCTGTACCAGCACTGCGAGCAGGGCTTGCAGCAGGTGTTGACGACGCGCAATGACATCGTGATCTTGAGCGGTGAGGGGATGTTGGCGCTGTGGGCCGCGCTCAAGGGCGTGATCCGCCCCGGCGACCGTGTGCTGGCGGTGGCGACGGGCGTGTTCGGCTACGGCATCGGCGAGATGGCGCAGGCGCTTGGCGCGGAGGTGGAGACGGTCGGGTTTGGCTATGACGATATCGCGGATGCAGAGCAGGTGCGGGCGGCGGCACGACGCTTCCGCCCGCGGCTGGTGACGGCAGTACACTGCGAGACGCCGAGCGGCACGCTCAACCCGTTGGCCGAGTTGGGCGCGATCTGCCAGGAGGTGGATGCGCTCTTCTATGTCGATTTTGTGGCGAGCGCGGGCGGCACGCCGGTGCGGGTGGATGAGTGGCAGATCGACCTGGGGCTGCTGGGCAGCCAAAAGGTCTTGAGCCTGATGCCGGACCTGTCGATGGTGAGCATCAGCGCGCGCGGGTGGGAGGCGATCGACGAGACGGGGTACGCCGGGTATGACGCGCTGAAGCCGTGGCGCACGGCGGTCGAGGCGCGCTATATGCCGTATACGCACAACTGGCAGGCGATGGCCGGTCTTCGTGTAGCGATAGATGGGCTGCTGACAGAAGGTCTAGAGCAGGCCTATGCGCGGCATGAGGCGGCGGCGGCGCTCTGCCGCAGGCGGCTGGGCGAGATGGGGGTAGCGCTGCTGCCAAAGCGCGAGGAGATCGCGTCGCCAACCGTGACCGCGGCGCTCGTCCCGGAGGGCTGGGCGTGGCGCGACCTGGACCGCGCGCTGCGCGCCCAGGGGATGGTGGTAGGGGGGAGCTATGGGCCGTTGGCAGACAAGGTCTTCCGCGTCGGCCACATGGGTTCGCAGGCGGACGTGGGATTGGTGCAGCGGGGGATGGATGTGCTGCAAGGGGTGCTGGCGGCGGTGAAGGCATAGCCCCCGGCATCGATACCAAAGCTCGCGCCGGCGCGCGGGGTTTGTAGCAGGACGGTGTGGGGAACTACAATAACGCTGGTGGTCCGATGGTGCACAGCCTGTGTTTGGCGAATGCTCTCCGTTTCCACCGCCTGGCTATCACTGCAAAGCCTGCCACTTAGAAAGTCTGTCTGTGAGTCTACCCGACTATCCTACGCTCTTTTGGGTGACGGCAGTCCTGGCGATCATTTTGATTGGGGTCTCGAAGGCGGGGTTTGGCGGCGGGGTCGGGGCGATTGCCACCCCGCTGATGGCGCTGACGATTCCGGTGGCAGATGCCGCTGCGATCTTGCTGCCGCTGTTGATCGTGGCGGATATCTTTTCGCTGCGGCACTATTGGGGGATTTGGGATCGGCGCAGCCTGCGGGCGATGCTGCCCGGCGCGCTGGTGGGGATCGCGCTGGGCGCGGCCTTTTTCGGCTATTTCAGCGACAACGAGCGCATCCTCAAGGTGGGGCTGGGCGTGATCTCGCTGGTGTTTGTGGCGTATCAGGCCTTTCGCACGCTGATTTTGGGCCGGTTGGCCGAGGCGCATCCGCCCGACAGCGCGGGCGTGGCGCTGGGCGCGGCGGCGGGGTTCACCTCGACGCTGGCGCATGCCGGCGGCCCGCCGGCGACGATGTATTTGCTGCCGCAGAAGCTGCCACGCCATATCTTTGTGGGGACCAATGTGACCTTTTTCTTCACTCTGAACCTGGTGAAGCTGATCCCGTATGCGTTTTTGGGGCTGCTGCGCGTGGGCAACCTGACGACGATCTTGGTGCTGGCTCCGCTGGCCTATGTGGGCGTCACCCTGGGCGTCTTTTTAAACAAGCGGTTTTCGGACCGCTGGTTCAATGTGTTGATCTATACGATGCTGTTTGTCACCGGGATGGAACTGATCTCGGGGCGCAGCATTATCCATTGGATCGCCGGGCGGTGATGTGGCGCACACTGGTCCGGACCCTCTCCCCTCTGCAACCCTCAACCAAAAGGAGTAAACGGCGATGCTAATTGTGGACGCGCATTTGGATCTGTCGATGAACGCGCTCCAGTGGAATCGCGATCTGCTGCGCTCGGCCTATACGATCCGCACGATGGAGCAGACCGTGCCGGGCAAAGGGCGGGCGCAGGGCACGGTGGCCTATCCTGAGATGCGCCGCGGGCGCATCTTTCTGTCGGTGGCGACGCTGATCGCACGCTCTACGGGCAAACCTGCCCCGCATATCGACTATGCGACCGAGGCCCAGGCCTATGGCATGGCGCACGGCCAGCTTGCCTATTATCGGGCGTTGGAGCAGCAGGGGCATGTGCGTATCCTGACCGACACGGCGGCGCTGGAGGCGCATGTGGCGGAATGGCAGGCGTGGGACGCTGCCCACACCGAGCTGACCGAAGAGACGCCGCCGTTGGGGTTTGTGATCAGCATGGAGGGGGCCGACCCGATCCTGTGGCCGGAGCAGTTGGGTGAGTGGAAGGCGGCGGGGCTGCGGCTGCTGGGGCCGACCCATTACGGCACGGGCCGCTATGCCGGGGGGACGGCAACCGAACTGGGGCTGACGGAGATCGGCGTGCGGCTGCTGCAGGAGATGGATCGGCTGGGGGTGCTGCTGGACTTGACTCATTGTTCGGATCAGTCGTTCTGGCAGGCGCTGGAACACTATCACGGCCCGGTCCTGGCCAGCCATAACAACTGCCGCGCCCTGGTTCCCCATCAACGCCAGTTCAGCGACGCGCAGTTGCAGGCGATCTTCGAGCGCGACGGCGTGGTCGGCGTGGCGTTGGACACCTGGATGCTGCTCCCCGGCTGGGTGGTCGGCCAGTCGACCAATGAGCAGGCGCCGCTGGCGAAGGTAGTCGATCACATCGACCATATGTGCCAGTTGGCGGGCAACTGCCGGCATGTTGGCATTGGGACTGACCTAGATGGCGGCTATGGCCGCGAGCAGTCGCCGGTCGATTTGGATACGATCGCCGACCTGCAGCATTTGACCGACCTTTTGAGCAGGCGCGGCTATGCGGATGCGGATATCCGCGCCATTATGCATGGGAACTGGCTGCGTCTGCTCGGCGTGGCGCTCGCCAAGTGACCAATTTTGCAGCGTTTGGACCTGGATGCGGCGCTATCTTGGCTGCGCCGCATCTCCTAAGCCAGCAAGGAATGGATGCATGAATCAACTGCCCTTTGCCCTGCCGGGCCGCTTTTGGCGCGGCAATCTGCACACACATTCGACGCGCTCTGACGGCGGTCTGACCCCAGAGGAGGCGGCGCGGCGCTATGAAATCAACGGTTACGACTTTTTTGCGTTGACCGATCACTTTTTGGAACGCTACGACTATCCGATTGTCGATACGCGCTCCTTCCGCAACGAGCGATTTACGACACTGATCGGTGCGGAACTGCATGCGGGGCAGACCGAGTTGGGTGGGATGTGGCATATCCTGGCCGTGGGTCTGCCGCTGGATTTTGCCGTTCCCGCCGAGGGCGAGACAGGGCCGGAGTTGGCGGTGCGGGCGCTGGCGGCGGGGGCCTTTGTGGCCGCGGCGCATCCGCAGTGGTATTCGCTGACCGAGCGCGACCTGGAGGCGCTGGGACCGGTCGACGCCATCGAGGTCTATAACGGGGTGGCGATCGACCACAACGACCACGCCGATAGCTGGCACATCACCGATATCCTGTTGGGGCGCGGCCAGCGCTATCTAGTCTGCGCGGCGGATGATTTTCATCACCAGCGCAACCGGCACGACTTTGGCCGCGGCTGGGTCTGGGTCAAGAGCGAGCGGTTGGAGCCGGATGCGCTTTTGGCGGCGCTCAAGGCGGGGCATTTCTACTCCAGCAGCGGGCCGCAGATCCATGATGTGCAGATAGAACCGGGGCGGCGCGCCGTGGTGCGCTGTTCGCCCGCAGAGTGGGTATTTGTCACGGGCAAGGGGCCGGCAGCGCTGGCCGTGGAAGGGCATGGGTTGATGGAAGCTGAGTTTGACTTGGAGAAATTCAGCAGCCCTTACTGCCGGATCACGGTACGCGACGCTCACGGCGGGCGGGCCTGGACCAACCCGATTTGGTTCGACTAAGCCACACCACAGATTGATCAATAGACAGGGGGCATGATGAGCGAGATCGGGCTGCTCAAGGAGGAGCTAGATACGCCTGCGCTGTGGGTCGACCTGGAGAAAGTAGAGCGCAACATCGCCAATATTGCCGGTGAACTGGCGGCGGCAGGCGTGAGTTGGCGGCCGCACACCAAGGGCATCAAGACGCCGGCCTTGGTACACAAATTGCTGCAGGCCGGGGCCTTGGGCGTGACCTGCGCCAAGCTGAGCGAGGCCGAGGTGATGGCCGCGGCGGGTATGCGCGATATTCTGGTCGCCAACCAGGTTGTCGGGCCGCAGAAGACGGCGCGGCTGGCCGCGATCCAGCGCCATGCCGACGTGAAAGCGGCGGTGGACAGCGCGGCCAACGTGGCCGAGATCGGCGCGGCGGCGGCGGCGATTGGGGTGGAGGTCGGGCTGCTGATCGAGGTGGATACGGGGATGCATCGGGCGGGCGTGCAGCCGTGCGAGCCGGTGCTGGCGCTGGCGCGCATGATTGAGGCGACGCCGGGGGTGCGTTTCCGCGGGGTGATGACCTGGGAAGGTCACAATTTAGGGTTTGACGATGTCGAAGAAAAGCGCCGCGGCATCGAGGCCAGCATTGGGCAGTTGTTGGACAGCGCCGAACTATGCCGGTCTGCGGGCGTGCCAGTCGAGATCGTCAGCGCGGGGGGGAGTGGAACCTATCGCGTGACGGCGCATATTCCGGGTGTGACCGAAGTGCAGGCGGGGGGCGCAATCTTCTGCGATCAGTCCTATCAGGCGTGGGGCGTAGAGTTGGAGCCGGCGCTGTTTCTGCGTGCACGGGTGACGAGCCGGCCCGCGCCGGACCGGATCATTTGCGACTGTGGGTTCAAGACGGCGACGCGCGGCTTCCCCGCGCCGCGCCCGGTGGATTTTGATGTGGCGAGCGTGGCGTTGTCGGCTGAACATGGCATCATCACGCTGCCGGGTCCCGACGACCGGCCGGCGGTCGGCGATACGTTTGACATGGTCATCGGCTATGGCGATGCGACGGTCTATCTGCATGATACGCTGTATGGGGTGCGCGCCGGGCGCGTAGAGACGGTATGGCCGATCGCATCGCGCGGCAAGCTGCGCTGATGGTGTGTGGAGAGTGACGATGTTGCCGTTCAATTCGATCTACCGGCATGGCTTTGTGCGCGTGGCGGTGGGTGTGCCGCAGCTCAAGGTCGCCGACCCCGGCTATAACACAGAGCGCACGCTGGGCCTGGCCGAGCGCGCTTCGGCCCAGGGCGCGGCGGTAGTGCTCTTTCCGGAACTGGGCATCTCGGCCTATTCAAATGACGATCTGTTTCACCAGGACGCGCTGCTGGATGCGACACGCCAGGGGGTGGCGCGCGTGGTCGAGGCGAGTACGGGGCTGTCGCCGGTGGTGGTGGTGGGCGCGCCGCTGCGCTTTGAGCAGAAGCTGTTTAACTGTGCGGTGGTGATCTACCGGGGCGCGGTGCTGGGGATCGTCCCCAAGAGCTATCTGCCCAACTATCGGGAGTTCTATGAGAAGCGGCAGTTCAGCGCGGCGCGCGATGCGGTGGCGCGTGAGGTGGAGTTTTTGGGGCAGCAAGCGCCCTTTGGCAACGACCTGATCTTTGACGCGGCCAACGTGCCGGATTTTGCGCTGCACGCCGAAATCTGCGAAGACGTGTGGACGCCGATCCCGCCGAGCACGCTGGCGGCGCTGGCGGGGGCGACGGTGCTGGTGAACCTGTCGGCCAGCAACATCACCGTGGGCAAGGCGGAGTATCGCCGGGCGTTGTGTGCAGGCCAGTCGGGCAAGTGTATTGCGGCCTATCTCTATTCGGCGGCGGGGCCGGGCGAATCCACGACGGACTTGGCCTGGGACGGGCACGCGCTGATCTACGATGACGGCTATCTGGTCGTGGAGTCGGAACGCTTTGCGGCGCAGGAGCAGGTGATCTTGGCCGATATTGACCTGGAGCGGCTGGCGCAGGACCGGATGCGGCAGACGAGCTTTATCGACACGGTAGGCGATCATCGCGAGCAACTGCGCGGGCTGCGGCGTGTGCCGTTTACGTTTGACGTGCCGCAGGCCGAACTGCCGCTGCTGGCCGCGGTCGACCGTTTCCCCTATGTGCCGAGCGACCCGGCGCTGCTGGACGAACGCTGCTATGAGACCTATAACATCCAGGTGCATGCGCTGATGAAGCGGCTGCGGGCTACGGGGATCGAGCGCGTTGTGGTCGGCGTGTCGGGTGGGCTGGATTCGACCCAGGCGCTGATCGTAGCGGCGCGCACGATGGACCGGTTGGGGCTGCCGCGCAGCAATGTGCTGGCCTATACGATGCCGGGGTTTGCCACCAGCACGGTGACCAAGGGCAACGCCCACCGGCTGATGTCCAGCCTGGGCGTGAGCGCATCGGAGATCGATATCCGGCCCTCGGCGCAGCAGATGCTCAAAGACATTGGGCATCCTTATGCCGGGGGACAGCCGGTGTATGATGTGACGTTTGAGAACGTGCAGGCGGGCGAGCGTACCTCGCATCTGTTCCGGCTGGCGAATTTCCATAACGGCTTGGTATTAGGGACGGGCGACCTGAGCGAACTGGCGCTGGGCTGGGCGACCTATGGCGTGGGGGACCATATGTCGCACTATAATGTCAACGCCTCGGTGCCCAAGACGCTGATCCAGCATTTGATCCGCTGGGTGGCGCAGACCGGGCAGTTTGGCGACGATGTGTCGGCGACGCTCCGTTCGATCTTAGAGACGGAGATCTCGCCGGAACTGATTCCGCACGAAAACGGCGAAAACGATCGGCCGGCGCAGAGCACCGAAGCCAAGATCGGCCCGTACGAACTGCAAGATTTCAACCTCTACTACATCACGCGCTTTGGCTTTCGCCCCGGCAAGGTGGCATTTCTGAGCTATAGCGCCTGGCGCGACGCGTCGCTGGGAACATGGCCTCCGCTGCTGCCGGAGGCCAAACGCCATGTATATGATCTGGCGACGATTAAGCATTGGCTGGAGGTCTTTTTGTTTCGCTTCTTCCAGATCAGCCAGTTCAAGCGGTCGGCAGTGCCGAATGGGCCGAAGGTGGGGTCGGGCGGCAGCCTATCGCCGCGCGGCGACTGGCGCGCGCCGAGTGATTCAGAGGCTACCGTCTGGCTGAACGAGTTGCGCGCCAACGTGCCGGATAGCAGGGCAGACCGATGAGTAGGCAGGTATGTAGTCTGATCGCGGTGCAGGCCGAGTTTGATGCGACCTGGCCCTTTGCCGCCGACCACTGGCGCAGCCGCTGGCAGGAAGAAGGTCCGACTCGCTTTGTGCGGCTGGTGCGCGATGACAGGCGCACCCTGGGTGAAGCCCTGGGAGAAGACGTAAGCGGCGCCGGGAAAGAGACCTGCGAGGTGACGCGCGCGGCGGTGTTGGGCGTGCCGGTTACGCCGGGCTGTCTGGACGCGCTGCCGAACCTGCGCGAGGCCGTCATCTTGGACCCCTATCATCCGGCGCTTTCGCCGGAGGTAGAGGCCCGCCTGGCGGCGCGCGGCGTCGAACTGTATCGCCAGCAGAGTGAGGGGTTTTGGGGGCAGTCTGTGGCGGAGTTTGCGCTGGCGTTGACGCTCTGCGCGCTGCGCGGGATTCCACAGCAGCATCGGGCGATGCTGGAGAGCCACGAGGTCTGGCGGCGCTATGGCGCGGCGCGCAACCGCGGCCCCGGCCAACGGGGCGCACAGTTTAGCGATGACGTGCGCTTTACGCATGGCACGTTGGCGGGCAAACGCGTGCGGGTCGTTGGCGTGGGGAACATCGGCAGCCGGTATGCGAGCTTTGCCCACTGCCTGGGTGCGGAGGTGGCGGCCTGGGACCCCTATGCGCCTGAGCCAAGTTTTCACCGGGCGGGGGCGCGGCGTGTCTGGCGGCTGGAGGAGTTGGTACAGGATGCGGAGATCTTCGCGCCCATGCTGCCGCTGACGGAGCAGACGCGCGGGCTGGTGACGGCGCAGCATATTGACGATCTGCCCAAGGGGTGTCTGGTGGTATTGGCGACACGGGCAGGCATCTGTGACATGGCCGCGCTGCGGCGGCGCGTGCTGGCGGATGAAGTGGCGCTGGCCGCCGACGTGTTTGACGTGGAGCCGCTGCCGCTGGACGATCCGCTGTTGGGGCGCGAGAATGTGGTGCATACGCCCCATTTGGCGGGGCGCACGCGCGATGCCAACATCGCCTGGGCGGAGGTGCTGCTGGCGCAGTTCCGCCGTGACCCGGCGGCGGGCGGGTGAGTGCGTCCGATAGCGCCGGCAGACGCCCTGGCCGCGGCCTACGATTTGGGAGCTGCGCCCGCGGTTGATCCGCTGCACGGGCCGGGCATCAGCAACCGGGTGTGGGCAGTGAGCGCGGGCGATGCGGCCTATGTACTCAAGCAATATCAGACGCACAGCCGCGGCGGGACGATCCTCTATGAACACCGGCTGCTGGCGTGGCTGGCGATGCGGTCGCTGCCCTTTCAGGTTCCCACGGTACAGTACACGCGTCGCGGCGAAACCCTGTGGTGGTATGAGGGGGTGGGCTATGCGCTGTTCCCGCGGTTGGGCGGGGCTGCGGTCTGGCCGCCGACATTGGGGCATCTGGAGCAGATCGGCGCGGCGCTGGCGCATCTGCACCAAACGTTGGTGGACTATCCACGGGAGCCGCGCCCGGGTCTGTACGGCTATGGCGACCTGGGGCGTGTCCACCCGGCGCTGCCCCAGCCGGAACAGTTGGGTGCGGCCATGCTGGGGCTGGACGAGACCGGCGTTGTGCGGGATGATTTGAGTTGGTGGCAGGGCGAAGTGGGGCGGCTGGCGCGCTTTGCGGACACCGTCTACCGCCGTCTGCCCCAGCAGGTGATCCACGGCGACTATGCGCCTTCGAACACGCTGTTTGTGGGGGATCGGCTGGCCGCGGTAGTGGATTTTGATATGGCGCTGCCGGATGTGCGGGCGATGGACGTGGCGGCGGGGCTGACCTTTGCCCTGCGCGTGGACGAGATGCCCAGCCCGCTGGCGCGCGCGGCTGCGTTTTGCGGCGGCTATGGCGCTGTACAGCGGCTGACCGCGGCGGAGGTGGCGGCGCTGCCCGATTTGATGGCGCTGCGCGATGTGGTCTCGACGGTCTGGTGGCTGGGACGAGGGCTGGCCGCGGGCGATGTGCGCGGTGCGCTGGGGCGGATCGTGCAGGCGCGCCGGCGGCGGCGTTGGGGCATTGAACACCAGGCCGATCTGGTCGCCTGTTGTGAGGCTGGGTTGGGCGAGGGCGGATAACTGTTTGTGGCTAGAATGGGATTGGGGATCATGCAACGGCAGTTGGGCAGGAGCGGGCAGATCGTCAGCGGGCTGGGGTTGGGCTGCTGGGCGATCGGCGGGCCGTTCTGGCGCGGGGACCGGCCGGTCGGCTGGGGCCAGGTGGATGACCGGGATTCGCTGGCGGCGTTACAGCGGGCGCTGGAGCTGGGCATCAATTTCTTTGATACATCCGATGTCTATGGCTGCGGCCACAGCGAGCGCATCTTGGGCCAGGCGCTGGCGGGGCGGCGCGACGAGGTGGTGATCGCTACTAAGTTTGGCAATCTGTTTGACGAACAGACGCGGCGCATCACCGGCGCGAGCGGTGAACCCGACCATATCCGCCGCGCTTGCGAGGCGAGTTTGCGGCGGCTGCGCACGGGTTGGATCGACCTCTATCAGTTTCACATCGGCAACTATGATTTGAGCCGTGTTGACGAGGTGTTGGAGACACTGGAGGATCTGGTAGCCGAGGGCAAGATCCGCTGGTATGGCTGGAGCACCGACGACCCCGCGCGCGCGGCGGCTTTTAGCCGTGGCGAACACTGTGCCGCGGTCCAGCAGCGGTTTAACCTGTTTGAAGGCAACGCCGAGACGTTGGCTGTCTGTGAGCAGGCGGGGCTGGCGAGCGTGGTGCGCGGTCCTCTGGCTCAGGGGCTGCTGACGGGCAAGTTCTCGCATACGTCGACGCTGCCGGCGGACGATGTGCGGCACGGCTGGGATCTGCAGGGCGGGGAGCAGGCGCGGCGGCTGGACGTGCTCGGCGCGCTGCGCGAAATCTTGACGGCGGGCAAGCGGAGTTTGGCGCAGGGCGCGCTGGGCTGGCTGTGGGCGCGCAGCGCGGCGATAGTCCCGATCCCGGGCTTCAAGACGGCGGCGCAAGTGGAGGAGAACGCGGGGGCGCTGCGCTTTGGCCCGCTTTCCGACGACCAGATGGCGGAGATTCAGGGGTTGATGGCGGCGTAGGCGATGGGGCACGATCGCGGTGTATTGGAGGCGTTTGAAGAAGTGGTGTTGGTCAACGTGACCGGGCGCGACCGGCCCGGCCTCAGCGCGCGGCTGATGGGCGCGCTGGCCGAACACAAGGTCCGGGTGCTCGACATCGGGCAGGCGGTGATCCACGATTATCTGGCGCTGGGGGTGCTGGTCGCCGTGCCCAATGCGGCGGTGTGGGCGGCGACGATCAAGGATCTGTTGTTTGCGGCGCATGAACTGGACGTACGTGTGCGGGCCACACCGGTGCCGCTGGATCACTATGAGCGTTGGGTTGACGAGCAGGGCAAGGAGCGGCGCATCGTCACGGTGATGGGCCGGCGGCTGCACGCGGGGCAGATCGCGGCGGTGGCCGCGGTGTGCGCCGAGTTCGGGCTGAACATCGACGTGATCACCCGTTTGTCGGGCCGCGCCTCTCTGACCCGGCCCGACATGCTGCCCAGAGCGTGCGTGCAGTTTTCGGTGAGCGGATATCTGGCCGACGAACAGGCCATGCGCCGCCGGTTGATGGATCACGCCCAGCAGATGGAGATGGACATTTCGTTTCATTTGGACGATATTTACCGGCGCAACCGGCGTCTGGTTGTGTTCGACATGGATTCGACGCTGGTCCAGGTCGAGGTGATCGACGAACTGGCACGCATCGCCGGGGTGGGCGATGAGGTAGCCGCCATCACGGCGGCGGCGATGCACGGTGAGCTGAACTTTAAGGAGAGCCTGACCCGGCGCGTGGCGCTGTTGGCCGGGCTGGACGAGGCTGTGTTGGCGCAAGTAGCCGAGGCGCTGCCGTTGATGGAGGGTGCGCAGCGGGTGGTGACGACCTTGAAGCGGCTTGGCTACAAGCTGGGCATTCTGTCGGGTGGGTTTGACTTCTTTGGGCGCAGGCTGCAGGCGCAGCTTGGCTTTGACTATATGTTTGCCAATCAGCTTGAGATTGTCGACGGCAAGCTGACAGGGCGGCTGGTGGGCGAGATCGTGGACGGCGAGCGCAAGGCGGGCTTGCTGCGCCAGATCGCCGCGCTTGAGCATCTGTCGTTGGAACAGACGATTGCGGTGGGGGATGGGGCCAACGATATTCCGATGCTGACGATTGCAGGCATGGGGGTGGCGTTCCATGCCAAGCCGATTGTGCGTGAAAAGGCGGGGCGGGCCATCTCCAATCTAGGGCTGGATGGGCTGCTGTTTTTGATCGGCGTGCGTGAGCGGGAGATCGAGCACCGGCCTGGCGAGGTGTCGAGGAGCGCTTAACGGTGAACGAGGTATCGCAGGCGCTGATCGCAAACCTGTTGCTGGTCTATTTCTTCTATGGGTTGGCCTTCTTTACGCTGGGCGTGGCGCTGGCGCTGGCAAGCCGCCAGGAGTCGGAGTTCCATTTTGTCGAGGCCATTCGTCCGCTGAGCGCGTTTGGCCTGCTCCATGCGGCGCATGAATGGGTCGAGATGTTTCAGCAGTTCCGGCTGCGCAGCACGGGCGTGACGCCATCGGCGGCGGAGGAATGGCTGCGGCTGGCGGTGCTGGCGTGGTCGTTTGCCATGTTGGTCTATTTTGCCGTGCTGCTGCTGGCGGGGCCATCGGCGCGGCGTTGGCCTGTGGTCGCGGTGGTCGTCGGCGCGGCGGCGCTGTGGGCGGGAGCCAGCGCGGCGGTGGGGCGCGTCTATGGGTTTGCTGCGCCGGAGACATTGGCGGCAGCGGATGTCTTGGCGCGCTATCTGTTGGGGATTCCCGGCGCGCTCTTGGGCTGTTGGGCGCTGATGGTGCAGCAGCGCACGTTTCGCCGCTTTGACATGCCACAGTTTGGCCAGGATCTGGTTTGGTCGGCGACGGCGCTCTTTCTCTATGGCGCGGTGGGCCAGATCTTCGTGCGCACCTCGCCGATTCCGCCCAGCGGCATCCTCAACAGCGGCCTGTTTCTGCTCTGGTTTGGCGTCCCGATCCAGCTTTTCCGTGCGTTGACGGCGCTGGTGTTGACCTTTTTTATGCTGCGCGCGCTGCAGGCGTTTGGCGTGGAAAATCAACGGCGGCTGGATGCTGCCGTGCAAACGCAACTGGCGGCGCAAGAGCGCGCGCTGACTATCGAACGACAGAGCCTGCAGGAGACGGAACGCCTGAACCAGGAGCTGCATGCGCGGGCGCGCGAATTGGCGCTGCTGCTCGACCTGTCCAATCTGCTGGCGGCGCCTGCCGGCTTGTCCAGCCGGCTGGAACAGGCGTTGCGCCAGGTTGTGCAGAATCTCGGCTTTGCCGATGCGGGCATGGTTCTGTTGGGAACACCAGGGGATGCGGCGCCTGCGGTGGCGGCGCAGACGGGCTTTGCCACGCAGAATCCGCTTGTACCGGGAGCGCGCTATGCGCCGGCTTGGGAACTGGGGCGGCGTGCCCTGCAATCGGGGCGGGCGCTGTGCCGCCACGCCGACGGGACGGTGATCGAGATCGACCTGGATGCGGTGTTGGTGGGCAAGGAATGCTGGCAGCATATCATCCCGACCGTGACGATTGCGCTGCCGCTGGCGGCGCAGCAGGACGCCATCGGCGCGATTGTGTTGGCGCGGGCGAAGGGGGTTACGCAGCCGTTGGGGCTGGCCGACGTGCGTCTGCTCTCTGGGATCGCGCAACAGATGGGTTTGTCGATCGAAAATGCGCGGCTCTATCAGGACGCTCAGCGGCGCGAGCGGGTGTTGGGTGAACTGCTGTATCAGGTGGTGGGCGCGCAGGAGGCGGAGCGCCAGCGCATCGCCCGTGACCTGCATGACGCCACCGGCCAATCGTTGAGCGCGATTGGGTTGGGGCTGCGCGGGCTGGAGAATGCATTGGCGGAGCATGGCCTGCCCCATTCTGTGCAGTTGCGCGCCATCCAGTCGTTTGCCAACGATGCAATGGTGGAGTTGCGCCGTATCATCGAGGACCTGCGCCCGCCGCAACTGGACGAGTTGGGGCTGGCGCCGGCGCTCCGCTGGTATTTCCGCACGTTCCAGGCGCGCTATCCGGAGATCGCGCTGCGCTTTGAGGTGCAAGATGAGATGGCCCGGCTATTGCCTGAATATGAGACCTTGCTCTTTCGTATCGTTCAAGAGGCGTTGACCAATATCGCCAAACACGCCGATGCACGCAACATCGAAGTGGGGTTGGATATTGCACCTGAGGAGTTGATGATCTATATCTCGGACGATGGGATCGGGTTCGACGCCGAGGCGGTGATGGGCGGTCGCTCTCCAGGTTGGGGACTGGTGGGGATCCGGGAACGCACCCAGTTGTTGGGCGGCGAGTTGCAGATCCGGTCGCAGCCAGGGCGTGGCACGGATGTCACCGTGCGGATGCCGGTGCGGCCCAGCATGGCCCAGCCGGCGTTGACCGGCACACAACCAACGGAGGGGGGAGAGGATGGCAAGCGAGCGGATTCGCCTGCTGCTGGTGGATGACCATCAGATTGTGCGGGCTGGGCTGCGGATGTTGTTCGCCGCCGAGCCGGATATGGAGATCGTCGCCGAGGTGGGCAGCGGTCTCGAAGCCTTGGAGGCGGTGGCCGCGGTGCGGCCCGACGTGGTGATCATGGACGTGGCGATGCCGGGCATGAACGGCATCGAAGCGACGCGCAAGATCAAGGAACTGGACCCCAATGTGACGGTGCTGGCGCTGACGATGCATGAGGATGAGCAATACTTCTTCCAAATGTTGGATGCCGGCGCGTCGGGCTATATCCCAAAACGGGCTGCGCCGGACGATCTCGTGGCGGCGGTACGGGTGGTGGCGCAGGGCAATGTGTTTTTGCATGCGACCCTGGCGCGCTTCTTAATGCATGATGTGCTGCAGCGCGGCGGCCCGGAGACCCATGAGGAGGATGCGCTCTCGGCGCGGGAGCGCGAGGTGTTGACCTTGACGGCAGAAGGCATGACCAGCCGCGAGATCGCGCAGCGGCTGGTCATTAGCCCAAAGACGGTGGATCGGCATCGGGAGAACATCATGGCTAAGCTGAACCTGCACAGCCGAGCCGAACTGGTGCGCTATGCCATTGAGCGCGGCCTACTCAATGCCTAGGCCGGTTATCTGCTGGGTCAGTCGCCCGCCAGGGTGGCGGCGGTATGGCCGGTCGCAAAGATCGAGCAGCAGCGGCAGCCGCCGGTGAGCCGGCCATCGCAGCGCAGGCGGGCCAGCCAGCAGGGGAGTTCGGGCTGGAGATAGGCGGGGCACTTGTCACGCACTTGCTCGGGGCAAGCCCGATAGACCCAACAGGGTTCGCCGATGATGCGGCTGTGGGCGTCAATGGCGCGCGCGGCGGGGGTATCTGTGGGGGAAGTGGCGATCACCGGCGCTGCGCCGCGCCATTTCACGTCCAGCCGGTAGAGCCACCAGGCCACGCCTGCGGTGATGAGAAACGGCACGCCGAAGCGCAGCAACGCAATTCCGATCAGGACAAGGAGTTCGACGAACTGTGGGCTGGGCATAGGTGAGACCTCCACGCGTACAGCGCGTTGCGGGCGGCAGTCGGCGAATGAACCGGGCTTAGTGCTGCTCGAACTTCACCAGATAGCGCATGGCGAGATACCAGACCAAGGCCACGCCCGACAAGATGCCGATGGTCGAAAGCCATTCAAGCAGGTGCGGTGAGTAGATGGCGGATTGGTTCCACGGGGGTGTTTGGCCGGTGAGCGTGGCGTTGAATCGATTCATGCCGACACCCAGGATGACCAAGAGCGGCGCCACCCACTGGACAACGCTTTGGCGGCGCAGTTGGGGGATGAGCAGCAGGAAGAGCGGAATGAGCACGCCGACGATCACTTCGAGCCACCAGGCCGAAGTGACGTCGCTTGCTGCGAACAAGAGCGGGAGTTTGCCTTCCCACCAGAGCAGCCCCAGCTTGACCAGGAGATAGACGACGGCTGCGCCCCCCACGCCGACGCTGAGTCCAGTACAGACGCCCAAGTCCTCGTCCTTGTTATGGATCCTGACGGTGATGCGGTAGACGACGATGGCGACGCTGAGACCGGCCATGACCGACGATGTGAAGAAAAGCACCGGCATGAAGGGGGAATACCACAATGCATTCAACCGGTGAGGCATATTGACATAAAGCGTGCCCAGGGTGGATTGATGCAAGGTAGAGAGGGTCACGCCGATGATGCACACGACCGGCATGATGGCGAGCGGGATGCGGCGCAGCCGCTGCCAACCCAGCCGGTCGAGGAGATCGGGGCTGACCTCGATGACCAGAACGGTTGCATAGAGCAGCACACACCAACAGATTTCAAACAGCGGCGAGTGCAGGTTCCAGTATAGGAGGAAGTTGTAGAAGCGGTCGGGACGGCCCAAGTCGAGTAGGAGCAGCATGAGCACAGCCACATAGCCCAGGAAGCCGGCAAACAGCGCAGGGCGAACCGCCGCTTCGAAGCGATGGAGATGTAGAATGTGACCGACGAAGGCCATAGTGAACCCGGCCCCTGAAAAGGCGATCAAAGCGAAGTCGAAACCGATCCAGACGCCCCAGGGGACGCTGTCGGTAAGCGAGGTCGTCATACCCATCCCGGTCAGCAGACGGGTTACGCCTGCTACTACGCCGATCACCGTCAAGCCGGCAAGGATGCCCAGGACGGGAAAGGCGGTGGGGGGTGCAGATAGCTGCCAGGTCGGGCGGCGGTAGGTTACGGTGGTTGCCATGGTTCGCTCCCAAGCGCGAGGTTTCAGGTTAAGCGTCGTGGCGGCCAGAAGCGTGCGCGGAGGCCGCAGCCAGTTCATGATGCCGCCGCGTGATCAGATGCAGCGAGGTCGCCAACGCGGCCATGCCTAAGGCGATGATAGGCGTGCTCTGCATGATGGATTCGCCGTGTTCGGTAACGGGTCGGCCGTCGAGCACGGGAAAGCCAAGCTGGACAAAGGGGACAGCGGACAGATACAGATTGGATGTGCCGCCAGCTTCGAATTCGCCATAGACATGGTCGACATAGCGACCTGGGTTCGTCTGTATCTGAGCGTGCGCCTGCGCCAGGAGGGCGGACCGTTTGCCAAAGCGCAGCGCGCCATTGGGGCATGCTCCCACACAGGCCGGTGATTCACCGATGGCGATTCGTGTGGCACACATATCACATTTGTGGATCAGCCCGAGCGCGTTGTTCCACTCATAGGTGGGCACGCCAAAGGGGCACGCGTATTGGCAGTAGCGGCAGCCGATGCACTTGGCGGAATCATAGACGACCGGGCCATTGGCTTGCTTGCGCAGCGCGCCAACGGTACAGGCGGATGCACAGGCAGGATGGAGGCAATGCATGCACTGGCGCTTGATCGCGATGTCGGCGAGCGAGCCATCGTGCAGGGTGATGGTCTTTCGCTCGAGGGCGCAGTAGGCGTCGCTTGAGAGGCGATCTGCGGCGACCGTGGGCTGGTTGCGGTTGTTGGCCTTTTTGCAGGCCAGCACACAGGATTCACAGCCGGTGCAGCGGGTCAAGTCAATGAGTACGCCGTACGGTTCAATGGCGTCCGTGGTATCTGTGAGGCCGGTATTGGCCTGGACGGGGGTGAGTTGGCTGCTGACGGCGACCAAGCTCAAGGCTCCGGCTCCAAGCCCCTTGAGGAACGTCCGGCGCGAGGTGTTTGGCGAGGTCATGGCTACTTTCTCCCCCAATGATAGCTGCCGGCGACCAGCATGAAGACGATGCCGAGGATGCCGCCGATGCCAAGGCCGAAGCCGAGGTTGGCGGCGGAGAGCGTGGCAAAGTTGCGCGCGTCGCGACGGGTGTTCACGTTTTCAGAGGCCATCGTCTGTTCTGCAATAGGCTTGGTCGAGGCTGTCTCGGTGATGGCGACGGTCTCGCGGTGACAGTCGAGACAGTTTTGCCCAGAGACTGTGACAAAGTCGTGGCTGGGCGCAGCGGTGACTCCCATGGCGGGGTCCTGGCCGGCGACCATTTGCATGTGCGGTGTGTCGGCCAAGTGACAAGAGGTGCAGGTGACATCGCCCTGCCAATGGGCCGTGTGAAAAGGATCGTCCAGGGACTCGCGGTGACAGCTCTGGCACAGGGTTTCGTCGGTGAGACGGAGCTGCTGCGAGTGGGGTTTATGGCAGCTAATGCACTGCACACCCTCGCTGGCGTGATGGCTGTCGTCCCACTGGGCAAAGGTGTCGGCGTGGCAGTCTTGGCATGACGACGAGTCAACGCTGAGCGACATCGGCCCTTCGGCGGGATGACCTTTGACATACTCGCCGTGGCAGTCGACACAGGATGCGCCGCCGGTTTCGCCGGCACTTTCCGGCGCAACAGTGCCGTGCGGGGAGATCTCCCAGGCTTCGCTCTCTTCCTGATGGCACGAGACGCAGGTTTCAGCGTCGTCGAGGGCGGGGGATTGGGCCAGGAGAGAGGATGGGGTCCAAGCGGAGAGACAGGCGGCCATCAAGCCGGCTGCCGCGATGCGGGCGACCCACAGGGTGAAATGGAACCGATTATAGTCCATGAGAAAGCCTCCAGAGTGATGTGGACAGCCAGGGAGGGATGTCCCTTACGCCTCGGGGTTGATGAGGCGCAGCACTCGGCAGCAGGTCCAGGTAAGGGCTATAGGAATGCCGAAGCGGACAACGCCAATGGCGACAAGCATGCCGGCCACAAGTACGAGTTCATTGAGAGACATGGTATCCCCCTCATGGTGGAGAACGTGTCGACATCAAGACCTGATATGACCATAGCACGGCGGCTATGCGCGGGCATCGGGGGGGCAGCCCAAGTTATTCCCATTTTGGAGTTTGGGCAGTGGGGAAATGCATATGGGTCGATATCCCAAGAGGAGGGTGAATCTCCCCAATGCGCGCCCGGCAGTTTGGGTGAAACCCCCAACCGGATGGGGAAATCTCCCATTGACAAAGCGCCGATGGGGTGGTCATGCCGGCGGTTTACCCCTGAAGCCATTGTGATGTTACTCTTATGTATGCAATGATCGTGTGTGTGCGATTGTGGTTGCAGCAACACCCATCAGAAGGATTGCAGAGATGACTCAGACTGGGTGGAAGCGCCGCTATGCCGTGGTCGGCACGGGCGGACGCGCCAAAATGTATGTGGATGCGATTGCCGGCGCCTATGCGGCGGAGAATGAATTGGCGGCGCTGTGTGATCTCAGCCCGACGCGCATGGCCTGGTATAACGCGCAACTGCGTGATGAGCATAGCTTGGAGCCGCTGCCGACTTTCCACCCGGATGAATTCGATAGGATGGTGGAGACGACCCGACCCGATGTGGTGATTGTCACGTCGATGGATTCGACGCATCATCAGTACATCATCCGTGCGATGGAATTGGGCTGCGATGTGATCAGCGAGAAGCCGATGACGATCGACGATGCGAAGGCCAGGGCGATCTTTGCGGCGATCGAGCGCACGGGCCGTTCGCTGCGCGTGACCTTTAACTACCGCTATGCGCCGTTGAGCACCAAGGTGCGCGAACTGCTGATGCAGGGCGTGGTCGGACGTCCGCTGCATGTCAATTTCCAGTGGGTGTTGGATACCTATCACGGTGCGGACTACTTCCGCCGCTGGCATCGCGAGAAGGACAAGTCGGGCGGGCTGTTGGTACACAAGGCGACGCACCACTTTGACCTGATCAACTGGTGGTTACAGTCGTACCCGGCGGAGGTCTTTGCCATGGGCGACCTGCTCTTCTACGGCGAGGAGAACGCGGCGCGGCGCGGCGAGCACTACAGCTATGCGCGCTATACCGGCCAGCCTGAGGCCGTCAACGACCCCTTTGCGCTCTTCTTGGATCGGCATCCAGTGCTGCGCGCTCTTTACTTGGAGGCGGAGGCGGACAGCGGCTATGTACGCGACCGCAATGTCTTTGGCAGCCATGTGACGGTAGAAGACACGATGAGCGTCACGGCGCGCTATCGCAACCAAACAGTGCTCACTTACTCGTTGGTCGCCTACAGCCCATGGGAGGGCTATCGCGTCGCCATCACGGGCGACAAGGGGCGGCTGGAGATCGAACTGGT
This sequence comes from Caldilineaceae bacterium, assembly GCA_020845455.1. GTDB lineage: Bacteria > Chloroflexota > Anaerolineae > Caldilineales > Caldilineaceae > QEUY01. The sequence continues at coordinate 59,452 of JADLFO010000326.1, forward strand.
GGAGCAGGTCGGCAAACAGTTTGTGGCCGGGCAAGAAGAGAGTTTGCGCCGCGACGAGGAGGCCGAGGCTGAGTTTGGCGGCAAGCATATCCGCGTCTTTCCGCTGTTTGGCAAGCCGTATACGGTCGAGATCCCGGAGGGAAAGGGCGGGCATGGCGGCGGCGATGCGGTGATGCTGGAGCAGATCTTTAGCTCTGATCCGCCGGCAGACCCGTTTGCGCGTGCGGCCTCGCATATCGACGGGGCGGCGTCGATCTTGATGGGCATCGCCGCCAACCACGCCATGGCGACGGGAAAGCTGGTGTGCGTGGACGATCTGCTGCCTCTGCCCGATGGGCCTGCGGTACACGCATAGAACGCAGCGTCATGGAACAGTCAGGTCATCAACCAGGGCCGCTATTGGCTATTTGTCTGGACAGCGGCGACACCTTGGTGGACGAAGGTACAGAGATCAAGAACGCGGCGGGGGAGACGCAGATAGCCGACCTGATCCCCGGCGCGGCGGAGTTGGTGCGGGCGCTGCATGCGGCGGGCTATGCGCTGGCGCTGGTGGCGGATGGGCCGCGCGCCACGTTTACCAATGTGTTGGGCCATTTTGGACTGTTCGACCTGTTCAGCGTCCACGCTATCTCGGGTGAGGTCGGGGTGGAGAAACCACACCCGGCGATGTTTCGCTATGCGCTGGACGCTCTGGGGATCGCGCCCGCAGACTATGGGCGCACGATCATGGTGGGGAACAATCTGGAGCGCGACGTGGCGGGGGCTAATGCGTTGGGGATGGTGAGCGTCTGGATCGACTGGGCGCCGCGGCGCAGCAAGACGCCTGCCAACGCACTGGAGCGGCCCGACTATCGGATCAAAACGCCGTTGGAACTGCTGTCGCTTATCTCATTGATTGAGCCGCGCGACCATGAACCGAGTTGAACATGAGCCAAGTTGAGATCGTCTGTCACAAGGGCGCAAACGAGTACGCGCCGGAAAACACCTACGCCGCGGCGCGGCGCTGTATCGAGTGGGGCGTAGACTATGTGGAAATCGACGTAAACCTTAGCCGCGATGGGGTACACTACATCCTGCACGGGCCATCGGTGGAGCAGACAACCAACGGCCGCGGCGATTTTCATGCGCTATCATCCGCCGAGATCGATGTGCTGGATGCGGGCAGTTGGTTTCATGTGGACTTTGCGGGCGAGCGGGTGCCGCGGCTGGAGCCGTTTCTACGCTGGATCAAGGGCAAGGCCAAGGTGTTTTTGGACGTGAAGCGCGCCAATCTGCCGGAGTTGATCGCGCTGATCTACGCGCTGGGGCTGGAGGATGAGTGTTTCTTTTGGTTTGGCGATGACGCCGATGCGCGTGAGTTCCGACGGCTGGACGGCAAGCTGGCGCTCAAGATCAACGTGGCGGCGGTGGCCGATGTGGCGCGCGCCGACGAGGTATATCGCGCCAACTTGGTCGAGGTCGGCCTCAAGGACTTGTCGCAGCCGCTGGTAGATGAATGCAGGCGGCGCGGTCTGCGCATCATGGTCTATCACCCGCACAAGGACCCCGGCGCGTTTCGCCAGGTGTTGCGCTGGGGGGTGGACTTGATCAACCTGGACCATGGCGATCTGTTTTTGCAGGTCGCGGCGGAGTTTGCAGCGGGCGCTTCGGCGCAGACGGAGCCGCTGCCGCGTGCCAAGCGTGTGGTGTTGTTTATGCTGGATGGCTGCCGGCCCGATGCGCTAGAGACAGCGCATACGCCGGTGATCGACCGGCTGCGCCGCGAAGGGGTTTGGACCGCGCAGGCGCGCACGGTTATGCCCTCGATTACGCTGCCCTGCCACACCTCGCTGTTCTATTCGGCGCATCCAGAGCAGCATGGGGTCACGACCAACGATTGGACGCCGCCGGACCCGCCGCTGCCGAGCCTGATCGAAGTGATCGGCGACAGCGGCTATGGGACGGCGGCCTTTTATTCGTGGGAGCAGTTGCGCGATATGGCGCCTCCGGGTACGCTGGATACGAGCGTTTATCGGCGTTATTCGGAGCAGGCTTTTGAGGAACTGGGGCGTGCGGCGGCCGGCGAGATCGCGCGGCAGCGCCCGACTTTTGCGTTTGTCTATCTGGAGGCCACTGACGCCATCGGCCACCGCTATGGCTGGATGTCGCCGGCCTATCTGGAGGCGGTGGCCAAGTCGGACCGGATCATCGGCCAGGTGATCGACGCGCTGACGGCTGCGGGCGATCTGGACGAGACCGTGTGCATGGTGATGGCCGACCACGGCGGGCATGGCCACGGGCATGGCACGGAGCAGCCGGAGGATATGACGATCCCCTGGATCGCATGGGGGGCCGGACTGCGCCGCAATTATTGCATTCAGGGGCCGGTACACATCACGGATGTGGCGCCGACCGTTCTCTATTTGCTGGGGATTCCGATCCCTGAGCAGTGGCAGGGCCAGGCGATCGGTGAGATTTTGGCGGAACGGCCTGCGGTCTTGCCGCAGGCGGATTCCGCGGCTTTATCTTCTATGGTTTCATCGCAAGACGTGTAAAGGACTGCGACTGTGAAGACTCGAACCGGCAATTTCCCGATTGGCTTCCGCCGTGGGGGCGGTGATTGGCAGCAGGATTTGGCGGCCCTGTTGGCGTGGGCCAAGCAACAGGGGCTAGAGGTGATCGACCTGCGCCCGGATGGCGACGCCACTGGGCAAGCGGTCTTGGATGCGGGGCTGCGCATCGGCAGCGTGGACCTGCCCGATAACAAGGGGATGATCGCGCGCGACCGGGGGCGGCGGGCCGAGGCGATCGCACGCAATGCCGAGTATGTGCGCGCCTGCGCGGCTTTTGGCCCGGTGAATCATTTTTTGGTTATGCTGCCGGAGGACCCGGCGCTGCCGCGGGCGGAGAATTTCGGTTATATGGTGGAGAGCTTCTCCGAACTGGCTCCGGTGCTGGAGCAGCACAGCGCCAAGTTGGTGATCGAGGGTTGGCCTGGTCCAGGCGCGCTCTGCTGCACACCGGAAGGGTATCGGGCTTTTTTTGAGCAAGCGCCCTCGCGGGCGATGGGGATCAACTATGATCCGTCGCATTTGATCCGGATGCGGATCGACCCGCTGCGCTTTCTGCGTGAGTTTGGCGACCGCGTCTATCATGCGCATGGCAAAGACGCGATGCTGCTCGACGAGAACCTGTATGAATATGGCACGGAGCAGCCGGCGACTTTTGCCAAGCCGCGGCCTTTTTCCGGCATGACGTGGCGCTACACCATTCCGGGCCATGGCGTGGCGCGCTGGACGGAGATTTTTCAGATCCTTCAGGAATTCGGCTATCAGGGCGCGGTGTCGATTGAACTGGAGGATGCCAATTTCCATCGGGACCCCGGCGCCGAGCAGTTGGGCATCGTTCGGGGAGCGCAGTTCCTGACCGGCTGCTGATCGTGCTCACGCACGCACTGCGTGACCGTGCTCACGCACGCACTGCGTGATCGTGTGGGCCGGGAGAGCGTTGATCGAACTTGTGGTGACCGCCTTATCTACGTTTTGAAAACAAAGGAGCTGATGAATGGACGAGCAGATTAGCGCCGTACGCGAGGCTGTGATTGCGGGCAATGCGCCGGAGACCGAAGCGGCGGTGCATGCGGGGTTGGCAGCGGGTCTTTCGGCCAAGCGTCTCTTGGATGAAGGCTTGGTCGAGGGGATGCGCCATGTGGGGCAACTGTTTGAGGAAGGCGAGTACTTTGTGCCGGAGATGCTGGTGGCGGCGCGCGCCATGAAGACGGGGCTGGCGATCCTGCGCCCGCAGTTGATGGAGGCGGCGATCGAGCCAAAGGGCAAGGTGGTCATTGGCACGGTGCGCGGCGACATGCATGACATCGGCAAGAATCTGGTGGGGATGATGTTGGAGGGCGCGGGGTTTGAGATCCGCGACTTGGGGGTCAACGTCGCGCCGGAGCGTTTTGTCGAAGTCGTACAAAACGAACACCCTGACATCGTGGCGCTGTCGGCGCTGTTGACGACCACAATGCCCAATATGGCGGCGGTCATTGAGCAGTTGACGGCCGCCGGGGTGCGTGAGCGGGTGAAGGTTTTGGTGGGCGGCGCGCCGGTCACCGAGAGCTTTGCCCAGCGCATCGGCGCCGATGGCTTTGCGCCGGACGCCAGCCAGTGCGCGACCTTGGCCTCGAGCCTGGTCAGTTAGGGGTTCGAGCCATGGCCCGCGAGAGCATGACCCCGCGTGAGCGGTGGCAGGCAGTGCTGGCGCGGCGCATACCGGACCGGGTTCCCATGGACTACTGGGGGACGGTCGAGGCAACCGACAAGTTGATGCACCACCTTGGCGTGGGCAACCGTTGGGAGATGTATGAGCGGCTGCACATTGACAAGGTGGTGTCGGTGGCCCCGCGCTATGTGGGTCCGAAGCTGCCGCGGCTGCAGGATATGTATGGGCGGCGCTTTGAGTGGGTGAGCTACGGCAGCGGGCGCTATCGGGAGTGCGCCAATGCGCCGCTGGCGCGCTATGCCACGGTGGAAGAGATCGAGGCCAACTACACCTGGCCGGCAGTGGAGTGGTTTGACTACAGCGGTATCCGCTATCAGGTGCGCGGTAACCGCAAGCAGTATCCGGTGCAGGGCGGCGGGTCGGAGCCGTTTTTGATCTACGCCGACCTGCGCGGGCGCGAGCAAGCCTATATGGACCTGGTGCTCCAGCCGGAACTGGTGCATTACTGTCTGGGTAAGCTGTTTGACTTGGCCTATCAGAACACGCAGCGCATCTTTGAACAACTGCCGGGGCGGATCGACCTATCGTATGTGGCGGAGGATTTTGGCGGGCAGGAGACTTTGCTCTTTTCTCCGGCTGTGATCCGCGAGTTCTTTATCCCACGCATGAAGCGCATGATGGATTTGGCGCACAGCGCGGGCGTGCATGTCTTTTTCCACAGCGACGGCGCGATCCGCAAGATCAT
>JADLFO010000327.1 GCA_020845455.1 Caldilineaceae bacterium
TCGAGCAGCGCGCTTTCGCCGTCGCCCACCGCGGCCAGGTTGTTGACGCGCGGGGCCACATCGCCCACGGCCCCGTTGATAAAGAGCGCCGGCGCGCCGGTCAACTGCTCCAGCCGGTCGACCATGATGCCCGGCCAGTCGCGCGAGACGGCGCGGCTCTGGCCGCTAAGCACGGTGGGGTGTGCGCCGTAGTGGACGAGCGTGGCGAGCGGGCCGCCGCGCCCCTCGAAGCGCAGCACGGTCAGGCGCGGGTCATAGGGTCCCCAGGGGTTGACGCCCAGCGCCACGCTGTGATTTTCGCGGATCTGGCGGCGGTTGACCCCCACGTCGCTGTGCGTGACGCCGATGCCGACGCGCACCGGCTGTAACTGGCGGTCGGCAGCCGTCACCGCCGCCGCGATCTGCGGCAGCGCCGTCTGCACATAGTCGACCACCTTGTCGCCCCAGCCCCAGGCGCTGAGCGTGCGCGGGGCCGAGTGCGTCTGGATGGCGCAGACGGTGACCCGGGCGGGCGCGATGCCGGTCTGGGCTGCGACCAGCCGGCGGATGGCCGCCACGTCCTCCTGCTCGACGATGATCCAGTCCAGGCTGATCAGCGCCGCCTTGCGCCCGTCCTGTTCAAACACCAGGGCGTTGGCGTGCAGCCGGTCGCGGATCGACTCGGCCACGCGCTCTTCGACCGGGTAGCCGCCGAGCGGCGTGCCCAGCGGCGGCGTGATATCGCTGCGTGCAAATCCGGCGTGCAGCATAGGTTCTCCTGATAAGGCCGGCGGCTCCGGCATCCGGCGCGGGCAACCTCCCGGAAGCGCGAGGCTTCCGGGAGGGGATGCGCCCCTGCGCCTGGAGCCTGTGCGCCGGGCTAGGCGCCTTCTTCGGAACGGATCACGTCGTTGATCTGCACGACCATCGTCTCGACCGCCTCTTCCACCGGCGTCAGGCCGAGGATGAACGATTCGATGCCGGTGCTTTCGATGTCCCAGAACTTAAAGACCCAACTGCGATAGGGCCAGAAGTAGGTGTACTGCAAGGTCTCCTGGGCGGTGGAGAGGATCTCGTCATCCGGGTAGTAGTTGACCTCGGGCGAGACGCTCATAAAGCCCAGGCAGCCGATCCACGACGTGAGCATTTCGGGGGTGACCAGGTTTTGCGCCAGCGTCCAGGCTTCTTGCGGGTGGGCGGAGGCCTGGGCGATGGCCAACATGCCGACGCCGCCGTAGCAGGCGCGGCCGAGCGGCTCGTCTGCCGGCCCCTTGGCCATGCGCGCCGCGCCCAGCGGGAAGTCGGGCGACTCGGAGCGGATCGTGTTGGCCGTGGTGTTTTGGGCGGTGATCATGCCGACCTTGCCGTCGCGGAAATAGCCGGTCACCCCCGGTTCCTGGCCGGAGATGGCTCCGGGCATGGCGACCTGGTGTTCATGGTAGAGGGCGTTGAGGAAGCGCCAGCCTTCCATGGCCTCGGGCGAGTTGACGATGCATTCCGTCACCTCGTCGTTGAACCACTGGCCGCCGAAGCGGCGCGGCCACTGGCTGTTCTCGTGCGAGTCTTTGGGCGTGCTGGCAAAACCGTAGATCTCGCCGCCGCCCATGTCGGTGATGGCCTTGGCCGCGGCCAGGAAGTCCTCGACCGTATCGGGCGCGGCGTCGGGGTCCAGCCCGGCCTGTTCAAAGAGGTCTTTGTTCCAGAAGAGGTTGGAGCCGCCGATGATCCAGGGCAGCGCGTAGAGCGTGCCGTCATAGGTGGCGGGGCCGAGGGCGCGCTCATAGAAGAACCCGGTGTTAAAGCTGCTGGCCTCGATCAGGTCGGTCAGGGCCAGGATCTGGCCGGCGTTGACAAAGCGGGGGAAAGACTCGGTCTGGTAGCTGACATCGGGGCCGGTGTTGGAGGCAAAGGCGGCGGTGAACTTCTCGTTGTACTGCCCCCAGGGCACTTCGGTGAACTCGACCTTGATGCCCGGGTTGGCCTCCTCGAACTTGGCCAAGGTGGGGCCGGCGCACTGGGCGGTCTCGTCGCCCGCCGGTTTGTGCGGCCCTTTCCACATGGTCAGGGTGATCGCCTCGCCCGCCGGGGCGGCCCCGGCTTCGGCGCCGGCTTCGGCGCCGCCGCTGGGCGCGGTCGCCGGGGCGCAGGCGGCCAGCGCCGAACCGACCGTCGCCAGACCGGCAACGGCGGCGCTGCGGATCAGAAACGCTCGTCGTGACAGGGAAGTGGGCTGTTGCATGCTGTGGCTCCTCTGGTTGGGGTGGTCGAGGCAGCGCCGGCTCGCTGCCGGAAGCAGTCAAGACAGGATCCGGAAGGCGTACACGGCGGAAACCGATCGGGGCCTCGTCTCGCCGGCCGGGCGGCTGCGGGGGTCAGCTGCGGCAATGAACTTCGGCAAGGGCGCACCGGGACCGGCGGATGGGCGACCGATGGGCGGCTCAATCGTGTCTGTGATAACGGCTGTCTGTGGCAAACGGCTGCGGTTGGTTTTAGTATGCGTCAAAACGCCGCATCTGTAAAACATGTGTAAAACGCCGGGCGTCGGCCATAAAAAAGGCGCGAGGGTACTCCCCCATTCATGGGGGATGGGGAATCGGCGCAGCACCTCCTGCATCCCCGCTAGTTCGCATCGCATAAACAAATGCGTATAATTCGTTTATGAATAGTAAACGAACACGCCACAGCGCATACAACATCAGCTACCACTTCGTGTGGTGTCCCAAGTTTCGGCGTAAAATCCTGGTAGACCGTCTTGCTGTGCGCCTGGAGGAACTGATTCGCGAGAAAACTACCGAGCTTGGCGGAGAGGTGTTCAACCTGACGGTGATGCCGGATCACGTCCACCTCTTTTGTTCGTTCCCGCCTACGATGGCCCCCTATCAAATCATGCACCGGCTCAAGGGATACACCGCGCACCAGTTGCGTGAAGAATTCCCCTACCTCAAAAGCCGTCTGCCTAATCTGTGGACGCGCAGCTATTACGTCGGGACTGCGGGCAACGTGTCTGCTGCAACGATTCAACGCTACATTGACGAGCAAAAGGGGAGTTAAATGCTTCTCTCTTTCAAATACCGCCTGTATCCAAATACAGAGCAACGCCAATTGCTTGAACGCACGTTGGAGATACATCGCCAACTGTATAATGATGCGTTGACTGAGAGACGGTTGGCCTGGGAGAAGAAGCGCGTATCTGTTCGCTACATTGATCAGGCGAACCAACTCAAGACAATTCGCCAGTTTGATATGGATGCTGCTTGGGTCAACTACACCTCGATTCAACAAACTTTGCGCCGCCTGCAAAAATCCTTTGATGGCTTTTTTCGTCGCATCAAAGCTGGTGAAAAAGCAGGGCATCCACGCTACAAAGGGCGCGGTTGGTTCAAGTCGGTTGCCTACGTCTATGGCGACGGTTGCCGCTGGGTGGATGGTCGATTCTACATGCAACGTATCGGCAGTATTCGGCTGTTTCAACACCGTCCGTTGCCCGACAGCGCAAAAATCAAGCAAGCCGTCTTGAAGCGAGATGGGGTAGGGAATTGGCACGTTGTTTTTCAGATCGAAATACCCGATACCGAATCTACCTCCACGCTTGACAGCACAGTTGGCATTGACATGGGGCTGGAATACTTTGCAAGCCTCAGTAGTGGCGAACAGATTGATAACCCGCGCTGGTATCGAATAGCCGAAGCCAAGCTCGCTAAGTTGCAAAAGATGCGCGCTCGCTGCAAGCGCGGTTCGCATCGCAACCGTGAGTTGAAACGCCAAATTCAGCGTCACCACGAACAGACGGCAAATCGTCGCCGCGACTTCCACCACAAGACCAGTAACAAACTTGCCAACCGCTTTAGCACACTCTACGTTGAAGCGTTGAATGTCAAAGGGTTGGCTATGTCGCATGTGAGCAAAAGTATTGCTGATGCGGGATGGAGACAATTCCTGTTTATGCTCTCCTACAAGGCCGAAAGAGCCGGTGGGCGTGTCGAACAGGTAGATGCCCGCGGCACAAGCCAATACTGTCCTGAATGTGGTGGTCGTGTCGAAAAATCGCTCTCTGTTCGTGTACACAATTGTCCGCATTGCGGCTATGTCGCTCCGCGAGATGTTGCCGCCGCTCAAGTCATTGCTCATCGCGGTTCGGGTCGGACAGACCCGCGGCGTAAAGAGTCCCACTCACAAGGGGTGTGCCACTCGCCCCGACCACGGGTGGTCGCCGGAAGCTCCCTGCGTAAGCTCGGAGAGGATGTCACTTTTCGCCGGTTGACCTTGGGTTTTGTTTCAACTACAATATCCCTAACTCCAAAAGTCAAGCCGCACTCTTGCAGACAGCCACCACGCTCTTGTGCACGCCGGTACATCCCCCGCCTGGGTTTGGCTCAAGCGCCGGCGTGCCCCGGTTTCTCTTCCGAGCCGGTCTCTCGATTGATCACGTTCCCGTCTTAGGTTCCAGTTTGGTCGCTTGCGAACCGTCGCTGGGCATCAATTCGCATGAATGCTCTCCGTATCCTTCCCAGGCTCGTTTGTCCAGGCTAGCAATCTCCGGTGCGGCGCATGTGCCGCGCCCATCTAGCCACGCGTGCCACGCGTGCGCCCAACGTACATGGAGGACATGCAGTGAACACGGTGAGAGATCGTACGCCCATTTCGCGCAGACAATTTCTCCATCTTTCGGCGGTGACCGTCACCGGTGCGCTGGCCGCGGCCTGCGGCGGCGCTGCCGCCCCGGCCGAGGTCACCGCACCCGAAGCGGCCCCCGCGGCCACGACCGCGCCCGCCGCCCCGGCCGCCCAGATGCCGTCCGGAACCCCCACATCGTTCCAGGAAGCGCCCATGCTGGCCGAGCGCGTGGCCGCCGGACAGCTCCCGCCGGTGGCCGAACGGCTGCCCGCCGAACCCAAAGTCGTCGTCCCCTTGCAGGAGATCGGCGCCTATGGCGGCACGATCCACACCGTCTCCGATTCGGCGGGGCGCATCGGCTGGGACTCGGCCGTCTTTACCAGCGAACGTGAATATCTGCTGCAGCTCGACAGCACCTGTCTGGGCATTACCCCCAACCTGGCGACCAGTTGGGAGATGTCCGACGACGCTAAGACCATGACGATCCACCTGCGCCAAGGCGTGAAGTTCTCCGACGGCGAGCCATGGACCGCCGACGATATCATCTTCTATTGGGAGGATGTCGTGCTCAACGACGACCTCACGCCCGTCAAACCTCACAGCTGGTCGATCGGCGGCGAACTGATGACGGTCGAAAAGGTCGACGACTACACCGTCGTCTTTCACTTCCCCGGCCCGATCCCGATGGCCCCGGCGCTGCTGGCGCGCGGCTACTTCAACGGCAACAACCTGCCCAAACACTACCTGACCGAATATCACCCGAAGTATGCCGACCAGACCAAGCTGGACGAGGCGGCCAAGGAGGCCGGGTTTGAGTTCTGGTATCAGCTCTTCCAGAAGAAAGCCTTCCCCGACGAGCGCGACGAGGCCTATCACCCCACGCTCAACGCCTTCTTGGTGATGGAGAAGGGGGTGGACAGCATCACCGACGAGCGCAACCCCTATTACTTCAAGGTCGACCCGGCGGGCAACCAACTCCCCTACATCGACCGCGTCGTCGGCACCGCCGTCGCCAACCGTGAGGTGGGCACGGCCAAGATCATGGGCGGCGAGGTCGACTTTGGCGGCTGGCTGAGCACGACCGAAAACCTGCCGCTCTATCAGGAAAACGCCGAAGCCGGCCAATATCGCGTGCTGCTGTGGAAATCGGTCTGGGCTTCCGAGGCGGGGTTTGGCGCCAACCAGACCTATGAAAAGGACACGGCGCTGCGCGATATCTTCCGCGATGTGCGCTTCCGCCGCGCCCTCTCGCTGGGCATGGACCGCGACGAGATCAACAACGTGCTCTACTTTGGCCTCGCCACCCCGCGCCAGTTGACCGTGCTGCCCACCAGCCGCTATTTTGAGCAGGAGTTCGCCGACTCCTACATCCAACAGGACGTGGACGAGGCCAACCGGCTGCTCGACGAGATGGGGCTGGACCAGCGCGACGCCCAGGGCTTCCGGCTGCGGCCCGACGGCGCACGCCTCACCTGGCAGATCGACTACCCCGAGGCGGGCGAGCGCCCGCGCGAGATCGTGGCGCAGTTGGTGCTGGAACAGTGGCGCGAAAACCTGGGCATCGAGGCCACGCTCAAGGGCTATACGGGCGAGCTGATGGAGACGCGCGTGCGCGCCAACGATGTGCAGATGAACCTGGGCGACTGTGACAACGCCATGGACATCATGTTTGCGCTCACGCCCTATTGGTCGGTGCCCATGAACTGGGGCTGGGAGTGGTGCTGGGAAACGCTGTGGGGGCTGTGGTATCAGACCAACGGCGAACAAGGCGAGGAACCGCCCCAGCAGATGAAAGACCTGTTGGCGATGTGGGAGGAGATGAAGGCCACGCCCGACGAGGAGCGGCGCACGCAGTTGGGCAAGGAGATCCTCAAACAACAGGCCGAGAACCTGTGGACGATCGGGACGGTGGGCATGGCCCCGGTGCCGGTCATCGTCGCCACCAACCTGGGCAACGTGCCCGAAGAGCAGTTGTGGGGCTGGGACTGCTACTTCGGCCAGGTGTTTGACTCGATGACCTGGTATCTCAAACAGCCGCTGCTCGACCGACAGCAGGCGTGAGGGAGGGGCGGTGGGCAGCGCCGCCAGAGGCGGCGCTGCCCACCGCCCTGCTTCAGACAGGGAAGGCAGACGCGCATGCTTGGCTTTATTCTGCGCCGCACGCTCTATATGCTGGTGGTGCTGTTTGTGATCGCGCTGATCTCGTTTGCGATCATCGAACTGCCCCCCGGCGATTACCTGACCTCCTATATCGCCCGCCTGAAGCAGACCGGCGGCGGCACCGTCACCGCCGACCAGGTGGCTGCCCTGCGCCATCAATATGGGCTGGACCTGCCGGTCTATGCGCGCTTTTTGAAATGGCTGTGGAACGCCATGCAGGGCGACCTGGGCTGGTCGTTTCAGTTTAACGAGCCGGTCGCCAAGCTGGTGGGGCAGCGGCTGGGGATGACGCTGGTGATCTCGATCAGCACGGTGATCTTTAGCTATGCGCTGGCGATCCCGATCGGCATCTATTCCGCCGTCAACCAATATTCGCTGGGCGACTATCTGCTGACCGTGGTCGGCTTTATGGGCGTGGCGGTCCCCAACTTTCTGCTGGCGCTGCTGGTGATGGTGGCGCTGTTCAACTGGTTTGGGCTGAGCATGGGCGGGCTGTTTTCGCCCCAATATGCCAACGCGCCCTGGGGTTGGGCCAAGTTTATGGATCTGCTCAAGCATCTGCCCGCGCCCGTGCTGATCATCAGCCTGGCCAACTTGACCTGGCTGATCCGCATCATGCGCGGCACGCTGCTCGACGAACTCAACAAGCCCTATGTCGAGGCGGCGCGGGCGCGCGGGCTGACCGAGCGCCAACTGCTCTTCAAATATCCGGCGCGCATCGCCCTCAACCCGATCATCAGCACGATCGGCTATGTGCTGCCCGGCGTCTTTTCGGGCGCGACCATCGTCTCGATTGTGCTCAATCTGCCCACGGTGGGGCCGCTGCTCTTTGGCGCGCTCGTCAGCCAGGACAACTATCTGGCGGGCAGCATCGTGTTGATCCTCTCGGCCTTGACTGTGCTGGGCACGCTGCTCTCCGACATTTTGCTGGCCTATATCGACCCGCGCATCCGTCTGCTAGAAGGGGAGTCGTGACGCTATGGAGACCGGCATCGAGACCGGCATGGGGGCGGGCATGGAGACAGCCCCGGCCCCGCAGACGGCGCCGCGCAAGAAGTCGGCGGCGCTTGCGGCGGAGTCGCAGTGGCGGCTGATCTGGCTGCGCTTTCGCAAACACCGGTTGGCGATGGTGGGGAGCGTGGTCTTGATCGTGCTCTATCTGCTCGCCGCCTTCCACCCCTTTGTCTCGCCCTATCTGCCCAACACGCGCAACGAAGACTATGTCTTTGCGCCGCCGCAGCGCGTGCATTTCGACGGCCTGCGCCCCTATGTCTATGACATGCAGCAGACGCTTGACATGCAGACCTTCCGGCGCACCTACACCGAGGACACAAGCGCACGCCACTATGTGCGCTTTTTTGTGCCCGGCGAGCCGTACAAGCTGTTTGGGGTGATCCCCGCCACGGTGCGTCTGTTTGGCGTCGAGGAGGGCGTGATCTTTCTGTTTGGCACCGACAAGTTGGGCCGCGACCTCTTTTCGCGCAACCTCTATGCCGCCTCGATCTCGCTGACGATTGGGCTGGTCGGCGTGCTGCTGGCGTTTGTGCTGGGCTGTCTGTTTGGGGGCATTTCGGGCTATTACGGCGGCATCGTCGACGACATCATCCAGCGCATGATCGAGGTCTTGCAGTCGGTGCCGACCATCCCGCTGTGGATGGGGTTGAGCGCGGCGCTGCCGCCGCACTGGTCGTCGCTGCAGATCTACTTTGGCATCACCTTGATCCTCTCGCTGATCGGCTGGGCGGGGCTGGCGCGCGTGGTGCGCGGCAAGATCCTGGAGCTGCGCGAGGAAGACTTTGTGATGGCCGCCAAGCTCAGCGGCAGCAGCGACGCCAAGATCATCGGCAAACACCTGCTGCCCGGCTTTATGAGCTATCTGATCGTGGATATGACCTTTTCGATCCCCGGTATGATCATCGGCGAGACGGCGCTCAGCTTTCTGGGCTTGGGCATCCGCCCGCCGGCGGTAAGCTGGGGCGTGCTGCTGCAAGACGCGCAAAACATCCGCACGATCTCGCAGCAGCCCTGGCTGCTGATCCCGGCGGGGTTTGTGATCGTGACGGTCTTGATGTTTAACTTTGTCGGCGACGGGCTGCGCGACGCCGCCGACCCCTACAAAGCCATGTGACCCGACTGGAAAGGAATGCGCCATGGCGCAGTTAGCGATCAACGGCGGCGCAAAGACCATCGACCGCCCGTTGGGCAAGAAGTGGCCGATCTTTGACGAGCGCGAAGAGCAGGCCCTGATCGAAGTCCTGCACAGCGGCCTGTGGTGGCGCGGCGGCGCGCGCGGCGAGCAGCCGAGCAAGGTCACGCAGTTTGAAGACGCCTTTGCCGCCTATCAGGACGCCCAATTCGGCGTGGCCGTCACCAACGGCACCACCGCCCTCGAATGCGCGCTCAAGGCCGCCGGCGTGGGCGTGGGCGACGAGGTGTTGGCGCCGGCGCTGACCTTTGTGGCCAGCGCCACGGCGATCGCGCTGGTCAACGGCATCCCCGTCTTTGTCGACGTCGACCCCAAGACCTTCAACATCGACCCGGACGCCATGGAAGCGGCGATCACGCCGCGCACCAAGGCCGCGGTCGTGGTGCATAACGGCGGCTACCCGGCGGACATGGACCGCATCCACGCCCTGGCGCAGGCGCACGGCATCACCGTCATCGAGGATGCGGCGCACGCCCACGGCTCGGAATGGCGCGGCAAACGCGTCGGCGCGCTCTCGGGGTTGGGCTCCTTTAGCTTCCAGGCCTTCAAACAGCTCACCGCCGGCGAAGGCGGCATCGTCATCACCAACGACCAGGATCTGGCCGAAAAGGCCTTCTCCTATCACAACATCGGGCGCATACCGGGCCGCCCCTTCTATGAGTTTCACCGCCTGGCCTCCAACCTGCGCATGACCGAGTGGCAGGGCGCGATCCTGCTGGCCCAACTCAGCCGTCTGGACGAGCAGGTGGCGACGCGCGAGCGCAACACCGCCTATCTGGCGCAGGGGCTGCGGGAGATCGAGGGCGTGGCCCCGATTGAACGCGATGACCGCGTCACGCGCTGGAGCTTCTACTACTGGAACTTCTTTTATGATCAGGCGGGCTTCGACGGCGTGCCGCGCGACCGCTTCCTGGAGGCGGTGCGCGCCGAGGGCGCGCCGATCAACGTGGGCGCGCACGGGCGGCCCATCTACCGCAACCCGATCTTTGAAACGATGGACAATATCGCCGGGGTGCCGGTTGATTTCCGCGAGGTGGAGTGCCCCACGGCGGAGCATCTCTTTGCCAACGTGGCGCTCAGCCTGTCGCACACCGTCTTTTTGGGCGAGCAGGAGGACATGGACCTGATCCTAGAGGCGATCCGCAAGGTGCGCGCCCATGTGAGCGAGCTAACATGAATCGGGGCGCTGCGCCGCTTTTGGAAGTGCGCGACCTGCAAACCCACTTCTTTCTCGACGGGGGCACGGTGCGCGCCGTGGACGGCGTGAGCTTTACGGTCGAGCGCGGCCGGACGCTGGGCATCGTGGGCGAGAGCGGCTGCGGCAAAAGCGTCACGGCGCGCTCGATCCTGCGCACCGTGCGCCCGCCGGGCCGGATCGTCGGCGGCTCGATGCTCTATCACCGTGCGCCGCGATCTGGTGAAGATCGCGGCGCACGCCAGGGCGCGCCCAGCAGCGCGCCCAGCGGACAGGGCGAGATCGTCGACCTGGCGACGCTCGACCCGGAGGGGGCCGAGATTCGCGCCATCCGCGGCAACGAGATCGCCATGATCTTTCAAGAGCCGATGTCGACGCTCAGCCCAGTGCATACGGTGGGCAACCAGATGGTCGAGACGATCCGCCTGCACCAAGGGGTGAGCCAGGCGGAGGCGCGCAGCCGGGCGATCGAGATGCTGCAGCGTGTGGGCATGCCCCAGCCGGCGCGCACGGTGGACCGCTACCGGCATGAGTTGAGCGGCGGCATGCGCCAGCGCGCCATGATCGCGCTGGCGCTGAGCTGCCGCCCCGCGCTCTTGATCGCCGACGAGCCGACCACGGCGCTCGACGTGACGACGCAGGCGCAGATTCTGGATCTGATGCGCGACCTGCAGGCGGAATTCGGCATGGCGATCCTGTTTATCACGCACGACCTGGGCGTGATCGCCGAGATGGCCGACGACGTGGTCGTGATGTATCTGGGCCATGAGGTCGAAGCCGCCGATGTCGACACGCTCTTTCATGCCCCGCGCCACCCCTACACGCGCGCCCTGCTGCGCTCGATCCCGCGCATCGACCGCCGCGTCGACGCGCTGCAGACGATCGAGGGCATGGTCCCCGACCCTTTTTCGATCCCGGCGGGCTGCCGCTTTCACCCGCGCTGCCCGCACTATCTGCCGGAGATCTGCGCCGCGCCGGAGTTGGTCCGGATCACGCCGCAGCATGTGGCGCGCTGCGCCCGTGTCTTTGAGGCGCTGGCCGACCCGGACCCTGCCGCGCTGGAAAGCAGCCCTTTATGAGCCAACCGCCGACTGCCGACCCTATCGCCCCCCGGCCGCCCGCTGCGGCGTCGCCCGCCGCGCCGAAGACAGCAGCGCTGCGGCCTGCTGTGCTGCTGGAGGTGCGCGACCTCAAAAAGCATTTTGCGATCCGCAAGGGCTTTTTGCGCAAAGTCGTCGGCCAGGTCAAGGCCGTGGACGGCGTGAGCTTTTATATCCATCAGGGGGAGGTCTTGGGGCTGGTGGGGGAGAGCGGCTGTGGCAAGACGACCACCAGCCGCGTGATCCTGCGCGCCTATGACCCCACGGCGGGCCAGATCCTCTTTCGCGACCCGGCGCAGGGGGTCGTCGACCTGGCGACGCTCTCCAAGGCCGAGATGCATGCGGCGTGGCGCAACATTCAGATGATCTTTCAAGACCCCTATTCCTCGCTCGACCCGCGCATGACGCTGCTGCAGATCGTGGGGGAGCCGCTGCAAAATTACGGGGTGGCGCGCGGCGCGGCGCTCAAAGAACGGGTGGCCGAACTGCTGGAGGTGGTGGGGCTGCGCCCGGAGTATATGGCGCGCTACCCGCACGCCTTTAGCGGCGGGCAGCGCCAGCGCATCGGCATCGCCCGCGCCCTGGCGCTCAACCCGCAGTTGGTGATCTGTGACGAGCCGGTGTCGGCGCTGGACGTGTCGATCCAGGCGCAGACGCTCAACCTGCTCAAACAGTTGCAGCGCGAGTTTCAGTTGACCTATCTCTTTGTGGCGCATGACTTGAGCGTGGTGCGCCATGTCTGCAACCGCGTGGCGGTGATGTATGTGGGCAAACTGGTGGAGATGGCGCAGACGGACGAGCTTTTCTCCAGGCCGCGCCACCCCTACACCGAAGCGCTACTCTCGGCCGTGCCCAAGCCCGACCCGCGCCTGCGCTCGCAGCGCATCTTGCTCGAAGGCGATGTGGCCGACCCGGCCAACCCGCCGTCGGGCTGCTATTTTCACCCGCGCTGCGCCTACGGCGACGGGGCGCGCTGTGTCCATGAGGAGCCGGCGCTGCGCGAGCTGACGCCGGGCCACTTTGTGAGCTGTCACTATGCCGAGCAGCTTTCGCTGGCGGGGGTGTAGCGTGGCGGCCCAGCCGGTGACCCAAAGCGAGGTTCAGGCGGCGCTGCGGCGGCTGGGGCTTGCCGGTCGGCCCGTCTGTGTGCATGCCTCGCTGCGCTCGTTTGGCCGGGTGGCGGGCGGCGCGCAGGCGCTGGTGGCGGCCTTTTTGGCCGAAGGCTGCACCTTGCTGGCGCCCAGCTTCTCGTATGACTTTGCCATAGAGCCGCCGCCCGAACTCCAGGTAGCGCGCAACGGCATCCACTATGACCGGCCCTATCCGGGCGGCGCGGCGGGCGCGGGGCGCATCTATACGCCCGCCGCGCAGGAGGTCGACCCGGACATGGGCGCGCTGGCGGCGGCGGTGGTGCAGCACTCCGGGCGCGTGCGCGGGGATCATCCGCTCAACTCGTTCAGCGCCGTGGGGCCGCTGGCGGCGCGTCTTATTGCGGGCCAAGCGCCGTCGGCGGTCTATGCGCCGCTGCGCGCCCTGGTCGAGGCGGGGGGATGGGTGCTGCTGATGGGCGTCGCGCTGGAGAACATGACGCTGCTGCACCTCGCCGAGCAGGAGGCGGGCCGCGTGCTCTTTCGGCGTTGGGCCAACGACCGCCAAGGTCGTGCGCAGCGGGTGGAGGCGGGGGGCTGCTCGGACGGGTTTGGGCGGCTGGCGCCGGCGCTGGCGGCGTGGCAGCGCGAGACGGTGGTCGGCCGGAGCCGGTGGCTGTTGTTCCCGGCCCGCGCCGCGCTGGCGGCGGCGGCCGCGGCGATGCGCGCCGACCCGCAGATTACCCACTGCGGCAACCCCGACTGTGAACGCTGCAACGACGCCGTCCTGGGCGGCCCGCTGGTGGCGTGAGCCGCGGCGCGGTCGAAGCAGCCCTATCCCCGGCGCGCATCCGCTATCGGCGCTCCCCAGGCTCGTCGCCATGACGCGGCTGCCTCCGCCCCCTGAAGCCAACCCAGGTTGGCCCAATCGCGCGCCCGTCGACATGCGTCTGGCCTTCTGCTGCGGCTAGCCGGCCAACTGTTCGCCGCCGGTAATGCCAAACAACGAATCGCCCACATGGACGCGCGGCACGGCGCGCAGCGTGGTGACATAGCCCTCGCGCCCGGCAAAGAACTCCTCGAGCACGGCCCCGCTGAAATCCTGGATCACGCCGATGCGCCGCTCAGACGTAACGTGTTCGAGGATGCGCACCTCGGGCCGAAAGAAGCCGCCCACGTTGGCGGTAGACGGCCCTTGGCGTTGTTCGTCGCCCACCAGATGATGGGTGATGCGCTGCGGCGCCGGTTCGCCTTCCATCATCTGCATATGCTTGAGCAGGTTGAAGACCCCGGTCGTAAAGCAGTCGATCTCGTGGGGCAGCGTGCGGCCCGCACCGTGCGCCTCGGTGAACATGCCCGCCTTGCCGCGGTCCCAACAGGTGCGGAAGCTGCACCCATAGACGGCGTTTTCGGGGTGCGTGCTGCCGATCACGGCCGGCGCGGCAAAGGCCATGGCCGCCGCCTTGGTCTTGCGCCCGATCTCGTTGTCGGTAGCGTAGTAGTAGACCGAGGTGCAGATGTTGAGCGCCACGCCGCCGCTGTGGATGTCCAAGAAGAGATCGCTCGGGTCGATAAACTTGGTCGTCACATAGTAGCCCAGCCGGTAGGAGATGCTGCCCTGGGGGTCGCCGGGCATGACGCGCGCCAGGTTCAGCCCGTCCACCGGGCTGGTGCGCGTGCCCGCCTCCCAGGCCGGTTGGTTAAAAAAGGGCGCCATCACCAGCTTGCCGCGCGTGATCTGCTCGGGCGTCAGTTGCTGGTAGACGCGCGCGATCGTCTCCGGCCCTTCGTACTCGTCGCCGTGGATGCCGGCGATCACCACCAACGTCGGGCCTGGCTCGCGCCCGGTGACGGTACACAGCGGCACGCGCCACAGGCTGCCGTCGGGCCGGGTGGCGACGTCCAGCCATTCAAACGCCTTGCGCCCCTGGGGCAGGGCGGCAATCTCAAAATCCTCAATGTGCATCGTGGGTCCTTGTCTGTTGGCGTGTGTATGGTTCCAGATAGGCCGCGCTAGGCGCCCAGCACGGCGCGCATACGCTGGGCGATCAGCACTTCTTGGCCGTCGTGCAGCCCATGCACATGCACCCGGATCTGGCGCTGGCGGTCGCGCAAGGGGTCGTCATACTGCTGGGTCATGATGCGCGGCGGGCCGGCCAGCATCGCCTCCCAGAATTCCTGATAGCTGACCTCCAGCCGGTTGACATCCCAGGTCATGGCCATGTGTGGGAAGAGCTGGCCCACGCCGTAGGGCAGTTGCCGCCAGGCGCTGACGCTGGGGATGTCCGACATCTGGTCGATCAGATATTGGACGCGGCGCTCCCACACCAGTTGTTCGGCGGCATGGTCCTTATTTCCGCTGCCGACGTGCGCGCCGCGCTGGAACATCTCTACGCCAACGTCGAACTGGCCCAGACGCCGCTGGCGCACAGCGGCTGGGTGGTGGAGGATAACCCCGGCGTGACCGAACTCTATCAGCGCTATCTGCACGGCAGCGGCTGGCGCGCCGTCTTCTTGGCGCAGCCGGGCGAGACGGCACAGGCAGCGAGCGAACTCCGGCCCGATGCCGTCCTGCTCGATGTACTGATGCCCACGACCGAAGCCGGACGGCTGGCGCGCAGCGTGCAAGCGGCGATGGCGCTGGTTTTGGAGGATGCGCTGACGCAGGCGCTGGCGCGGCTCGACAGCATCCCCGGCGACAAGCAAGCGGGCGA